>CBDUBA010000022.1:0-47933 GCA_965365275.1 uncultured Cyclobacteriaceae bacterium | reverse complement strand
TAGTATTGGGAATTATTTTCCTGTTCTCATGTGAGGTCCCGATATCTGTGGAATATGAAGTAACTGAACCTCAAATCGTTGTCGATGGATTGATCACCAATGAACCTGGTCCATATGAGGTAAGGCTTTCCTACAGCAGTGCCTATTCAGAGGGTACAGCAGGAAACAATCCCCCGGTATCCGGCGCATTGGTAATCATACGGGATGATACAGGAAGGGAAGAAGTATTATACGAAGGAAGGCCAGGGATCTATCAGACAGATCCTGTTTTTACCGGTGAGATAGGCAGGGTATATACCTTGTCAATAAATACAGCTGAAGGTAAAACGATCGAATCCAAGCCTGAAGAAATGTTGCCTGTGCCCCCCGTCGATTCAATATACTATATTTTTAACCTGAAATCCGAGATTCAGAAACAGGGCCATGAAGTTTATGTGGTGGTAAATGATCCGGTCGATGAGAAAAACTATTACCGGTGGAAATGGGATGGCTTTTACAGATTTGATATGGTCAATGATTTTGAAACAAGGGTCTGTTTTAAACATGAATTCGATATCAACAGGATCTCTGTGGTTTCTGACCGGGATTTTAACGGTAACAAAATTTATATGCCCATATCCTTTGTTGAACATTTCAGCAATGATTATTACCTAATACATGTACATCAATATTCCCTGACAGAAAATGCCTATACATTCTGGAATGCTTTATATGACCAGAGTGCCAATGTAGGAAGCATCTTTGATCCACAACCAGCACGGATAAAAGGAAACCTGTTCTATACAGATGAAACAGAAGCACCTGTACATGGATTCTTTGGTGCCTCAGCCCATCAATTGGGTTATCAATTTATGAATTTTAATGCTGGTATTCGACCCGAATATCCACGGAGTTATGCATTCAAAAGATGTGACGAGCATCTTAACTCCTTTGTTTATGACATCAACGATCCCCGGTGGCCCTTAGGCTGGGAAGGATGGTAGTTAAAATAATTATATAATTAATTATATAATTAAATCTATAATTATTAGTGTAAGGCAGGTACAAGATTAAAATTTCATCCTGCTGTACCTGGAGATGGCTTTCTCAATTTCGGTTTCAACCAATACCAATCCACTGACCCCAATGCAGATCAGCAATTCATTCAGCGTTAGCGGTTGTGTGGATAGAAAAACCTGTAGGAAAGGTATATATAATGCGGCCATCTGCATGAGGAAAGTAAGAACGATCATATAAAACATCACCTTGTTGGTAAATAAGCCTGTCTGAAAAACAGAATCTCTGAATGACCGGGTAGCCAGAGCCTGCCACATCTGTGCAAAAGCGATACCACTGAAGGTCATGGTCTGCCATTTAGGATTCTGATCAGCCCATGCAATTATACCAATGGAGATGGATATAATACCTATTATAAACCCTGTTCTCAGGATCTGTCCTCCTACACCATCACTGAAAATATTCGATTTTGGAGACAATGGTGCCCTTTTCATCGTTAAGGACTCGGCGGGTTCCACGCCCAGGCCCAGGCCCAGCAATCCATCAGTAAGCAGGTTGAGCCACAATAGTTGCAGGGGAACCAGGGGAATCGTGATAGGATCTAATCCCAGGCCTGCCATCATGATTGTAATTACTGGTACAAGGATCATAACCAGCACCTTTCCCAGATTCCCGGCAATAGAGAATTTCACAAACTTTCGAATGTTATCATAAATGACCCTGCCCTCTTCAACGGCAGCTACGATGGTGGCAAAATTATCATCCCGCAGGACCATATCCGAAGCTTCTTTTGATACATCTGTACCGGTGATACCCATAGCGACTCCTATATCAGCCTGTTTCAGGGCAGGTGCATCATTAACTCCATCACCGGTCATGGCAGCTATATGACCCTGTTTCTGTAAGGCCCTGACTATTCTAAGCTTATGCTCCGGAGAAACCCGTGCATAGACCGATACTTTATCTACAACCTTCCTTAGTTCAATATCAGAAAGCAGTTCGAGTTCAGAACCAGTAACCACATGATTGTCTTCGGAAATGCCCAGATTATTGGCAATGTAATTGGCTGTCAGCGGGTGGTCGCCCGTTATCATGATTGGCCTGATCCCGGCTGTTTTACATTTAATGACAGCATGTTTTACTTCTTCTCTTGGAGGATCTATCATGCCGATTAATCCCAACAAGACAATATCTTTTTCAGTCCTTGCTTCTTCAGGAGTTTCATCAAAAGTCTTAAATCCTACACCCAGTACCCTTACACCTTTTTCGGCCATTTCCTTATTGGTCTTGATAAGGGAGTTTTTTAAATTGTCGTCCAGGTCTACAATTTCATTATTAAATAATATCCTGGATGACATTTTAAGCAGGACATCGAATGCTCCTTTTGTAAATGATACAGTTGGTGATCCTGATTTAAGATCCAATCCGGTAAAACCCAATAGATCAGAATTTAATCCGTCATTTACACGATGAACGGTGGTCATTCGCTTTCTATCTGAGTCAAACGGGATTTCTCCGATTCTCGGGAAAGAGATCTCAAGATCTTTCTTGTTTAATGAGAATTTATTGGCTGCGACCACCAGAGCTACTTCTGTCGGATCGCCAATGACTGTATCCTCAGATTTTCCTTCATTTCCATTCGAAACAGAAGAGTCATTGCATAGACTGGAAGCAATTAAGATGGGAGATAAGGAAGGGTCCGGGTTATTAAATTTTATCTCTTTCAGGTTTGAATCTGTACCATCCAGATAGATGGTATTCTGGGGGGTGCCTATATAGGTCACCGACATTTTGTTCTGCGTTAAGGTACCTGTCTTGTCCGAACAGATATCTGTGACGGATCCTAAAGTTTCTACAGCAGGTAACTTTCTGATCAGTGCATTCCTGGCAAGCATCCTTCTTGCCCCTATCGCCAGAGTGACAGTAACCACGGCAGGTAGTCCTTCCGGCACAACGGCTACCGCCACACTGATGGCTACCAGGAACATTTCCCCAATATCTTCACCCCTTAAGAAACCAAAAAGGGCTATCAGGAACGCAATAATTCCTCCGGCAATAGCCAGTATCTTACCTACATTATCAAGCCGCTTCTGAAGGGGTGTCTGTTCTGATTTAACCTGTTGAAGCATGGTGGCTATCGAGCCGAGTTCTGTAGACATCCCGGTATCTGTAACAATGCCTTTTCCTCTTCCCTGTGTTACTACTGTACCCAGATAGACCATGTTCTTTCTGTCACCCAGGGGAATATTATCTTCCTGCAGGGCATCAGTACGTTTATTAACCGCAAGGGATTCACCTGTTAGAGCCGATTCCTGGACACGCAGGTTATGTGCTTCCAAAATCCTGCAGTCAGCCGGCACAATATTTCCATTTTCAATGAGTACAACGTCCCCGGGAACAAGATCGGAGGAGGAAATCTCCAGGATATTGCCCCCCCTTAACACCCGAACCATAGGTTTCGCTAGCTTTTTCAGGGCTGCCATGGCTTTTTCTGCCCTGTATTCCTGTATGAAGCCCAGAAAAGCAAATAATACGACGATGGCCAGAATGGAAAAAGCTTCAAGCCAATGTTGGAGGAACAGAGAGACAATGGCAGCAATGATCAGGATCAATACCATGGTTTCAGTGAATTGAGCCCACAGGATCTTCAAAATGCTCCTTGTTTTTTGCTCAATCAGCTCATTGGGGCCAAATTCCCGGAGACGGCTGGCGGCTTCTTCCGGAGATAGGCCGGTTTCCGGGACGACTTTAAATTCATCCAGGATCTGGGAATTGGGTTTTGTGTGCCAGTATTGTTTTTCCTTATTATTTGCTTGCATCAGACCTTCGCTTATAGATACTGAAAATCAGCTCAGGGTAAACGACATAATTTATACCATATCGAGGATTCTTAGAGACAGCTAGTGGTAACTTATTGGTCGTCAATTTAGTATATCGAATATTAGAATAAAAAAATATTTGCCTTTTTCTCCATTACTTTAAAAAACTAAGCAGATTAACACAATAACAAAGCCTGTATTTTAAAATTTCATAGGGATCAAGGCTGAAACCCGCTTCTGGTATCCCTCATAATCCGTCTTTGTTTTTACAAGCCTCTTCTCCATCATTGGGATACTGATAAACTTGAACAGTATAATCATTGCAATAAAACCAACAGCTGTCCAGGCATTTTCCCTGAAGTGGTCCCCAATTGCGAAGAAGAACAAACCAAACCAGAATAAGATCTCGCCGAGATAATTTGGATGACGTGATATAGCCCACAGTCCTTTCTCCATATTAGCACCTTTAACAGGATTTGATAGTTTAAATTTTCGGAGTTGCTCATCAGAAAGATACTCGATTCCCACCGCAGCCAGGCAAATCAAAAGGCCTGCAATATCAAAAATGCCAACCGCTGCCTCACTTTTTGATCCCATAAATACAGGAAGCATCCCCATGAAGACAAATAATGTCGGGAAAAGATGTATGCCTGAAAAGCTCACAACCCAATACATGCGGCCTGAATCTTCTTCCAGTTTCTTATATCTCCAATCTTCATGTAATAGGTTGGGCCAGCTTCTTATCCAGTTTATGGTCAAACGCAGACTCCATATTGAAATGGCCGCCAGCATTAATATATGCCGGGTATGATTGCCTTCAGGGAATAAATATATCCAGTACAATGCAATGGGCACAGGTATCAGACTCCAGTAAGGATCATATAATGAGGAATTTCCGGACATCAGGCTGAAAATGAATATAATCACGGTCGCAATAACATCGGCAATAAGCATATCTAAAATTTCAGAAGATGTCTGAATATGATCCAGTGATAGTTTGCCTGCGTAAATGGCTATGATATATGCAATTAGCACGTAGCTATAAGAAAAGATTGTGTTTTTTTTCATACTTGTCTGTATTCCGTTAATTTTGAAAACAAGAGCAATCTGAGATTAATATTTTGAATCACGGATTTTTTAAAGCCCAAACCTACTATAAGCGGAAATTCCCGGCAAATTTTTCTGACTTTATTATAAAGTTTAGGTTCCAATGAAGCGTCAAAGATAAATGAATTAAGTAGATTAAAATAATTTTTGCTGATTGCATGGCTAAATTTAAGTTACCACCCATATCACCCTTGATCGGAAGCCATCCCGTAAGTTACATCAGGACCTTATGGGGAAGGAAAATAGAGAGGAAACATTATCTGAAGACCTTCCTTACATCCATTGTTGTGCTAGTTTCATCTCTTTTTCAATGGTACGAGAAAATATATTACAATTTCAAATGCAAGGTATTCAAATTGAAGTCGGATCCTATTTTCATCATTGGACATTGGCGTACCGGCACAACCTTTTTGCATAATCTGATTTCACAGGATCCTCAAATGGGATTTGTTACGACGTATCAGACAGTTTTTCCGAATAACCTGAAAAGCAAATTCCTTTTCCGAACCATAATGCGTGGACTAATTCCGGATAAAAGACCGGGGGACAATGTTAGATTGAATGTAGCTTATCCCCAGGAAGAAGAATTTGCCCTTACCAATATCAATCCAATGAACTATTACCAGTTCATGTATTTCCCCCATGATTATGCTGAATATTATGATAAATATATCAGGATGAATGGCTTCTCAGATAGGGATTATTGGAAATGGAAGAAGGATTACACAAGGATGGTAAAGAAAGCCATGATGAATACCGGGGGAAATATCCCTTTGTTGAAAAATCCCTGCAATACAGGACGGATAAAAGTGATGCTGGAGATGTACCCGGGTGCAAAGTTTATCTTCATTCTTCGTAATCCGATAATCGTTTTCCTGTCTTCTAAAAGGTTCTTCACAGAACTTCTGCCTACATTGTGGTTTCATTATGCCAGTGTGGAGGAACTGGAGGAAATGATATTCGACATTT
Organism: uncultured Cyclobacteriaceae bacterium; assembly: GCA_965365275.1. Lineage (GTDB taxonomy): Bacteria > Bacteroidota > Bacteroidia > Cytophagales > Cyclobacteriaceae > JAGTVG01. Next base: position 42,042 of record CBDUBA010000022.1, on the reverse strand, counting down.
ACGATCAAATGATCCATGACTACCTCGAAACCAAGTCACTTATTCCTCCTCAAAACCTTATAGAGATCAAATTCGAGGAGTATGAAAAAGCGCCTATATCATTTCTGAAAGATCTTTATGAACAATTCAGAATCCCGGATTTTGAAAATGCCAAACCTGTATTTTTGGAATATGTTGAGCGTATGGCAGGGTACAGGAAAAACACTTACGTCATATCCAGAACGCTTCTTGACAAGATTATCGATCGATGGGGATTCTCGATGGAGCTTTGGGATTATAAAGTGCCGGAGAATATTGAAGTAAAATAGATATTATCATGCTTTTTAGGAAAATATCCCGGATAGAATAATCTATCAAATAAAAAACCTAAACAGGAACCCTTCCTATCCCGAGTAAGAGAGTTTACTCAATAAAATCTACTTTATAATAATAAAGTGAATGTTACTTATTTGGTTTTGCACATGCTGCCAGGCAGGTTACAGCCCTATAAAATGTTAACCATTGGACAGCAAAAAAAATCCCGCCCGGAGCTTATTAACTGTCCTGAGCGGGATAAAATTCTTTTTAATTTTGATTCCTTAAAATGGTTCCGGAACTGCCGTAAACTCAATATCTGCGCCAACTAGCTGGATTATCGGGAAATCGATATCCTCAAACCCCGGTATTGCCCCAAGTAATGTATTGGGCATTGGAACGCCAGATATAGATCCGCTAATAACAGCTCCTGTCATGGATACATTATTTACTGTAAGTACAAATCCGGTAGGTGGAACTACTGTCGAGTTCAGAGTTAATGTTAATGTAGACAGGTCACTACTTTCAGTCCATGATCCGGCATCCACGCCATCTTTTCCTGACTCACTTCCTACACACACAAAATACAATTTACCATCCGTTGCCATATCAATAGCACTGTTCGCAGGATTGTCACACGGACTGGCACCAAAAATACCACCTGCCATGACGGCGGTAACATTTGAACCGGAAGGTATAACCACACTATCTTCTGCATCAACAATATCAGTTGTTGTTATTGCTTCTGTCATGCTGTACACACCCGCCAGAGTCGTTACTTCTGGTTCTTCATCGTCATCATCACTACAACTGGTGAATGTAAACAATCCAGTTATAATCAGTCCAGACAGCATAAAGGCTGCTAATCTCCAAATTAATCTTCTTTTTTCCATAACTATAGTTTTAATTTAGTGGTGTTCGAGGAACAAAAGTGTATGTTTTTAGCAAAAAAGAATAATAATCTTTAAAAAAATTATATTAATTTGCGTTCTATTACGCTTAGGGGCATAAATTATTTTTTGATCCCTACAGCCTTAAAAGGAATTTTATGCAAAAAATAATATATCTGACCTTATTTGCATTACTTCTCAACATAGGGTTAGCCGCACAGGAAAATGTCATCTCGGGAAGTGTTAAAAATGAACAAACAGGGGAACCGGTAGTGGGCGTCAACGTAGTCCTGAAAGATTTGTATGTGGGCACCATTACGGATCTTAAAGGGAATTTTTCCTTCAAAACGAAAATATCACCACCTTACGAGCTGGTATTTTCATGCGTTGGCTTTGAAACCAGGGTATTTGATCTGAGCAATCCTAATGAAAACGTAGATATTACTCTTAAAGAGGGCACCTTACTAGGGGAGGAAGTTATAGTTGTTGCAGGCAGGGTGGAGGAAAAGGTAATGCTTTCTTCTGTAAGCCTTGAAAAAATGGGCATAAAGGATATTCAATTGAATTCGGCAGATAATTTCTATGATGGTTTGTATCAGTTAAAAGGAGTTGATATGAACGTAGCCAGCCTGACCTTCCGGTTTCCTAATACCAGGGGATTTGCAGGTGAAAATAATTATCGCATGAACCAGATCATCGATGGTGTTGAAAATATATCGCCGGGATTGAGTTTTGCCGCGGGCAACCTGTTTGGGATTTCAGAACTGGATGTTGAAAGCGTTGAACTGATCGTGGGCGCTTCCTCGGCCAGTTACGGCCCCGGGGGAATGAACGGCACCTTATTTATGACGAGCAAAAATCCCTTTGATTACCAGGGCGTGAGTTTTATTGCTAAAGGCGGGGTGATGAATGTAGGCAACGCTGAAAGTGACGGGATTACACCCTATACTAATTTTGATCTGAGATTTGCCCATTCTTTCAATGATAAGGTGGCTTTTAAGATCAATGCTTCCTACCTGAAAGCCACGGACTGGTATGCTACAGATTACAGGGATGTGGGCGATATCAATAATCCGGAATCAACACGTGAAACGAATCAGGGATATGATGGCGTCAATGTGTACGGTGATGAAGCCATTGTTCCGGTGAACCTCAGTGACATCGGGCCAGTTATTGCTGAAACGATATGTACCGATAACGGATTAACACCCGGTACGCCGGAATTTGAGACCTGTGTGGCTGGTATCTCTTCCCAGTTCCCGGATCAGATCATTACCAGAACGGGCTGGAAGGAGAAAGACCTGGTTGATTATGGGAATACTTCCAACCTTAAAATATCAGGTGAAATCGATTACCGGATAACCGAAAAGCTCGAAGCTATTGCGAGTGTTAACTATAGCAATGGCAACAGCATATATACTGCTCAAAACAGGTTTTCCGTTGTGGATTTTGATTTGTTTTCAGGAAGACTCGAACTCAGAAGTCCAAATTTCTATCTCCGGGGATGGGGTATAACTGAACATTCAGGAAGATCTTATGATGCCGGGACTACGGCAACTCTAATGAATGAGGCCTGGAAACCAAGCGATGTCTGGTATGAAGAGTACATCGGTGCCTTTGCACAAACCATATTGACAGGTGGATCATTGGATGCCGCTTATAATTTTGCCAGGACAACAGCCAATAACCGGGATGCCAACGGAAATATCTTTGATCCAAGCAAACCAGCCTTTCCTTTGCCAAATACAGAAGAATTTAATACCCTGTTTAATAGTATTTCAAGTCGGCCTTTTAATGAAGGTGGATCTATGGTGGTGGACAAAAGTTCTATATGGCATGTGGAAGGTATGTATAACTTTACACATCTTGTCCGGGCTTTCGAATTACTTGTTGGTGTTTCAGAACGGGGATATATTATTAATTCGAACGGAACAGTATTTTTTGATGAACCGGGTGAACCGATCAAAGTAAATCAATTCGGATCTTTTATTCAGATGGCCAAAGGATTTTTAAAGGACAGGATTAAGGTGACTGCATCAGCCAGATATGACAAGCATGAAAAGTTTGAAGGAAAATTTACACCCAGAGTATCCCTGGTTTATTCTCTTGATAAGGCCCAGGATCATAATTTCAGGGCTTCGTACCAAACGGCATTCCGTTTCCCTTCCGTATCGGATCAATGGACTGACTTTGATGCAGGGGTATACCATACCATTGGTGGATTACCTGAGGTTCAGGAAAAATATTGGGGAGATGATCCTGTTTATCCCTTGTCCGGTCCAAACCCCATTACGGACGAACCCGTTACAGAAAATGGTCCGGTCAAGATTCCTCCTTTCGGTCCTGAGACCATTTCTGCTTTCGAGATCGGGTATAAGGGTCTTTATCTGAACAGAAAATTATTTGTGGATGCCTATATTTACCGAAATTACTTTGAGGGTTTTCTCGGGAGTCAACTGGTGGCACAATATCCAAATACACCCCAGGAAAAACGTTACAGTACCCAGATAAGTACGGATGCTTCTGTGGTCTCTTTCGGATGGGCCTTTGGAGCTGATTACCATTTCGACAGGGGGTTCTACATCCGGGGAAATGTAGCATATAATTCGCTGGAGGATGCTGTCGTAACCCCCGGTTACCAATCCAGTTTTAATACACCTGATTACCGCTTCAATATCTCAGCCGGGAACAGGGATTTTACAAAAAATGTAGGATTTGCCGTAAATTACAGGTGGCAGAACAGCTTCCTTTGGCAATCTGCATTTGGAACGGGTGAAATTCCTGCCTTTGCAACCATTGATGCCAATATATCTTATAAAATAAGAAGGATCAAAACCATTATTAAGGTGGGAGGCTCCAATTTGCTGAACAATTATTATACAACCAGTTTCGGAGCATCACAGGTTGGTGGTCTATACTATATCAGCTGGACATTTGATAATTACCTTAATTAATCTCCTGACGAGGCTCATCGGAATGCTATATTAAAAATTACTGCCAGATTATTCATTGGTCTGATGTTAAAGGACTTTTCCTGTCCGTATTATTCGGGTTATCTATGCCGGCAAAATTTGTTCGTTTCTATTCCAACTCTATTGCATAGGTTTCTATAGCATGATGTCCAATATCAATATTTAAATCCTGAACCGGATCAGGATCCTCAATAGGCTCCTCGATCAGATTAACTTTCTCCATGTTCTTTACAGGGCGGAAAAAATTGACTTTTGAACTGGTGTCTTTTCCCTCGATTTCAACAAACCGTATTATAATCTCCTGACTGTTTTCAGCTTTTTTGATTGTAGTCACCAGAAGATTGCCTGCCTCATCGCTCATAAAGCTTAATTCTTCCGGTAATCCTGCATCAGAATACTGCTTTGAAGCCACCATCGTGATTAGTTTTTCGTTAGCCTGCAAGCCGGATTTAAACGATGACCTCCAGTCTGCAGGGGAAGACGTCAATGAAAATGAGAATTTATGATCCCCTGTCTGTAGATAATCATTTCCTTCACCATGACAACTTTGCCGGGATGCAAAGAGTATGGGTTGCAGTATGATATCCGGAACTGGGTTATCAGTAGGGTCAAGGTAATCTGCTGCGACAACAGAGGAACTCAGCATAACACTATGATTATCATCATAGGCACTGATCCAGTTCTGTATTCCCCTGGGTCTTGTGTCCTTACAAGGAATCGTATATCTTTCACCGGCATCTCCATCCAGTTCATCCTTGCCAATTTCCACCACACCATATGGCACCTCATAAGCTACCTGGCCACCTTCCATTTTCAGGGGCATGGCAAAGCGGAATTCTCTGAATAGTATTCCCTCCCAGTTTAGAATACTTGTTTTGAAATCAATTCTTTTCAATTCATGGTAAAGGATCACTTCCTGTTCTACCACGGCATGATGTATTGGCTGCCTCATTTTCCAGGAAGTAAATACAGGACCGCTGTGTTCCAGGTCCCAATGCATTTCATAGTTGCTGGTTTTATCAAATCCTTCCATGTCCGGTTGCTGGACTTCAGAGAATTCACCGGCGCCATTTCCAATTGATCGCATAGTAAATACTTCTCCGCCTTTGAATTTTGAAGGATCGATCAATTCTACATTCAGTTCCTTATCATAAATACTTTGCAATCCCCCATCAGTAAATTCAAGCTTATAGTATTGATTCTCCAGTTTCCCGTGGTTATCCATGCTCTCATTTTTAATTTCTACCATAGGGCTGCAATAAAAGGTTTTATAACCCATAGAAGGTACATTTTCAGAGATAAAGCACAACGTCGCCCTTCGAAGGGACCCGTCCGGATACTGCTCTGAATCGGTTATCTGAAGCGGAACCTTATTCCCTTCTGCATCCTTTAAGATTAAATCCTTTCCTTCACCAGGATCGAATGATAATGTAACACTGGCTACATCGGTTCTGACCCAGTTGAGGCTGTTAAACACCACTACCGGAATGCCTTTCTCCTTGGAGACTTTGATCTTTGCCGAAATATCCTTCAAGGTCCTGTCGAGAATATGTTCTCCGGTACTTTTTGCATCAAGGTATTTTTGAAGGAACAAATTATCGGTAATCTGACCATTCTTCCCACCCCATCCATGATCCGGGTAGATCTTCGCTTCCCAGGCTTCATTTAACTCAACCTGCGGATAATCCTTGAAACTATTTTCGATCATCGCATTGGCAGCAGCAAATTTTTCAGCCTGTGTTAATATGATATCGCCTTCCCTGCTGGCCTTGAGTGCTTTTTGATGTGAAGGGCCATGAATATACAACCAAATGGCTGGTCTTTCCCCTTTTATGGAAGGGATATCTTCAATCCCTGCGGATAGAGCATCAAAAAATTCAGGACCGGATGATATGCTGAATTCAGGTAAAACAACTTTTTCAAAATCTCCATTTTCATTCTGTAACTCGGTCAGGGATTCCCAATTCTGAATAAATGGCGAATAGTCAACTGCAGGGCTCATATCCCAATCCGACAGAACAGGGACGACAGAATCTTTTGTTTTTTCCTTGTAATATTTTTCCCAGAAGAGTGCTGTGGAACTTAAATATTGAGCTGCTTCATAGAAATTTTTCTGCAAGGGCCTGAAATCATCAGCATAGTGACCCGGAGAAAAAGCGGTAACATATGAACCATCCGGGCTATACCAATTATATACACCTTTTTCAAAACGACTCATCATCAGGTAATCAGTCCCGGATTTTTTCATGATCTGGGGCATCTGCAGGGTACGACCCGGAACATCCACATTCCAATATATCCTGGCATCGTAATTGAATTCATCCTTCAACCATTTCGCTCCAAAATAGAATTGCCGGGCAAGCGATTCCCCGGAATACATTTCCTCATAGGGCTGTATAAAAGTGGAGCCACAGGAAATCCTTCCATCATCCAGCATTTGCCGGACCAGGGATTTCTTTTCGGGATGGCGTTGAATATATTCCTTCAACATTAGAGCGTCTTCAACATCGAAACGATAATCCGGATTTTCTGATGCCAGTTCAAATAATGGAGATAAAAGCATCGTATCCCGTTCAAGAACACATTTTTCAGGAGAATCCATCCATGCTATATCCTGATGGCTGGAATTCATTAAATATATTTTACCGTTTGATAATTTGGATTGAGCAAGTCCATTCAGGCTTTGTACTGTTTTTGGGCTATAAATCCTTTGTGCATTGATCTCTATACTGCCGTCTTCCTGAATTGATTGCTTGTTTTTGAGAATCGCTTTATACAGTAATTTTGAGTTCTGCTCCTCCTTGCCGAATGAATTGACAACCAAAACTTCTCCATTGGGATCCTTAATATATAGAGGTTGGCCGAAGGATTTCCCGGGAAGCTCAAACTGGGCTACATTATCCATATTCCCAGGTTTTGTAACTACTTTCCCTGACTTGTCCCCGGATGAGTAATATAACTTTTCATTATCAAAGTATGCTGGTAAGGTAAGTGATACGCTGTATTTGTCATCCTCTTTTATGGCCTTCAGGTTTACCCATTTATCATACTCGACGGACTGATGCAAGTATAATGCGGCATCATCTGCTTTATATACAATGATCCAGGCATTGGATCCGGCCGCTTCGCCAACGATCTTTATCTTTTGTGGTTCGCCTGGAATTAACCAGTCGGAAGGTGCCCACAAGGCCATATATCCGTGCGTATCTCCATGATGATCTTTTTCAATGGAGCTCAATTTCAGGGTGCCTCCATCGGATGTTTGCATTGACCATGAATCCAGGGTGCCCGATTTTATTGTGAATCGTTTCTGATCATTCAGGTATAAATCAAATCCGCATTTATCACCGGTAATGTCCATCGCTGCGATCCATAAAAATCCTACGCCTTTATCTTTGATCAGACTTTCTACAGGTTCTGTAAGCCATTCTATTGCCATTGAGCCATCTGTTGCTCTTGTAATAAGAGATTCACTGATATCTGACCGGATGGAATGGTACCTGAAGTCATTTTCGCCTATACTCTTGAAATATCCCTCTTTATAATCCCGTGTTTCATTTGCAAAATCCAACAGCCTTACTAAGGAATTACCACTATCCTGACCAAGTGCAGCCGTAGTAATCAGGATGAGAGACAGTAGAAAATGTTTACGATATGTATTCATTACATTAAATTTTATTTCATACTTTTAGTACCCGAACGGGAACTGCCATTTAACACAGATATTAATGATTCTGGTAAAAGGTAATATTGTGAAAATGTGTTAAGGCAGATCAAAAAATAAGAATTTTATGATATTATTGATCATTACGAATTTAAAAATATTGATTTACAATAACCTGACATATTAAATAATAAATACATTAATTTTTATTTGTTCATTCATAGCTTAAATTGCCATCCGTAATTACATCATAATGGTCAATATCAAGCAAAGATTAAACCTGATCGGCCTTTCATTAATTGCCTCACTTGGAGGATTTCTTTTTGGATATGATACTGCCGTTATCTCCGGCACTCTGTCCATGGTTCGAAAACAGTTTGAACTCAGTGCGGGTATGGAGGGATGGTACGTAAGTTCCGCGTTACTTGGATGCATCATCGGCGTTTCAGGAGCTGGCTGGTTAAGTGATAAATATGGCAGAAAGAGGGTGCTGTTATTGACTGGTGCTTTGTTCTCTATTTCAGCCATTGGATGTGCCATATCATTGTCTTTTACTACTCTGGTCATCTACAGGTTGGTGGGTGGCTTAGGTGTAGGTATAGCTTCCATGTTATCCCCACTTTACATATCAGAAATATCACCTCCAGCCATGCGTGGCAGATTGGTAACACTTTACCAGTTTGCTATAACCATTGGTATTCTGTCAGCATATTTTGTAAATGTCTGGTTACTGAATTCGTCTAAGGTTCCGGGTTTTGAAAATATGGCCAACTTACATTTGGTCTTTAAAGAAGAAGTCTGGCGGGGAATGCTGGGTATGGAAGCTGTTCCTGCCATTAGCTTTTTTATATTGATCTTATTCATACCTAAAAGTCCTCGATGGTTGGTAGTTAAAGGAAAATCCATGCAGGCCACTAAAATACTGACCAGGCTTGTTGGGATGGAGGAAGCAAATCGTGAAATTGCCGAGATCGAAGATACACTTGCCCTGGAGGAGGGGTCATGGAAAATGCTTTTAGCCCCTGGTATAAAAATGGCGGTATTTATTGGTGTTTCCCTGGCTGTATTACAGCAATTTACCGGAATAGATGCCATAATATACTATGGTCCAAGAATCTTTGAGGAGGCTGGATTTGAACTGAGCGAAGCACTTGGCGGCCAGGTGATCATTGGTACCATTAACGTTGTGTTTACCGTGATTGCAATCTTTACCATAGATATTTTTGGCCGCAGGAGGTTATTGATCACAGGTACGACAGGGATGTTGATCTCATTGATCCTGATTGGAATTCTATTTGCAACCGGCAATGCGGGAGGCATGCTTTTATTAAGCTTGATCCTGGTATTTATTGCCTGTTTCGCTTTCTCCCTCGGACCCGTAGTATGGGTGATCCTGTCCGAGATCTATCCTACGAAAATCAGAGGCAGGGCTATGTCTATTGCTACGATTGCTGTCTGGATCGGTACTGCAATTATTGGTCAGTTGATCCCTTTGTCCCTTGATAACCTGGGCCCCGATCTTACCTTCTGGATTTTTGCATTTTTCTGTCTTCCGACCATATATATAGGATGGAAGCTGCTGCCAGAAACAAAGGGCAGGACCCTGGAAGATATTGAAAGATATTGGCTCAAGTATAAGGGTTAGGATAATAAATTGTTAGCGTTTGAATTGGATGGCTCTATTAGCTCTTTTGGGCCTTCTCATACACTTCACTTAATTCAACCCACTCGCCATTTCTGGACTTGCTGACATCAGCTGACTCCATGAAGGTATACAATTCAAGTGTCTCACCGTCCGGTATGGGGGATTTTCCTGTTCTGAAAAATTTAATGATTTCCTCAATCAGGGCACCATATCCATCAAATGGACCTACTTCCATCACACCTTCGGTCCCAAAAGCCGTGCCGCCGTATTGTTGCAGACCGGTCAGGTCACCTCGAAAAGTCCCAAGTCGTTCATCATCCCATTTCCCTATGACAAAATCCGTGCTTTCGGTAGTAATTCTTTTAAGACTCTGACATCCAGAGCCCATTAGTGTATACAGGATCTCAATGCCGTGTATGCCATACCAGAATAAATCAGTATGTGATGGTTCAAGATGCTCCGGACTGTAAGTATTCGCGCCTTTGATATCGCCTATAACTTTCTTTTTCCGGACATCCTGAGCTTTTTTCAAATATCTCAATGATGATGAAGAGAATATAGGGACATTTTTCTTTTTGGCGGTTTCATATATTTCAATAACGTCGGGCAGCCCGGCTGCAACGGGTTTGTCAATGAAAATTGGTTTCCCAGCTTCAATAACCCTTAAGGCTTGTTCAAGGTGCATAGTGCCATCGTTAGTCTCCAGTAGTATCCCATCGGATTGCTCAATCAGGGCATCCAGATCATTTTCAATTTTTATGTTCATGGATTTAAACTGTTCCGTATACTCCGGGATCCTCTTGGCACTGGATTCTATCCTTTTGCTTCCCAGAGGATACGCAGCACTCACCTGCATGCCCTGCATGCTTTCCTTACCAGGATCATTGATGTACTTGGCAAATGCCGGGCTATGTGATGTGTCCAGGCCAATTATGCCAATTTTAAAGTCTTCATTCTGGTGGTTCTTTGATTGTCCACAGGACGCCTGAATGCTGGAGGTTGTAACACCTATACCAGCAATTACAGAGCTTTTTAGAAATTGTCTTCTGCTATTCATATTATTTTTTTTTTAGAATCCTGAAGCTGCATCATCTCCTCTGGGATCAGCCCCCCCCTCCAAACTTCCATCCTCCAGTACCAGGATGGCATCTACCCGGCTGTATGGCCCTCTTATCATAAGTTTATGTCCCATTAACAGTAAATCTTCCTTTACCTCGTCATCCATCCTGCCACTTTCAAACATGATATGATCCGGTTTCCACTGATGATGAAACCTTTTATAGGTGACCGCTCTCTGCATGCTTTGGCTAAATTCAACCACATTCAGAAAGGACTGCAGGACAGAGGTTATGATCTTAGATCCTCCCGGTGAACCGATCACCATATAGAGATCATTATTTTTTTCAACAATAGTGGGTGTCATGGAACTTAACATCCGTTTTCCAGGCTCTATGGCATTTGCATCTCCACCTATCAGTCCGAACATATTTGGAGCCCCTGGTTTAATACTGAAATCATCCATCTCATTATTCAGTAAAAAACCGGCACCGCCGACAAAAACCTTTGACCCATATCCTCCATTTAAGGTAGTCGTAACAGCTACAGCATTGCCATATTGATCGATAATTGAAAAATGTGTTGTTTCAGAAGATTCATAGGATAAAGGCGAACCAGCAAAAATGTCATCTGATGGTTTTGCATATTCGGGATCGAAGTCCTCCATTCTTTTCTCATTATAGATCCTGTTCAGCAATTGTTTCAAGGGCACATCATAAAAATCCATATCACCCAGGTATTTTGCCCTGTCAGCATAAACTCTTTTTTCTGCCTCAGTTAATAAGTGAATATAATCCGCTTCATCAAGGTCATATTCGGATATTGGGAATGGCTCCAGCATATGAAGAAGTTGAACCAATGAAATGCCCCCCGCTGAAGGAGGTCCCATAGAAATGATCTTATAATCCTTGTAATGACCAACAATGGGATCCCGCCATATAGCCTCATAGGAATTAAGATCCTCATAAGATATCAATCCCCCGCCTCTTTCCATTTCAGAAACAATCAGGTCAGCGGTAGGGCCCTCGTAGAATCCTGCCCTTTTATTGATTTTTATCCTGGTCAGTGTCTCTGACAAGTCCGAATACCGAATGGTATCGCCTGCAGACCATTCTTCTCTCAATACAAAATCCGGGGAGATAGTATTTAATTCCGCAAATGCCTTTTGATTATTATTCAAACCGATAGCCTCCTTGCGCGTGAGCGGAAAACCATATCTTGCCAGGTCTATAGCTGGCTGCATAAGATCTTCCCAGGCCAGTGTACCGAATTTCTGATAGGCTTTTTCCATCCCATCCACAACACCAGGTACACCGGATGCTAGGTGACCGTTCCGGCTCAGGTCTTTTATAACTTCTCCTTCCGAATCAAGATACATATCACGGTAGCCTTTAAGGGGGGCCTTTTCCCTGAAGTCAAGGGAAAAAATGCTTCCATCGTTTTTCCGGATCACCATAAAACCGCCTCCTCCAATATTGCCAGCTGTAGGGTATACTACCGAAAGGGCAAATTGAACGGCAATGGCTGCATCAATTGCGTTTCCACCTTTTTTCAATATATCCACTCCTACTTCTGAGGCCAGGGGATGGGCTGATACAACCATAGCCTTCTCAGCGATAAATCCCCTGGAGTTATCCTGGTCCCGGTCCGTATTGTCGGTCATCCGGCAGGTACTGGTTGTCAGGAGCAGAACAATTGAGATCAGCAAAATACAGCTATAATTGACATTGGCTATCCTCATATTCCTGTTAATTTAATTCATTCTTTAATCCGAATTTTAGAAACCCCTGCCTGAATAGCATCCTCCCAGCTTTTTGAATTGAGAATTTCGTTAATCCCAAGTATTTCCAGGGGATTATTATTTCTCACACCCAATGAAAGTTCCCACCAGCCCGTATCCTGATATTTCCCGAATTTATAGCCCACATTATGATACACGCCAACAGGTTTAAACCCTATGCTTTCATGGAAGCTCACACTTTCTGAATTTGGTAATGTAATCCCGGCCAGTACGTTTGAAACACCCATTGCTTTCAGTATTTCTATTAAAGCGATATATAACCCGCTGCCGATCCCGAGTTTCCTGTAATCTTTATGGACATATACTGAAAGTTCTTTGGTTACTTCATATGCTTTTCTTTGCCGGTGGTCGGTGGCATAGGCGTATCCGGCCAGATCGTCGTTTATTTCACAAATCAGCCAGGGTAATTTCTCCTGATAGTGAATAACCCTTTGTTGAAATTCCTCCAGGCCAGGCACTTCTGTCTCAAAGGATACGGTCGAGTCAAGAATATACGGTGCATATATCGCCAGCATCTTCTCTGTATCCTGCTGATTGGCGGATCTAATGGTTATTCTCCCTTTCAAGATCTAAACGAATTAATGGTTCAGATTAATACTTTTTTATTAAAGTTACAATTGACTTGGGTGATATATTATGTTTTTGGTGGAAACATACTGCCGGTCATATAATTATTTTGATATTTTACAGGGTTTTATTTTTAAAAATAATTTCAGACTAATAATTTGAAATAGTATAAAAGCATTGTGTTTTGCCTATTTTAGAAGTAACCGGACTAGTAAAATCTTACGTCAAAGGTGATATCTCCATTAGTGCCGTGGATAACGTCAGTTTCCTGGTTGATAAAGGGGAGATAGTATCAATAGTCGGGCGATCCGGCTCAGGTAAATCAACATTGCTTAATTTAATTGGTGGGTTGGATACTGCTTCTGAAGGACAGATCGTATATGATGGAAAGAGGATTTCCGATTGGAACCGAACTGAACTGGCAACCCACAGACGCTTCCACGTTGGGATGATATTCCAGTCATTTAATATGATCTTCACAAGGAATGCACTGGATAATGTTGTGCTGGCATTGGTTTTTGGTGGTTGCCCGAAGAACCAAAGGAAGGCCAGGGCTAAAGACTTGCTGACAAGTGTTGGTCTTTCAGAAAGGATATATCACAAACCTGACGAACTTTCCGGCGGTGAAATTCAACGGGTCGCCATTGCAAGGGCCCTGGCAAATGAACCGGAAATAATCCTTGCGGATGAGCCTACCGGAAACCTTGACAGCATAACAGCAAATGAAATAATGGATCTACTGGTAAGATTGAATAAGGAGCAGGGCAAGACCATTCTTCTTGTGACCCACGACCAGGGAACTGCTGAAAAGATCTCTGACAGGATGATTTACCTGTTGGATGGAAAAATAATAAAAGACCAAAAAATAAATCGGAGAAGTGAAGATCAGTGATATGATCGAATTGGGATTCGCTAATTTGTGGCGGACAAAATTGCGTACGACCCTCACTACTTTAGGGGTTGTGATAGGGATAGGAGCGTTAACCTCCATGATCTCCTTTGGAACAGGTATGGAGAGGAACATCACAGAAGCATTCAGGAATAATGACCTTTTCAACAGCCTTACCGTAACGGCGAGGAAAATTGACCTTGAGCGTATTGCAGAAGGTGATGTCAGTTCATTAACTGGCCGGATGGACCAGGCGGTTGTTACATTGAACGATTCAATATTGGCTTTGGTCAATGAAGTTGAGGGTGTCGATATCGCCTTTCCGGAGTTAACTTTCAGGGCTAAACTTAAAGTTCTGGATAAGGAAATGGAAGTAACAGCTGCGGGTATCCCAAAAAGCCTGGCGGATTATCCCCCATTTAACGATATTACCTACGGATCTTTTTTCGATAATGATTCATCAGCTGTTGTGGTTGCCCGATGGGAAACACTCAAGGGAATGAAGATTGTGGTAGCGAACGCTGATGAACCTGTGGAATTTAAATTCCATGAGAATGACCAGGAATTCGTGGTCGTTCCTCCGGACTCTTTGATAGGCAAGCCAATTCAAATTATAACAGCTGTAATGGATTATTCCAAACTGGCCCTTAATCCCATGCAGATGTTATCAGGGGACCGGTCGGTTCCCTTTAAGGAAAAAACCACCACCTTTATATTGGGGGGAGTCATCAAAAAAAAGTCACAGTTTGAAAACCAAAGTGTAAAAGGCAGTTTATTTGTCCCGTATAAAACTGCCAATAAAGTGCCACGGCTCGGATTTACAAATATCTGGGATGTTATAGGCGGAAACTCTAAGGATGACGGATATAGTGCCATTTATGTCAGGTTGGAAGATCCTTCATATATGGATTCGGTGGTCAAGATCCTAAAGGATGAAATGGGATTAAATGTGTTCGCCTTATCGGATCAATTAAAAGAGGTCAGAAGAGGCTTCCTCATCCTTGATGGAATACTTGGAGCCATTGGAACCATTGCGTTGGTGGTGGCCGGATTAGGAATAGTCAATACTATGATCATGTCCATCCTGGAGCGAACAAGGGAAATTGGCATTATGAAAGCTATTGGAGGCAGTGAAAATCAGATCAAATGGATATTTTTTGTTGAAGCGGGATCAATAGGATTTGTAGGGGCCATATTCGGATTGATACTGGGATGGATCGTAACACGTGTTGCCAATCAAATTGCTAATTCTCAGTTCATGCCGGCGGGTGAGCCTCCGGTGGATTTCTTTTACTTTCCAATATGGTTGATCCTGGGATCCATAGCTTTTTCCATAGTTTTAAGTTTACTGGCAGGTCTGTATCCAGCCATCAGGGCAGCTAGCATTGATCCTGTAAAAGCTCTGAGGCATGATTAGTCGTTTCAGTATTGAATTAGTTTATTAGATAAGTAAAAAATTCAATCTACTTCTTTTGCAACACTTTGCTTTTTTTCAATTCTTTGGCAATCGATTTGGAAAAATTCTCAACGGCTGCATCTAATGATTGTGGTTGGTATGTTTCTGTTGAGGCCTCATATAAAACCTTTTGATCACTTGTTTTAAATAGTTTCGAGTCGACTATAAAGGCTTTCTCCTGAATCGTGTAACCCGTGCTGTATTTATTCTGGTAGGAATCCAGAAAATTAAAAATAGTAGGGGAAGTGGGGGTAAGGTTATAGGCAGCTTGTGGGTTTTCAAATCTTTCTTTAGTCTCAATATTGGTGAATACAGTAGTTAATATCCCATCAAAGCCATTTTCCTTTAATACTTTTATGATCTGATCCTTGGTTGGGATACGTTGATGATCAAAATACCGGTTTGACGGGGAAGCCGAGAATTTATATTTGCTTAACCAGAAAGTTATCTCACCCTCAACCGTTTTGCGTGTATCATAGATCTCTCCAAGGTGAAGTATCATTATATTATCCAATTTCGCGTCCATTTCTTTAACAGTACTGGATTGGATATTGGTCTGACTGAGGGTATTCGATGCTAGAGCAAGGCACCATATCAGAATAAAGCCCGGTATAAATAATTTTCGGTTCATAACTGTAAAATTATAATATTTTGGTTCGAATCCTTAATAAAATATATTTTAAATACATTTTCAGCCGCTGAGGGGTTACACAAGAAATCAAATCCTCTAAGAATTACAATTTAGACCGACCGGTCTGTCTAATAAAATAAATCATCAAAATTCAGGCAGATCCGATAACTCTCATTATACAAAACCAATATGATTCATTTATTCTTATAAAAGTTCCTGTTGTAAAATACAGGAAACATTTCAACTCAGATCGCGGATCGTTTAAGCTGGTGGATTCATAATACCTTTTGGATAATATGCAATATTGTCACAATTGAATAAAAATATATATTCCAATATTATATTTTGGGTATTTTAGCATGAGTCATTCGAATGGAAAAATTGAACAAGGTCAAATCTTACTTCATTTTAATATTTATAGGTAGTTTATTTCTTTTGAACTGCCGGAATACCCGCGAGGTTACTTTTGAAGAGACGCGAAGTCCAGAACATTTCGGGATTGATACATTGCTGGAGTTATATTTATCCAAATATAAAACATTCATTGATTCCCATTCGGATTCCAGTTTATTTCCAAGAAGTTTCGAAAATGATCAACTTCATATGGTTACATCTGAAGATTGGACCAGCGGATTTTTTCCTGGCATATTATGGTATTTGTATGAATATTCAGGAGATATTGATTTCCTCCATGCAGCTCAATCATGGACCTATGCCTTAAAGGACCAGAGTCATAATACTTCAACCCACGATGTTGGGTTCATCATTAACAGCAGTTTCGGGCAGGGTTATCGTATAACCAGGGATGAGTCCTATAAAGAAGTTTTGAATAAAGCCGCTGAATCTCTGGCATCCCGTTATGTTGATGAAATCGGATGCATTAAATCCCTGGATGAAATTGATAATTTTGAATATCCGGTATTGATAGATAATATGGTCAATCTGGAAATATTATATAAGGCCTGGAAATTGAACAATAATGAAAAATATTTTCATATAGCGAACAAACATGCCATTAATACGATGGAAAAGCAATTCAGGAATGATTTTAGTGCCTTCCAGGTGATTGATTATGATCAGAGAACCTTTCTGCCCAAGTATAGAGGATCCTTTCAGGGATATTCAGACAGTACAGCATGGGCGAGGGGGCAATCCTGGGGATTGTATGGATTTGTAGTGGCCTTCAGAGAAACAAGGGACCGCGTATACCTGGATCAGTCAATTCGTATCGCTTCCTATATTTTAGGACATGAAAATTTTCCGGAGGATTGTATTCCATATTGGGATTTTCTCTCTCCAGATATTCCAGATACGTATCGCGATGCAACTGCTGCTGCCATATTAGCATCGGCGCTTATCGAATTATCTTCCTTTTCCGAAGTAAAACAACCCGAGCAGTATGTGAACGTTGCAAAAAATATTATTCACACCATGGTAACACAGGGATATATAACCAATCAAAATGAATACGAAAATTTTGTATTAAATCAGGGTATTGGAAGCATCCCCGCAGATTCCGAGGTTGGAGTTCCGATAATTTACGGTGATTATTATTTGCTGGAGGCACTCCTGAAATATAAAAATCTTTTTATTGGCGAAATGCAATAGAGCCAAATGCGGTCAATTTAACTCCTTTTCTCGTATGGATTAAATCCCTGGGCAGGCAAGTGTGTCGGTTAATCCACTTTTTTCAATACATGTTTGGTCAAAGAAATGACATCTATTGTGCCATATCATCTTGTATTACAATTCTGATGCAGTATTGCTTCCCTCAGGTATCAACTCACCAAATCAATATTTTGGGCCTGTTTTATTTTGGGCCTGTTTTTGATTAGATAAGATTCCCGGTCCATTAAAGATTAAAAAACTTGTAAAAAAATTAATCAATGTTGAAACATTAATGTTTAAACATCGTTATTGATTATTGAAAACGAAATTAATTAACAAAAACATCTAAAATTTAACATTATGAAAACGAAACTATTAATTACTGGTCTACTTTTAAGTGGAAACCTTTTATTCGGTCAGGATACATGGACCCTGGACAAATCACATACTGAGATTCTATTTAGTGTAAAGCACCTAGTCATCAGTGAAGTAGGAGGAAAGTTCAAGGATTTTGATGGTGAATTAAAAAAATCCGGAGATGATTTTGATGGAAGTGATATTCAGTTCAGCGCGCTTGTTGAATCAATAAACACCGACAATGAACAGCGCGACGGTCACCTCAAATCTGATGACTTCTTCAACGCAGCTGAATATCCGGAATTGAAAGTCAACGGTAAATTGGTTAAAAATGGATCAGGATATGTCCTAAAGGGTGAGATGACCATCAGGGATGTGACCAAGCCGATTGCTTTTGAGGTTCAATACAATGGTACCGTAACGGATCCGTGGGGGAATACCAAGGCAGGATTCAAAATCACAGGATCTATCAACCGTTTCGATTATGGCTTGAAGTGGAATGCTTTGATGGAAGCTGGCGGTGCAGTCGTTGACGAAAAAATAAATATTGTTTGTAATGTAGAGTTGCAAAAACAGGCATAATTATGCAATTTTAACTCTGGCTGGTATTTAAATTGAATGTCAGCCGGAGTTTATTTATTATGAGAATTGAAGAAGAAATAAAGCAGAAAAAATTCAGAAATGAATATCAAAAATCAGCCATAAACCTGATATATACCTATGGCTGGCTACATAATAAGCAGAAAAATTTTTTCTCTGAATACAAGATAACCCCGCAGCAGTACAACGTACTCAGGATCCTGAAGGGGCAACATCCCGATGCCATAAGTACCTCTGAGATCAAATCAAGAATGCTTGATAAAAACAGCGATGCATCAAGAATTGTTGACAGGCTTTCTTCCAAAAAGCTGGTAGAAAAAAATACATGTGAATCTGATAAGCGCCTGGTGGATGTTACCATATCAGACAAGGGCCTTGAATTATTAAGACAAATTGACCTCAGGGCATTAGAGATTGATAACCTTTTTTCCAACCTTGAAATTGAAGAAGCCGTCGAATTGAACAGGATCCTTGATAAACTCAGAGCCTAGATCAATATTTGATCCCTCCTATGTTTCACGGGTATGTTTTTCCTGAAAGCGGCAGGAATAAAACTTAATATCAGGCTAAACATACATACGGACTTTCGGGATCAAATACTGATTTTATTCCTATTTAAAAAGACAGGTTCATGAAGATGCTTTGTTTACCTGTGAATTAATTATCATCAATTCATTGGCAATAATCTCCGTTATGTATTTTTTCTCTCCCTGGTCATCCTCATAGGATCGGTTGGTGAGTTTCCCATCAACGGCAATCCTGTTTCCTTTTCTACAGATCTTTTCTACGAGTTGGGCTGTTTTACCCCAGGCCACAATCCGGTGCCATTGCGTATCAATGACTTTCTCACCTTCTTTGTTAATATACCCTTCGGAAGTAGCCAGTGAGAATCGGGCCACGGTATTTCCGTTGGTCAGCGTTTTTAATTCGGGATCCATGCCTACATTTCCAATAAGCCGGACCATGTTTTTCAAATTTCTCATAAAGGTTTTGTTTTGTTTTTAAATGTGTGTATTCAAGACCGGCCGAATCCTGATGACTTTACTAAAGATAATATACAGGGGATTCCTAATCGTATTTTAAACATTAACTTCCATTTGCAAACATTTAAAAACAGATAAGTGCTTTATATTCATCCCTTTAGGATATAAGTTTTTTAATTCTGCTTTTTTCCAGGAATAATAATATTAATTCCACTTGCATCTATAAAGAATGATTATATATTTGAAATAAAAATTGCCTATGATTTCAAGGGTGGGCTTTTTTTACGTTCTTTTTTTTGCCCTATTTTTAAGCACTACTCTTAAAGCCCAGAAAAAAAAGGAGCGTCAGGTTGCCCGGTTGGAGACTGCGGCCAACCAAATGTATGAATCAGAATTATACGGTGAGGCATTAGATACCTATTTGCTTCTGGATTCGCTATCTCCAAACAATCCCGAATATCAGTTCAGGATCGGCATCATTTATTACCACAGTATTGATAAAGCGAAAAGTCTTGACTACTTCCTGGATGCCATACAGAATGGGAAGACAGATCCAAATCTTGATTTTTACCTGGCACGTGCCTATCATTTCAATCTGAGATTTGATTCAGCCGTTCATTATTATGATATCGCTTTAAAAGCACCTGACTCCTTCAATAGGTTTGACAAAAAGGAAAGGCTCGAGATAGAAAAGTACATTCAGGATTGTAAGCTTGCTGAACAGTATATTAAGGAACCTGTTATTACACCTATTGACAATTTTGGCACACCTATAAACAGTCCTTTCCCTGAATACGTTCCGTTAATGAATGCAAATGAGGACATGATCATCTTCACCTCCAGAAGGCCAAATACTACTGGTAAAAGCATAGACCCATCAGGATTATTTATGGAAGATGTGTACATCTCAAACCTTAACAGAGATGGGACCTGGAGTGAACCAGATAATGATCTGAAATTTAATACACCGGGTCATGATGCCTGCGTTGGTTTAAGCCCGGATGGTTCGAAGCTCATATTATATAAATCTGATAATGGGGGAGACCTCTATATAAGTGAGCTGGAAGATGGGAAATGGTCGGATCCGGAACCCATACCAGGAATAAATACGTCCAATTGGGAGTCGAGTGCCAGTTTTACACCGGATGAAAAATACATATACTTTACAAGTGATAAACCAGGTGGGTATGGAGGATCTGATATCTACAAAGCTGAACTATTAGATAATGGCAAGTATGGGAATATAGAAAACCTCGGAGAGGTAATTAACTCTCCCTTTGACGAAGATGCACCTCAAATACATATCGACGGCCGCACCCTTTTTTATAGCTCAAGGGGTCATGTCGGTCTTGGTGGGTATGATATATATTCTTCAGTATATCTGGAGGAAATAGAAAGCTGGACCGAGCCCAGGAATATCGGATATCCCATAAATACACCTGATGATGACATATACTTTACACTGCATGCTAACGGAGCAAAAGGATTTTTCGCATCATACAGGAATGATTCTTATGGTGAAAAGGATATATATATGATTGTCAGGCCAGGATCGGTATCCACAAACTTCATAATGAAATTTAATTTGATTGATCCCAATATCAATCAAGCTATTGAGGCAAATCTCAGGATCACAGATGTTAGGACTGGCGAATCCAAATTCCTTAAGAGTGAAGATTTCCCCGATGGAAAATATAATACGACTATGGAGTTTGAGAAGAATTATAAGCTCGGCATCGAGGCTGAAGGTTATCGCTTCAAGGAAAAAAATATAATTATACCTTATCGGGCTGATATATTTGAATATGTTCTGGATATTGTCCCCAATAAAGACGAGATCATTTCTATAGTGGATTCTACTGAGTTTGTGGATGCCGTTCAGAGAAGAAGGTCTGAAAGCACATCAGCATTAACTGCAGGTTCAGATTCCGAGACCATGACAAATGTGGATAATGCGAACCAATCTTCAGATCAGGTTATTTCAGGGAATACAAGGGCCAGAGGGGATCGAAGCCGGAAACCCAGGGATATGACGTCTTCTGTAATAACTGATCCAAGCCAGAACGGCGTCAAGTACGACAATAAATTTTATTTGGAAGATGAAGTAAGGGATTATGATTATCTGGAGAGACTGATCGCTTCACTAGCCAGTTCAGGGGATGACCGCAGGCTCAGATCTGTTATGGAAAGAGAAGAAGGGGTTATATTTTTATCCAGAATAGATACAAAGGGTAAGGTAATAATCCCAACCATTAATTTTGACTTTGACTCCTATGAATTGAAACCGCGTTACAAGCCCGGGTTGGACGAGCTTGTAGATTTTCTCTTCGACGTTAAACATGTAAAGATATTCATCTCCGGTCATACCGATTATATTGGTCCGGACAGTTACAATGATAAATTATCAAACAGAAGGGCCGGGGTTGTAAAGTATTATCTGAGCAAGAAAGGAATTGAAGGCACCCGACTGCATAGTAAAGGGTATGGTGAAACAATTCCAATCTGGAATAATAAAAGTGTGTTGGGCAGGTTTCTTAACCGCAGGGTGAATATGTTCTTTGTTGATGCTTTTGATCTAAGGTACACCTCAGTAAAATACAGGCAGCTGATCTATGAAAATGGAATAGAACTCTCTCCCAAAGAAGGTTATCTGAGTAACCTTATCGTATGGGAAAAACTACCCGTTTCTGCTCATTTTGATGTTAACCATACGATTCCGCTCACTCAATACTCGGCAGATAAAATTGACATCCTGGTTGAATACCTTAAGAAGACCCAGCTAAAACTGGTCATCGTTGGATTTGAGGATCTCAAATCTGAGAATCTGCGATTAAATCTTTCCGAGAAGAGGGCCAGGGCGGTTAAAGATTATTTGACTAAACGTGGAGTTACTGAAGAGAGAATGATGATCATGGATAAAAAGCATTTTGCTGATATATATGATGTAATGAACCTCGAGGCAGGAATAGCACGAAGACGGGTCCAATTCTTCCTGGTCAGAGATTAAAATACAAAAGGGCTGAAATCCAGGATACCTTTTTTAAAAAGAAATCCTCGAGGAGCCCAAGGGGAATGGGGATGCGTGCTTAATGTACCGACCTGAAACTTTCTACAGGGGCTTTTGTCCTCCAAACAGGGCGAGTTCAAAAAGTTTAAAAAAACAATCCGAATTAACAAAACCTATATCACGGAGCCAATCAACCTGTTTTTCAACCATGGTTAATTTATTAAGCACTTTATCTTCCCGGTTGTAAAATTTGTGAGCTATGTCCTGTTTTGATTCTTTACCCCCTGTTCTGACATGGTAGGCATATAAACCATCCACAAAAGTCTCATCAAACAGCCTTTCTATATTCGGACTTGGAGAAGCAACGTGTTCGAGGTTCAGAAATACACCGCCCGGTTTTAATATACTGAATATATCCCGATATATGCTGTATTTCTTCTCGTCATCCTGATGATGAATTGAATAACCTGAGATGACAACATCAACCGGTGTTCTTTCTTTTAGGCTTTCCACCCATGCAGGTTCACCATAATCCTGTAGAATGATCGTACTCCTGTCTCTGTAAGGCCTGCATTTCTCTTTCACAGAGGAAATCATTGGTTCAGAAAAATCCATAAATATACCCTTGGCTTCAGGCCATTCCACTAAAAGCTGCCGGCCTAACACACCATCTCCACACCCCAGGTCAAGGAATGTCTTCATGTTAGGAATCCATGATTTGATTATTCGTATGATGACTTCTATTTGTGTTTCGGCAAGTGGTATGCCGCCACGAACGCCTTCCAGGTAGTCTTCAGTCAGTTTCGCGGATCTCCAGTCGTGCATATTGGTATCTGTTAAAAATTCGATTGTGAAGATAATTAAATAATATGATACTGCAGGGCTTAGCAAGCCTGCCCTGGTTGTCTATCAGGAATTGCTTGTTCTCCAATTGTCCTCTCCACGTTAAGGCTAAATTAACAGGGAATATTCACATTTTTCTAGCATTATTCACCTTTTTCTTGCCAATAAATAAACCGCCTGTTAATTATTCTCTTCTCGCGAGACCTTATGCCTGATGTTCTATCTCTTTAATACATCTGATCAAACTGTCTTTCCAGTAGGGGATGGTTAAACCGTATGTCGATTTTATTTTTGATTTATCAAGGACACTGAAATGGGGTCTTTTCGATGGTGTGGGATAATCCTTTGTGAGAATTGGATTAACCTTGCAATTGATCCCGGATATTCTGAAAATCTCAATAGCAAAATCATACCAGGATGCAATACCTTCATTGCTGAAATGGAAAATCCCGAAATATTCGGCTCTATTTATTTTTTTAGTCTGAATTTCCTCTATAATTATTAAAACTGCCTCTGCCAGATCCAAAGCGTAGGTTGGGGTTCCTGCCTGATCGAAAACGACATTCAGGCTGTCATTTTTCTCACCAGCCCTAATCATCGTTTTAACAAAGTTATTTCCAAAGGATGAGTATAACCAGGCGGTCCTTATAATGATTGTCCTGGCATTTTCCTTTAAAGCCTGGTGTTCCCCTTCATATTTCGATTGCCCGTAAACATTGATCGGCCTCGCCTTATCGGTTTCTATGTAAGGCTGGCAATTACTTCCATCAAATACAAAATCAGTTGAAATGTGAATAAACACTGTTTGATGACTATTACAGACTTCTGCCAGATTGCGTACGGCAGTAACATTAACAGCAATGGCGTTTTCGATCTCAGATTCAGCTTTGTCGACCGCAGTATATGCAGCGCAGTTTATGCAGAAGGAAATATCCTTATTTTCGAAGAAGCGTTCTATTTCCCGGCTGTTTGTAAGGTCCAGTTCATCTATATCTGTGAAAATAAATTTGTGACCACTTTTTTCTGATAATTTTCGAAATTCTGATCCTAGCTGTCCGTTTGATCCGGTGACCAGTATGTTTGCCATTAATCCTTTATTTATACTGAAACAAATTCATATAGTGAATTGAATCCTTAAAAATACCACCGCTTTTTTGATAATAATCCTGATCAAGGAAAAATAATCCTTCCCTGGTTTTTCTCCAGCTGGCATCCGGGAAAGGGTGATAAGATATCATCTCATCCCAGTTCTTGTAATTCTGATGACCATTAGTCTCTAATAGTCCCATATTTAATCCGGGGAAAGGAGCAAGTCTGGCAGCAACTGCTTTATTCCATTCAACCAGAATTGGACTTACCGTAAGATCTGCGCAAAAGCAAGGGACATTTTTTTCATGGGCAACCCTGGCAATTTTCAAAGTCATGCTTAGTGTTTTTGCTATCGCTTTAAGAGCAATCGCATTGTACCCCATTTCAATTCTTTTAATGGCATCCTTGTCAGTATGTGCACTCTCATCCGCGGCAATACGTAATCCGATATCCCCGACAGGTATTTCCCTGTCCTCCGGGAATGGTTCTTCAATAACAGCAATCTGGTCCAGGGCCTTTATCTTATCGGCATGATCAAGGAGTTTCAGCAGGGTTTCTTTTTTCTCATATCGACCATTGGCATCAAAATAATAGGGTATTTTCCCATTTTCAGTATGTTCGGTGGTGACATGCCCAATGGCCTTATGAATTTCACTAAGCCTGTTCTTATCCTTTTCCAACATTTCTTCCTGCGTGCCCGGCTGCCCGATCTTTACTTTCATAAAGAAATAACCATCATCAACGGCCCCACTGATTTCATTGATCGGTATGGTGTATGCCATCAGCGGGATACTGGCCACTTTATCATGATGGTGTGATAAAGTCTCTTTATATTCCTCCGGGATCATATCATCAAAGGAATCGATGTTGTTTTCCTCTGCGAACAGCAACCAGGCAGCATTGTCAACGCTTACCAGGGCATTTAATGCAAAGGTTTCACGGAGTTTATTATTATTCGTTATTTTCTTCCCATAGTCGAAAACAGGCTTCAGAATTTCATCCAGAAGATCTATGGGATTATTAAATGACCTGCCTTTTAGCAAGGTGAGTGCATATTCAGTCATAGCGTACATCAGGGCATTACCCCCGCTTTCTGAATGTGCAGCAAAAACACTGGCATCCGACCAAAGTACGCTTTGCGAGCAAAGTCCGACTTTTCTGGATCCTGAGGTTGATTCAAGCATGGATGCCGTCTGCCATATTTCCGTCATATATCCACCCTTGAAACCGAATGGCCTGATCAAGGGTTCCCGTTCAAAATTAGATCTCGCTTCTTTTATTGAGATCTGTTTGTCTGAATTTCCTGATATAGATGAAATGGAATTGGTCATGGTTTTGTGGGATAAGGCCATTCCGCCAGTCAATAAGGAGTTTTTAATGAATTTTCTTCTTTTCATACATTAATTAGTATAGATCAGCTTCAGACAAATACTTTTTCAGCATTTCCAGATCTTTTTTCATATGTACAGATACGGCTCGTTTTGCTTCTTCAGGATCCATGTCCTCTTCTGGTTTGTCCGTAAGCGGGTATTCAAAGTGCATGGATATAGGGCCTCCGATCTTCATTTCTTTCAGCATATTAAAGAACTTCGGGAAGTCAACCATGCCTTCCCCTATGGGCGTATTGATAATTCTCCATCTGCCATCTACTATACCCCATTTGAAATCTTTAATCACCAGGGAGTGTATATACGGAGATACCAGTTGAAGGTCTACAGGCCAGGACCGGGCTCCTTCCACGATATTATGCCTGATATCATATTGCACCCCAATCCAATCGGGATCATGATTTTTGAACAAGGTCCAGAGATCCCATATGGCAGCTCCAATATTAGTCCCGTCATGATTCTGATAGTTGCCTATGATGCCAAAAAATTCGTTTAATTCCACCAGTTTATCGATAGTAAACTTTTTGTCATCTAAAGTCTTGTCGATCCCTTTTTCAAAATCATACTCCATATAGCCCATGCGGTATAACTTGATGCCTTCATTGGCCGCGATTCCCAGAACGGCCTGGGAATCAAAATCACTTGCACTTGTTATGGCCGTGGTCATCATCGGGGCTTTGAGCCCTGCGCTTTTTATCGCTTTTACAGCAATAGGAAGATCACGGGCTACATTCTCCGGTAATACATGCCCTCCCGGCCTGACCGCCAGATCTACCCCGTCAAACCCAATTTCAGCAGCCGTCTCGGCCATTTGATTGTAATCAAGAAATTGCAGGTGCTTGGAGAAGACACAGATCTCTTCAATTTTACTGGATTTGGATCTTTTCTTTTTTTCATTTGATCTTGCCACGCCAGCATAGGGCAAGCCGGTCATGCCAAGACCTATTCCAGAGATTTTTTTAATAAAGTCCCTTCGTTTTCTTTTCATAAATACTCATTTAAAGATTTTGTGCCTGAATCTATAGTTTCCATGGATCCCGGTATTCATATGACATCAGGTCATTTGCCTTGTCCAGATTCGTGACCATTTCCTTATCAGCATCCCATTCCAGTCTTGATCCGAGCTTTAAAGACATGTTCGCCAGGTGAGCGAAGGAAGTGGACCGGTGGCCTTCTTCCAATGGGCACCAGGGTTCTTCCCTTGTTTTAACACAATCCAGGAAGTTTCGGATCAAATTCGCTGTAGAATCCTCGCTAATATTCAGATCACCATATTTTTTATCCGATTCAATGTGATAATCCTCGGAGTCCACCAATTTTTTCCAGGTCTGGAATTGACCCGGACGGCTCGGAATAACCTGATACCTGTTCTGGTTGATGCCAATATTTCCCAGGGTACCTTTTAGCTCAATTTCCCCAACAGGAATATTCCCACCACCGCAAGCTTCATGGATACTGAATTTTACGATAGCTCCGGAGGCAAATTCAAACAGGACTTCCATCGTATCAGGTATGTCGCCATCATGCTTTAAGACATATTTTCCGCCGACAGCGCTGACAGCTGATGGTGCTCTTTCACCCATCATCCAACGGATAACATCCATATAATGAACACCCCAGTTTCCCATCTGGGAAGAATAATTGCTCCACCATCTGAATTTGTAAGGTGCAATATTAAACTGGTACGGAATTTTCGCCCGGGGACCGAGCCACATATCCCAGTTAAATCCTGGAGGTGGATCAGCAGGTTCAAAGTTACCTATTCCATCAGGAGCCATATTACTTACACGCATAGCACTTGCCACGGTAATTTTACCGATCTTCCCTGCCAGAAGCTCTTTTGAAAGATTCTGATATATCGAAGATCCACGCCTGTTTAATCCCACCGCTACAACCCGGTCAGTTTTATTTTGTGCATTGACCATAGCCCGCCCTTCGCTGATATTTATGGTAAGAGGCTTTTCGACATAAACATCTTTTCCAGCCTCCAGGGCAGCTATCGTTTGCAGGGCATGCCAGTGGTCGGGAGTTGAAATACATACAGCATCCACATTTTTATCCTCCAGCAGTTTCCTGAAGTCTGTATACTTCTTCACATTGCTATCAAATTTCTCCCCCATCTTCGGGATCATTCCAATGGCTTTCCACCTGTCGTCAACTTTGCTGTAATCCCGGTCCATATAGGGTTCATATGCATCGCAAAAAGCTGTTATTTCAACGTCTTCATTCGCCATGAATCGTTCTAACAATTGCGTTCCCCTGTTTCCAAGGCCGATAAAGCCCATTCTTATTTTATCGTTTTTATTTCCAAGGGGATTCTTCAGCGGAACCGCACTGAATAATTCAGGGCTGAGTGAGACGCCCCCGGCAATAATTGAAGTTTTGGTAATAAACGCCCTCCTGGACTGGTTTTTTTGGTTTTCTTCCATGATCTATTTCTTTGATATTTGATATTCCTGAATTTCACTGGGTTCATAGCCAATACGGTGTGCCTGGTATTTCAGTATTTCTATTTCTTTTATATTGAACGGTTCTGTATAAACCTGCCAGGTTTCAGGTTCTTCATCCTTCAGATAGATCTTATATCCGATGGATGCGCCCGGTGTTTTGCAATCAAGGCTTACTTTGTCTTCTGATATTGATAGCTCAGGGGGTTCAGTTGCCGGTGGAGTATCCTGGCCACCCCACATCTGGGAGATCATTTCTTCCTCTGGGATGAACCCCTTGTCGCCGACCTCGTCCATCCATCTTTTAAGTTCAGTACGCAGCTCATCCGCCTTTTCCTTATATTCCGGGTCATCAATCAGGTTATTTAATTCATGGGGGTCCGAATCAAGATCATAAAGCTCTTCTTCAGGTTTTGATTGGGCGAACCAGAGTTCCTGTACTTCATTCAATTCACCAGCTTCGTGGGCACGGATCAGCTCATTCATCAGGTCCATCTGCATCCGGTATTCGATATCCATAATATATGGTTTTTCAGGCTGGTAATTCCTGAAGAACTTGAAGTGCTTATCACGTATTCCTCTTACCATATCGTATTCATCATCGAGACGATCCCTGGCTGCATATATGTATTTCCTGGGTGATGCCTGTTGATTACCTAAAAACGCCTGTCCCTGCATATAGTCCGGTATATTGATATTGGCAAGTGATAATAATGTAGGTGCAAAATCGACGAAACTGACCATTTCATCGACTATTTCTCCGGCCATTTGTTTATTGGGGAACCGAATGATCATAGGGACCTTTAATCCGGTGTCATAAATCTCCCGCTTTTGCCTGGGCAGGGGACCGCCGTGGTCACTGTAGAAAAATACAATTGTGTTTTCCAGCAATCCTTCAGCCTCCAGTTCATCCAGAAAAACACCCGCTATGGAATCCATTTCGTACAGATTGGAATAGTTCCTGGCCAGTTCTTTACGAACCACTTCATTATCCGGGTAATACGGGGGCACCTCCACATCAGCCGGATCAACCCTTAGTGGGTGATCCTTATTACGCCACATGCCCGATTCATGACAAATCGTAATATTGAATATAGCAAAAAAGGGTTGGCTTTGGTCGCGGTTTTTCCAATGTGCCTTATTGCTGCTTTCATCCCAGGCCGTTACCGGGGGTATAAACTGGTAATCCTGTTTGACGTTATTTGTGCAGTAATACCCTTCCATCCTGAGGTATTCAGAATAGCATTTCACATATTCCGGGATTACCGCTGAATAGGTAGGTACCGGCCTGAATTCCGATGATCCCAGGGTACGCATATGATGTGTGCCAATGCTGTTCTGATACATTCCGGTAATGAGTGTTGCACGACTCGGCGCACATACCCCGGCAGTTGAAAAAGTATTGGTGAACCGGACTCCTTCCCCTGCCAGTTTATCCAGGTTGGGTGTGACGGCTACCGGGTCTCCAAAGCTTCCCAGGGTAGGCATCTGGTCCTCACAAGTGATCCAAAGGATATTTGGTTTTTCGGGAAGGTCTATTGATTTGAGTTTTTCATAATTGGTAACCTCTTTAATACTTTCTGTTTTATTTGTGCAATTCAAAACGGAAAAAAGCAAAAGGAATAAAAAAGTGATTGTTCTCATGGTTAAAAAAATAGATGCTACAGATCAAAAATAAGGAAATATATTGTGAATATAAAAGAGAAGATTTATTCAATCGGAACTATCCGGTAATCTTTATTATTACGAAGGTACATCTGGATGATACGTTGGATGTCCTGGTCATCATCATAGGATTTGATAAAGGATTTCAGCTGAAATACATTTCCAAGGTCCTCTGAATTATCGAAATACCCGAAGCCATGATACGCGCCATGCTCTATCCATACCACGGATGATTCTTCCTCTTTCCGCCCCTGACCGATGATGGCTATTGAATCATTGTTTTTCTGATAAGCACTTATGGCCTGGTTGTATCTTTTGTTGTAGCTGCCGGCTTTCTCCTTGCCTATACAGGCCCCGTTGCATTTCTTGATCTGGTAATCAAAACATGATGTTGGCGATTTCTGCAGACCGGATAGCTTTGAACAAAGATTGTGATCCTGGACCAGTTTATTCAGGAATGATCTTGCTTCCATCTGGTTTTTAAATACCATAAGGGCTTCCCCGGATTTGTTGATCTTACTGATGGAAAACCTTTTATATCCCTGTTGATCTTCATACGTGTAAATTCCATAATTCCAGGATACCCGTTTTTGTGCCCGGTTGTAAGGAGGCCAGAGTCGTTTTATCTCATGGGCTTCAAACAATAGAGCAATGAGTTCATTACCGCATAGGTCATAGCTGATATCAACGATATCCCTGAAAAGGTTTTGTTTCTGGGTGGTCTCTGATCCGGCAGAGAAATGACTCTTTATCCTGCTTTTGATATTCTTGGCCTTTCCGACGTATATAACCTTTCCCTTGTGGTCATAGAAATAATATACGCCCGTTTTTTCCGGTAAATTGAGGAACTGGTCCTTGGTCAGGTTTGGAGGTAACGTAGCTTCAAAGGAATTCTTTTTTAAAGCTTTCTCAACATGACCACCCGAATCATTATCTAATAGATGCTGAAGCACCTTTACCGTAGCCCTGGCATCTCCAAAAGCCCTGTGGCGACCATTGATCTCTATCCCCAGGTGTTTTGCCAGATTACCCAGGCTGTAGGAGGGAAGCCCTGGAATGATTTTCCTTGCCAGCCTGACTGTACAAAGCTTTTTAGACTGAAAATCTCCGCCCAGTGATTTAAATTCCTGGCGAATAAAATTATAATCAAAATTCACATTGTGGGCCACAAATATGTGCCCCTCCAGCTTGAGAAGAATATCCTTTGCTACTTCATAGAATTTAGGTGCTTTTTCCACCATTTTATTTGTGATTCCGGTCATGGATGAAATATAGGGCGGTATGCTTGATTCCGGGTTGACCAGTGTCTGATACTCATCTATAATTTCCTGCCCATCAAAGATGTAAATGGCAATCTCTGTAATTTTATGCCGTCCGGTATAGCTACCTGTGGTTTCTATGTCAACAACTGCATACATCAGGATTGGTGGTAGTAATAACTGCCTAAAATCGATTTCTCAGGGAATTCGCGGCTTTTCAACCACTTATCCCCGGATATATGAAAATCTTTGCCGGATACATCCTGCTTAAAAAGCAGATCAGAAGGCACGGGGATTCCGTTGTATTCAATATTAATTTCTTTTCTTAGTATTCTGGTAATATCCATCAAAGGTATGTCCTTTTTGAGGAACTTGCGGCGCGCTCCCGGGTGAATAACGAGGGGAATGCGGTTTGTCAATGCAGATATCTTTCCATAAGATGCGCAACTGATCAACGAAAATGCGATAACTGGCTTGTCCATTTCATTTTCTTTCAATGATCTCCATACTCCCCCAAAAGTTACTATTTTATTTTTTGGGAAATAGATGAAATAAGTACTTTCATTATTTTTATTAATGAAAAAGCCGTTCGCCGGAATCAAGCACCGGTTATTCCTTATGAGTACCCGGGTATGTGTTTTTTTAATGATGCCTTCGGCCCGTACCCATGGATAAATAATGGATGGTTTAACTGCGTTACCGGTTCCCCAACGGGCCTGCTCTATTTTTCCAGCATTATGGTCTAAAATTACAGGGAGCAGCTGATTCTTCCTGGTAACATAAGCTGGCATAAAGCGATATGAAAACTCATATGACAACGTTTCTTCAATTTGTCTGAAATCTGACCCTATAGAATAATTCGGCAATAACAAAACCAATAAAATTAGTAATCCTAAATTTATTAATATAAAACTAAAAATGTTAGCTAATGCTAAATTTTCTTCCGTCTGCCCTGATTGTAATTGCTTGTTGAAATAGAGGAGAATTGAGAATGATCAATTCAAAGTTAAGGATAAAGCTTACACTTGTTTGGTAATACCATGTGGCCTTGGTCTGCCACGTGCATTAACATGTACAAAAACAATTTTATCGATCCGGATTATTTCCTGTTTGGTCAATTTATTCCTTACCTGACTTCTTATGGTAATTGAGGTTCTTCCGATAGCAACCACTTCAAACCCGATCTCAATGATATCGCCATTCCTTGCGGAACTCACAAAATTTATCTCTGACATATATTTTGTAACAATGCTTTTGGAACCCAGCTTTCCAATCACGAAGATGGCGGCATCTTCATCAATCCAGCCAAGGAGCGTACCTCCAAAAAGTGTCCCTCCAGGATTCATATCCTGGGGTTTAACAATTTTACTGCTATAGTATTTCATAGTAATCGGCTTTGCGAAGGACTAATTTAAGAAAAAACGCTGGTGAAATAACAGGAGTGATGAAAATTCAGAGCCCTGGGATCATTTTACCAGTTTAAGACCATTCCTGGTCAGATCGTTGATCCCTCCGCGAATATTATAAACTTTTGAGAATCCTTCCTTTTTCATCTTCATTACGGCTGACCGGCTTCTTAAGCCTGACTTGCAGTAGACATAGTAGGTTTTGTCTTTATCGAGATCCCTGATCTTATCCAAAAAATCCCGGTTATGAAGGCTGATCAATCTTGAATTTTCCACGTGACCGGCCTGATATTCCGAATCTGTTCTTACATCAACAATAACTGATTCTGACGATTCTTCAAGCATTAAAAAATCTTTAGCTGAAATGCTGATTTCAGGATCATCGAGCTGACAGCCGGATATATAAAAAATGCCTGCAAATAGGAGAGTATAAAAGATTGATTTCTTCATCGTGTTAAAATAAAAAGTGTATTTCCCGGACAGTCATACAACCGGAACCACAATGTGGAACATCGACGACTGCCCAGTAAATCCACTTATAGCTAATTACTCCAAAGGACCTTGCCACCCCATAAGACCAAATTTAACATTGTGAAGGTCTTCTATACCTGCGTCTGCCATTAACCGGCATGCTGTCATGCTTCTGCTTCCGCTTCTGCAATAGACATAATAGGTCTTGCTCTTATCCAACGTTTCGATCCTTTCCCTGAAAGCCGGATCCATAAGATCAATTAGTTTTGCTCCGGGGATATGTCCGGAATGAAATTCCCCGGGAGTACGGCAATCAATAATTTCGTAGTTCCCCGAGTTTTGATCATCACTTATCAGGTTCTGCAACTCATCGCAGAATATATGCTGAAATTTCTCTGTTGTATTTCCAAATAAATTGAACATAGTTTTATTCTGTTTTTTTTAGTATAGTTTTAATGATGGGAGAAAATCTTATCCCCCGTTTAAGAATTAATTAGTGCTTTAAAACCAATTTGCGGTCAGCTGACTTTCTCTGTTTTAAATTGTTTTATCGCTTCGCTGAGATCATAAGCTATCGCCTCCGGGAAAGCCTTTTCGATTATACTTGATCCTGTGGCGGACCGGTATCCTCCTTCACAGTGTACAACTATCGGTTTATCAGAAGGTATTTCGTTAACCCGCTCCCTTAATTCATGCAATGGAATATTAATTGCTTCACTGAAGTATGGATTCGCTCTCCTTTCGGATTCAACCCGCACATCAACTATGGTAAACTTATCGGTATAAGCTTTAAAACCATCTACATTTATTTCAGAATGAATTTTGGTTCCGTAGGATGGATTCAATAATGCTCCCAACAGGTTTTTCTCATAACCGATTTTTGCAGATCTTCTGATAACGCTTTCTATACACTTTTCACTTTCTGCTACCAGGTAGTATTTTTCATCAGGACCTACGATGGAACCTAGCCAGGTCTCAAATTTCCCATCTTCAATAATATTGATGGCACCAGGAACATGACCTTCATTATAAAGTTTCCTGGATCTTGTATCTATGATCAATGCATCCTTTTCCAACTCTGCCTCAGAATCTAACCTGGGAACGGCTGCAATGTTATCCTCAAAATCATCAGCACCTGATTTGTTGACGCCTACATCAAACCCGAAATATTTTGGGATATAAGGCTGATCTTCCAGAAGGACATCAACAAATTCATCTTCTGACATCTCCTGCAATGCATAGTTTTCTTTTAATTGCTGACCCAAGGTACTGAATGTTTCTTTACTCAGTGCTTTCCCGCATAAGGAGCCTGCCCCATGCGCAGGATAGACTAAAATGTCTTCATCAAGCGGCATAAGGATTTCCCGTGTGGATTTGTACATATCACGGGCCAGTTGCTCACGTTTGGCCGTGATGTTCCCAGCCTTTTCTCTCAGGTCTGGTCTGCCAACGTCGCCTATAAACAATGTATCACCAGTAAATACCGCGTGGTCTTTGCCTTTTTCGTCGGTAGCAACGATACTGATGCTGTCCGGAGAATGCCCCGGTGTGTTCAGTGCCCTCAGAGTTATTGAACCCAGCTTAAGGACATCGCCTGTGTCAAAGGTGATGTGATCATAATCTGCTCCAAGTAATCTGCTGACATATATTTTTGCACCAGTTTCCTTGTGGATCTGAAGATGAGAACTTACAAAATCAGCATGTGGATGCGTTTCAATCACAGCTACGATATGACCATTCTTTTCTTCAGCAAAATCATAATAAGGTTGTGGATCCCTAGCCGGATCAACCAAGGCGATCTCCCCCTCACTTATGATTGCGTAAGAGGCATGCGCCAATGTTTCATCATAAAATTGTTTAATTTCCATATCTATTATTTTTTATTTGTTTTCAAAGAAAAAGTTCTTTCAATATAATATAAACTGACATAATAAGCACGAACCAGCCAAAGGCTTTTTTCAGCTTCTGGTTATCCATAAATTTAGAGGCATAACTGCCAATAAATATTCCAACTATCGCCAGGCCTGTGAATGACAGAAGAAAGACCCAATCGATGGCCTGGTTGCTCAGGTCACCCATGAACCCGGCCAATGATTTCACGGCAATGATCAGTAAAGATGTTCCTATGGCCATTTTCATGGGCAGTCCGGCCAGCAAAACCAGGGCAGGGATGATCAGGAATCCGCCACCGGCACCAACAATTCCAGTGATACTACCGATTACCGCTCCTTCCAGTACGATTATAGGATAATTATATACTATGCCTTTTTGCTCTTTGTCTTCAGATGAAGGTTTTTCTTTTTTAATCATTGAAATCCCGGAAAACAGCATGATCAGTGCAAAAAAGAGCATAATTCCCATTCCCCTGGAAAGTGTAAAATCTCCAATAACGATTAGATTATCTGGAATCCTGGGTATCAGGAACTGCCTTACCAGGAAAACCATTATAGCCGCTGGTGTGACCAGCAAAAATGCCTTGATATGTTTCTTATTGCCCTGGAATAATCTATTGAGGCTAATCAATGACACCAGGAGCATTGTTACGATCAATATCAGTATAAAGAGTACTTCCGTGGTTATATCCAGTGTCCCTATGGAGAAGAGTTGTTCTGGAATTGCAGGTACCAGGAATTTTCGTGTCAGAAATACCGCTATAAAGGAAGGAACTGCAAAGATTATGGCCGTTTTGTAATTCAACATACCTTTCTTCATATAGTTGAAAGCACCTACCGTGGAAGATACACCTACTACAAACAGGGAATAAGCGGTGGCCAGAACTGGATTGATATGAAGTAAATAAACCAGTACAGGGACGGTCAGTATGGACCCTCCACCACCGATCAGGCCCAATGTAAAACCTATTATAACGGCTGCTATGTATCCTGCTATTAACACTTTATATGATTATTTCTTCATATGTTTTTAGTAAAAAAAAGTGAAGCCTGATTATGCTTCACTAAAGAACCTCACATCGGTTCATACATTTGATTACATCAACAACTTCCGGCATTTTCAGGTAATAATTGATATTTTTTCCATTTCTTTCACTACCAAGGATGCCTGCTAACTTCATATTTGAAAGGTGATGGGAGGTAAGTGACTGCTCAGAATCCAGTTGAGAGCAGATATCATTTACGCATACCTTTTCGTTTTCAACCAGCAGGCTTATGATCCCGATCCGCAATGGATGCGCGATAGTTTTTAATATAAATGATACTTTTTCAAGCTTGTCAATATCGGTTATGGATTTAATATCTATACCTTTGACCTTTTCAATGCTTTCCATTTCTATTATTTTTTATTTATATAAACGCAAACATATGAACATATGTTCACATGAGGAAGTATTTTTTTAAAAAATATTTGATTTCTTATGATTTTCGTAGATTTTAATTCTTGTGATATGTCGTTTTTGCTTGATTTTGTTAGATTTTAACTCTTGTGATAAGTGGTTTCTGTGAAGTTTTGTTAGATTTTAACTCTTGTGATAAGTGGTTTCTGTGAAGTTTTGTTAGATTTTAAATTTCTTGATATAAGTTTTTTTGTGAAACAGGCCTTTTGTCTATTATATCTTTGCGGCAGGCTGTCGGCACGATCAAGTTAATATAGCTGACCTGAATGTATTATTGCTGGTTTGGTTCGTAATCAATCTATTCTTGAGCATGGAATTACTTATTTGATGCGCCTCCCGACTCTCTTAGCCCCGGATGTTTTTGTAACTCTTCCGATAGCACTAGCCAGATTTTGTGTTGTTCTCCATCCAGTGAATCAGGGTTCAATGGCGACTTTTCCAGAATGTCGTCTGAAATATTGTAAAATTTTCCATCCTGGTAGAGTTTATATTCACTGGTTTGAACAAACTGATTTCTATACTGATTTACCCTTTTGCCCCATCGCGGATCATAGTGAACAAATACTGTTTCCCTGGATTTATAGGGTGCTCCGGTAAGCAGGGGATAGAAACTTTTCCCATCTGCATCCCTTTCTATTTTCACAATATCCGCCAGCGTGGGAAAAAAATCACTGAATTCGATCAAACCATTGAACTCAAATCCTTCTTTGATTTTATCCGGCCAATATGCGATTAAAGGAACATGAACACCTGCGTCAATGGTGTTGCCTTTTCCTCCTTGTACAATTCCATTTAAAGTATTAGTATAAACCGTTGGATGGGTCCCGTTGTCCCCGGTGAAAATGATTATGGTATTCTCATCTATATTCAGCATTTCGAGTTTATTTACGATCCTCCCAACAATCTTGTCTGTATAGTTAACCATATCCTTGAAATAGGATGTGTCATTCTTATAGCGCAGATCCGGGTCTGCCCAGGCCTCAGAATCCGGAGTAGGCACAAATGGTTCATGAACCAGAACCATAGGGAAATAAACAAAGAACGGGACATTTTTATTTCGATCAATAAAATCCAACAGATAATTAGTAAATATATCCGGGCCATAATCATCTATGCTGGTCTCCAGTATTTCCCCATTTTGTTCAATGAGTGGATCAGCAAACCTTTCCCCCTCATTCCGTCCCCTGGTTAGTTGCCATAAGGCATATTCATCAAAACCAAAATCAACCGGCCTATTATTGTCGTTCCAGTAAGGAATATCATCCTTATAGGCCAGACCATTTAATTGCCATTTGCCGACGATGCAGGTCGTATAACCTGCATCCTTTAGCAAATTACCAATGGTATAGGATTCATTGCTGAGGTGTCCGAAATAATCGTAATTGCGATAATTGTACAATCCCGTCATAATCTTTACCCTGGAAGGTGTACAAAGTGGTTGAGAGATACATTGATTAAATTGAATACCCTCTGAAGCCAGTTTATCCAGCGCAGGTGTCTTGTAAGAGGTACTTCCATAGCAGCTGAGACATTCATAGCCCATATCATCGGCCATAATTAAAATAATATTTGGCTTGTCATCATTTTTGCTGGACTTGCACGACAACAATGCAGAAAAAAGAATCAGCCCTAAGAAACACCATCGTAATCGCATAGGAATTTTTATTTTTTAGCAATGCATAATATAAAAAAACCATATTAGACCGCCGGGATGAATGATCAATCTGATGCATTTTGAGTTGGAACCATAACCTCAATCAAATCCTCAAATCTGTTCCCATCCTGATCAACCAAACCAAAACCTGAACTTTTATAGTTCCAGTTGGCATAACCTATCCCATGCTCATCAAACAGCTGGATCACATCCTCATACCAGCGCAGCCTGTCTTCTTTCGGTGCTTTATCATACACACCGAATTCACCACAATACAAGGGAAGTCCAAGTTCCTTCGCCTTATTAATTGGTTTCTGCCACATTTCTAAAATGACCTCCTTGTTGAATACCTTACCGACTGAACTTTCAGCTACCGTTTTTAGACTATCCGGTAGATTCTGAAATTCTTGCTCTGTAAGCAGTACTCCCGGATAATGTACAGGTCCGGGATAATTACGAAAATCAGTCCATCCTGCCAGCAAATGAGTAAGCATCATGGGTTCATAATAGTGATAGCTTAACAGGATATTGGGATCATTTTCAGGTACCTTAAGGTCATCGAAGGTATCAACAGACTGCCATCTGTTTGAACCAATGACTATGGTTCGCTCTGGTTCCAGTTCACGTATTGCCTTTACAGTATTGGCAATAAGATCATTCCATTGATCAGGGTCATCTGCCACGGCTTCATTCATGAGTTCGTAAGCTAGATGACTATTCGGGAATTGGTTCAGGGCTCTTGAAAGATCCCTCCATAGATTATAAAACTTTTCCTGTTCTTCCGGGACTGTCCAGAGTGGTTTTTCCTCCGCCAGAAAATAATGTGATCTAATAATATGAACATCAACAATAACCTTTAAATTGTATTCCTGGCACCAGTTTATGCAATTGATCATCAACTTAAAAGCATCTTCATGTCGGTTCCCATTTTCATCCCACATTTGAACTTCATCTATAGGAAGCCGTATGTGATCAAATCCCATGTTGGCTATGTGTTCAACATCATTTTTAACAAAAAACTGTTCCCTTTCAGTTCCACGACGATTACTTTGTGACAACCAATGGGCAACATTAGTGCCCCTTTTCACCTGGAATTTATCGGAGGTCTTTTCAGTATTTGATTGGCATGAAAACAAACATAATACACAAAAGAGGATTACTAATTTCTTCATAGTAAAAAATAATAGTTTGAATTTTAAGATTAAAAATTGATATCTATTGAGTTTCGAGCTCAATTTAAATATAGAACATAAGACTTCCAATAAAAACACAGGTTGGTAAAAAATTCAATCTACCAAGGGTAAAAGACAGATTTATTTGTTTATTATTTTTTTTCAGGATATTGATACACTTTCATAACCAATTTTTTTCTCACCTGTTAAGAAGGTAATTTAGGGCTTCCCTGTAGAAAATTTGCAGGTACTCCATGGCAGTATCTTTTTCCAACTGATCTAAAGGCAGGATCCCTCCTGTCCACTGTCCTTCTTTTACCCATTTTCCAATGGTCAGCGCCATTGCATCAGAATAATCGATCTGATCATCCTCTGAATAGGCTGATATATAAAAGTAAGGGGCTTTTGCCATACTGTCTTCCATGGCCAGGCCACATCCAATCCCCAATTCATCATTCCATTGAAAATAGATTGCGGTGTCGAAATGATGAGGCCAGATTCTTACTTCCACGCTCCTCTGAACGGTTGCGCCCAGGTCGGTCAAGATGTGATTGGCTAGGGTCCTGAAGTACGACCATTGATACAATTTCTGTTTTTCAACTCTTTTTAAGGGAGTGTTCTTAAAAGGATAATCCGGTATCTCAAAATGTAGCGGAGCCATCATGGATCTTTTCCCTATCCCTACATTCCCAGAAAGCGCTAAAACCAGTTCTTCCGCTTCAACATAATTTTTACCAGCCAGCGAAACTTTGCCAGTCACTTTCATTTGTTTATCAATCCATTGAAATTCTACTTGTTCCAAATTCAACGCAGGTAATAATGATCCCCGGACAGAAGAGACCCATCTGCCCAAGAGCTGTTGCCGGAGGGGATCCCAATATAGATTTGTATGACTGTCATCTTCCTTTGCAGGCACCAGAGATCTTCCTGTTTTAGCCAAAAGCTGACTTAACTGATGAATGTGCTGATCTGTTTTGGTATAATTTATCATTTTCTTTAAAAGTCGTTTAAGCATTTCCCGCAAATGGGATCCCGGTAAGTCGATGCATATCAAAATTGATTGTTGTCAGATCGTTCATATTAAAATGCTTGAAGTCGTTGTATCCGCATGCCCGGGCAATAACTTTCATCAATCTGTTGCTGGCATCCAGAAAATTCTTCAATTGTATGGCTGAGGAGTTAATGATTAACCTGTTTCGCAGTTTTTCCTTTTGAGTCGCTATTCCCACCGGACAGTTGTTCGTATTGCAAGCTCGCATCCCAAGGCACCCGATAGCCTGGAGCGCTGCATTGGAAACGGCAATGGCATCTGCACCAAGCATCATTGCTTTGGCAAAATCTTCAGGAACTCTGAGACCACCTGTTATGATCAGGGAAATATCTTTTGCATCAATGGAATCCAGGTATCTCCTGGCCCTGGCCAGGGCAGGTATTGTCGGAACATTAATATTGTTTCTCAGGATTGTAGGTGCTGAACCGGTACCTCCACCTCTTCCATCAAGAATGATGTAATCAGCACCGGCTTTCACTGCAAAGTCAATGTCTTCTTCAATATGACTGGCTGCAATTTTAAATCCTACAGGGATCCCTCCGGTTTCTCGGCGTACCTCATCCCCAAATTTCCTGAAGTCATCCACAGAATCTAAATCCGGGAAAGTGGCAGGTGATATAGCTGTTTCGCCTTCCCGCAAGACTCTTACCTCTGCAATTTCCTTTGTTACCTTATTGCCCGGTAAGTGTCCTCCGGTCCCGGTTTTAGCACCCTGCCCGCCTTTGAAGTGAAATGCCTGTGCTTTTTTTACTTTTTCCCAGGAAAAGCCGAATTTCCCGGAAGCCAGTTCATAGAAGTAATTTGAATTGGCTTCCTGTTCATCCGGCAACATACCTCCTTCGCCACTACAAATCCCGGTTCCGGCCATTTCTGCACCTTTTGATAAGGCGATCTTTGCCTCCCTGGAAAGTGCCCCGAAACTCATATCTGAAATAAATACGGGCATTGACAATTTCATTGGTTTTTGCGCTTTCGGGCCTATAACCGTGACAGAATTTACAACAGAATCGTCCAATAATGGTCGTCTTGACAACTGAGCAGGAAGGAATTGGATCTGTTCCCATTTTGGCAGCGTATTCCGATCGACCCCCATCGCTTCGGAAGGCCCATGTGATCCAAATTCTTTCAGGCCATTTTTAGCAAGGGATTGAATATATGAAGTATAAGGCTCCGTATCTACAGGGTGGGTATCCGCAAAATCACCAAGGTATGTCTTGCGATCAAAAGGCTGGGGAAATTTTTGCAGATAATTATTGATCTCAGTCGCATCTACAAATACTTCACCATCTTTTATATAAGACTTAAATTTATACAGTCTTTCTTCATTATTATACTCTGAAATACCAGTATCATAGCGGTAATCCCAGTAGTGTAATCCGCATATCAGGTTTTTACCTTCAATATATCCGTCAGAAAGTAAGGCCCCCCGGTGAAGACACCTTCCATAAAGGACAGACACATCATTATCGAATTTTATTACAACAAGGTCAAGGCCATTCACCTGTGCATGAAATGGTTTTCGGTCATGAAGCTCTTTGATTGAGCATATTGGAGTTAGTGTCATAATTCTGATTGTCGTTGTTGGTTTTAAATCTTTTCATGATGATTTTTTTCCCATATTGCATAATGGTCACCTGATCGCAATGACTAACATGGATGAACTTAAATGGCCTTGTTAATGTAAGGTTAAACATACCTAGTCTTATAAAGAATCCAGTGCATTCGATTTCTCCGAGTTGGTTATATCGGGTGATCCTGAATCTTATTCCCGCCTGTTCTATATGAAACCAGGAGCCAGCTCCTTCACCAGCTAGCCATTGAGCGT
>CBDUBA010000021.1:0-49540 GCA_965365275.1 uncultured Cyclobacteriaceae bacterium | reverse complement strand
TTTGGGATTCCTATTGCGATTTTAGGTATAGCGGTTATATATCATTGCGCCGATGGAAACTGTTTTAACTAACCTACATATTGCACTTCTCTTAATCCATATCTTTTATAACTATACATGAAACTAAAACGCTATTTTATTTAAGTCCCTCAGACTTAATAACCTTTCTAACCCACAATAGAAAGCGTTTGATGCTTTCTTTTATACTTCACAATAGAATATATACTTTAAAATATCCCTACGATCTCAGGCTTGAAAAACATGTAATAACCACATTCTAAACAGTTCACAAACACCAAAGCACGACCTTTCTCAATGTCTGGTATTTTAATAGCAGCTCGAACATCAACCCTGAACATGCCCAAGGGATTCATACTAAACTCAAACTTCCGGCCTCCACACATTGGGCATCGGCGTTTGGTCTTTTTATTGAAGTGGGCTTCGAATTGGTCCATTTGTTGGTCAGATAGTGACATTGCTTATAAATAATTAGTAAATAGAAATTTAATGAAACAAAAAACAATG
This sequence comes from uncultured Cyclobacteriaceae bacterium, assembly GCA_965365275.1. GTDB lineage: Bacteria > Bacteroidota > Bacteroidia > Cytophagales > Cyclobacteriaceae > JAGTVG01. The sequence goes on along the minus strand of CBDUBA010000021.1, from coordinate 49,015 downwards.
CTAAATAGAAGAAAATTACACCTTTTGAATAGTTCAAAAGTATGACTTAACTTTAGTCTGAATTATTTCGCATTAATTTGAAGACGCACACAATAAAGCATACTTAGAATATAGTGAAAAAATGAGGTTGCTGAAAGAAAATGAAATCATCCTAAATTATGTTAATTATTCTGAATTATTACCAAAGAAAAATATCTTCTTGGATCTGATTGTTTTGTTAATTGGATTGATATTAGGTACCTGGAAATTTATTGCGATACCAAAAAACAATAAAACATAGCATTGTGGGCGGGTAAATTTATATCTCCTTATGTTGGAATAAAAAAATCTCAATATCCTACAAGAGAAAGCGTCTGATACATTCTTTTTCTATGTGATAGGATTACAATTATAAAGTATCCCCATGATCTCAGGCTTGATAAGCATGTAATACACGCAATACAGACATATGATAAAAACCAAAACCATGCCTCATTCAAGACCTGGCATTATTGTAGCAACTCAGGATTCAAAATAAAAAATAATAAAATGTACTTTTTGAATAGTTCAAAAGTATAACCCAGATTTAGACTGAAATATTTTACTTTTATTTTAGTATGGACACATTTGCTATTATGCTCAGCATTATTTGCTTGAATTCAATTGGGAAATCATACGGAATGCTAAAGAATATTATTCTGTCACTTCGTATTTTGAATTAACTATTGAATTTATTGCAACGTATTTAAATGGCATCTTTAGTCATGTATAACTAATCCCAATTGATAATGAAGATTTCATTTGGGTATTTGTTAAAGTCCTTTAGGATTGATCCAAACTCTCAAAATACGTTATTTAATTTATCTGAGTATTATTAAATTAAGGATGATAGTGATAATTCATGGAAGTTTTATTGACAAGTGCAAAGCAATAGAAAAAAGATCAGTAAGTGATAATTATACTGAACACCTGAAAAAACATTGTAAAATGGACTAAAAATCCAATCCATAATTAACAGTATTATAATGCATATAAATCAGTCTATTTTATGTTGACTCGAATCACTGGACTTGCCCCGGAAATAAGGACCTTGAGTTAAGCTGATCCTGTTCTTGATATATGAATATTTTTGAGTGCATCCAATCAACTTTGAGTTTCGTGCGGAGGCTTTCGGCAACCGCGTTATCAAAGAAATTACCTTTCCCGCTCATGCTTCTGATTATTATCTTTTTTGATTCAAGGATTTTAGCAAGTGCTTCTAACATATGGTGAATTTCCCGGTCTAAAATGAAAATCAGATCCTAAGGTTTAATTCGATTGCAGATGGCCATGAAACATGCAATTATGGTTGTTTGCTCTGCTGATAAATCGGAGCTTATCGACCAACCTAAGACGTTACATTCATACACGTCCATTATAACTGTCAGGGAATTTAGGGTAAGACTTATAATGATTATTATATCCTTTAATAATAAATACATGCAATAAACATATCTATAAATACTTTTTTCAGGAATTGCAGGCGAATCAGAATTTTTATTTATATTGAGCGATTCATTTTTTAATCTTAGTCTATGAAGAAAAATAAAATCCTTGATAAACTGGATGCTATTGATGAGTTTGAACGGGAACCTGTACCTGATAACAAACTTAAGAAACTGAAGAGCTTTATTGGGATGTATGCCGGTGAACATACGGCAGGGACAGAATTTGTTATTGGCCCGCTCTTTGTCGCTCATGGTGCCAGTGCACCTTCAATTATCGGCGGATTGTTTATCGGAAACCTGTTGGCTGTTCTGAGCTGGGGATTACTTACTGCACCCATCGCTACAAAAGAACGATTGACTTTATATTTCCATCTGGAAAAAATATGTGGAAAACACCTGGTAAAAATATATAATCTGGTCAATGGATTGATGTTTTGTTTCCTTGCCGGATCCATGATCGCAGTATCAGCTACTGCTGTAGGTATTCCTTTTGATATCGCCATGCCTACCCTGAGTGACTGGCTCCCAACCAGCATTGGATGGGTCGTCGTCGTTTTATTGGTAGGATTGGTGATCACTATAGTGGCTATATTAGGATATGATCAGGTTTCCCGTTTCGCCAATCTGGCAGCGCCCTGGATGATCCTGGTATTCATCGCTGCAGCCTTTGCAGTAATGCCTGAACTTGGCATTACCTCAACCGGGAATTTCTGGGAGGTCGCGAATTCAAAGATATGGACCGGAGTGCCATTGGAAGGACAAAGCAAATTTACATTCTGGCATATCATGTTTTTCGCATGGTTTGCTAATATGGCTATGCATATTGGAATGGCTGATCTTTCCATATTCAGATATGCTAAGAAATGGCAGTATGGATTTTCTTCTGCTACCGGAATGTATGTGGGTCATTATGTAGCCTGGATGTCATCAGGAATACTATATGCCTATTTCTTATCTAAATATGGAGCTGGTGGCGAGTTTGCCCCTGGTAAAATTGCCTATGAGGCCGCAGGACTCGCAGGGGCTATTTGTGTAGTCATTGCCGGATGGACAACGGCTAATCCTACCATATACAGGGCGGGGCTGGCCTTCCAGTCTATTAATCCCAAATGGAAGCGCTGGAAAGTAACGTTAGTTACCGGATTGGTGACCAGTGTGGCGGCTTTCTTCCCGGCACTGGTTATGAAATTGTTGGATTTCGTAGCCATCTATGGATTTGTGCTTATGCCAATGGGAGCCGTTATATTTATTGATTTCTATATTTTCAGGAAACTAGGCCTCAAGCCTTTCTACGCTGAAAAAGCCGGTATCAAGTTTAATTGGACCGCAGGATTAGCCTGGATCGTAACATTAATTACCGGTCTGGGCCTGAACATGTTTCTGGGTGTTGAAGTTTTCTTCCTGGGTCTTCCGGGCTGGTTTATAGCCTCGGCGTTATTTATAATCTTAAATATATTTATGCAAAAAAGGGATCTTGCTAAATCATAAAATAGAAGTATGCGAACATCAACAATAATTATTTCCGTTATTGGTCTTGCCATGACCATAATCCCTTCTTTTCTGGTGCTGATAGGGGAGGCTAATATGGAACAGAATAAAAGTTTCATGTTGATAGGCACCGTATTATGGTTTGGATCGGTCCCATTCTGGATGAATAAGAAAAAGCCGATATAAAAAAATCCCGCCCGGAGGCAGGATTCTGATTGTCGCGTTAAATGATCTTTCTCTAAATCATACGCTATTAAAATTTCTTATCTACTTTTTTTACAAGTTTTGGAAGTTCCTTTTTCAGGTCCTCAAGAAGTCGCTCAGTAGCATTTTCACAAAGAGGCAATACTTTCTCGGATGTCATGATAGGTACCCCGTTAATAAGCGGTACACTTTTCTTTGAAGTAGCATACTCTTCCATTTTGAATACTTTTTTCGCTTCCTTATTGAACAGGTCAATATTTATAAAAGCCCTCATGCCTGCATTACCCATTCCTCCGATGGCTATCTTTGGTTCGAATTGATAATGCATGTATACGAACATAACCCCATCTGCTTCCGGAAACATCTTCAGGAGATGTGATTCCGTCCTCCAGGATCTAAGCATATTGCCACCTGAAAGCAGCACATTATATCCATCAATTGCAATAAACCTGTCTTTGATATTTTCCTGATAGATATCGATGGAATCTGTATCCTCAAGACCTTCCAGGCCAGAATATGCTCTGTACTGATCGGTTTCGATGATATGTTTTTCATCTATTATCTCAAAGGGGAAGTCTTTGACAAAATCTTTTTTAAAAGTCTTATAGAATTCTTCAAGAATAGGTCTCAGATCAAAATTGGGATCATCCGCCAGTGTTCTTTCCTGATAATCAGCCCTGGTTTCAGCGGTAGCTTTTGAGTAATCGATGTATTTATCGACATAAAACGTTACCAGTGCGACTTTTTGGCTAAAGGCTGTGCTGGTAATAAACAATAATAACATAGTTAGTTTAACAAATCTTTTCATGATAGCTTAGGTTTTCAAAAATTCAAATACATAGCAAAGTTGCACAAATCATCATTTAATGCTTTAGGTATAACGATAGAAATTACTGATTATTAGTATATTAAGGAAGATTAATTTATTTAATTATTTATGCCTTGTTGCGTGGTTTTATAGATGGCTGAATAAGAAAATCCGGACCATGCGCATACCAGAGTAACAAAACCATTCTCCAGGAGGGAGATGCTTAAACAAAATACTTTAAATACTCTTAGCAATTTTCTGGCGATAATGTTCAACTTCCCAGTTTTCTATGAAAGAGATCTGTTCATCGCTCATAAAATTTGGTCCGCCGAAAAATTCAGAATAATAAGATATCCGCATGGCATCCTGGAACATATCCAATACCAGGTCGGTTGATTTTTTGCTATCTTCTATGGCCACCAAGGGTCCCTTTTCGAAAAGAACTACTTTAGGATCGAAACCATGCCTTTGTTTATAATCTGAAAACATTCTGTCAAGATCTTTTAAATTTGATGAAAAATTATCATCCTGGGTTATAATGAGTGGGTATGCCTTGCAATAAACGATCTGATCCGGGATAAAAGGTTTGAGAATCCCTCTAAGCGTTAATTGGCTGCTCGTAAATCGTTCAACGAGTGAATCGTAGCGGTAGCTACAGATTTTTTTTCCTGATATATAATCAGTCAATATCTTTATTTTATCCTGTGCCTGGGGATTTAGATCACGCCCTGAGATTTTTAATCGTTCCTTTATCACCGATATCAGTTGAACATCTATATATTGATAAAGTTTATGTATTTCATCAACTGAATCCGCACTAACAAATACACCATGATTCTGTAGGAAAATATACTTTGGATCTGAGGAATGTATTTCCCGGTATTCTTCCATTAATTTTAATACCTTTTTAAAAAGAATCATGCCAGGATCAGTATATGGCACATAAATACCTTTATCTTGAAAGAGATCTTTCACAGCTGATCTGGCATTTTTTGAGCAGAGCAATCCATTGATCATATGGGGATGCATATGAACTACAAAAGAATAATTGATTGCTTCGTGCAATGATGTCTCTACAGATGGCCTGAGATGGCTGTTCGGGTTAACACGGCTATCCATAAGATCTTCCTTCACCTCATACTCGCGGGACTGAGGATCATCACTGTATTTTTTATTGATCATGGACTGAAGTTTTTTCCTGTCCAATACAGCAAATCCCTCCCTGGTTATGGTTGCTAAAGAATGGCCGCTGGCTTTTACATAAATATGATCAAGGTCTTTAAAGGAGGTGTTGCCTCCGCCCCCTAAAGTATAATCCTTCTGTTTGCCATAAAATTGAGATACCTCAATAAGATCTGATATTTCTTTTTTCATAAATTAAAAAATTAAGGTATAGAATCTTTTTCAGGAAGTTCATTTTCCAGATCAGGTATGTCGAAATAATACCTGACACCGGTTATCCGGTCAGTATGGTCTCTTCTTGTCCTGTACGTGGAGGGGAAATCATCCGTATCATCCATCCAATTCTGTAGTTCTTCCAATAAATATTGGGCAGTCTGACGATATGCTGGATCGAAGGCCAGGTTTTGGTATTCTCCAGGATCAGTCCTAAGGTTATAGAGTTCAACTGATGGCCTTGGTGCTGTGAATATCAAGGATTGTTCTTCACTCAGTTTATCCTTGTGTTTTGAATCAAGCAGGCTGAACCATGAAGGGCTGCTGGCGAGGTCTGCTGCCGTTCCATGAGGTTTTTCAGTATAGGCGTTTAAAATAAGTTTATACTGATCTGTTCGGATGCTGCGCATATGCTCATCACAATCATGCCAATTACGCTCACTGTAAACAAATTCCGGGGAAATAATCAGATCACCAAGCAACAAAGGCGTAAAGCTCATCCCGGGCATATTTTCAGGGATCTCAATCTCTACCATGTCGAGTATTGTTGGGGCCAGATCAATGATGCTCATTAATCCGTCATAGATTTCCCCTTCAGGCACATCAGGGCCGGAAACAATGAATGGTGTTCTGATGCCGGTATCGTAAAGTGTTCCTTTTTCTCTTGGAAAAGGGGCGCCATTATCACTTAAAAAGATAATGTAGGTATCATCCAGCAATTTCTCTTTCTGGAGAATTTCAAGGTAAGTGCCGACAATACTGTCGAGTCTGGCAATTTCATCATAGTACATGGCTATATCCTTACGTGTTCTTCCATCATCCACAAGATGGGGAGGTACTATTACACTGTCTGGGTTATGTGGATTACCAATTATATTCGGTTCATAATCTCTGTGCGGATCATAAAATCCAGTCCAGAAGAAAAACGGTTTTCCTTTGGTAGCCTGTAAAAAATCCCGGAAAGTATCAAAAGAGCTATTGTACCAGTCGAATTGCCTGTCACCATTTGGACCCCAATGTGTTTTACCATTACTTCCTGTAAAATATCCTTTCTTCCTCAGATAGGTCGTTACAAAATCGACCCCTGCAGGAACTGGTGTGTGCAAATCTTCTGTCCTGGTAGTATGGGGAAATTGCCCGGATAATATACTTATTCTCGAGGGGCTGCATTGTGGGGAAGTAAGAAAGGTGTTTTCAAATAGCAATCCCGATTCTGCAAGTTTATCTATGTTAGGAGTTCTTATAAATGGATTACCATAGCAGCCAAAATCCATGCCTGCGTCATCGGCGATGAAAATAAGGAAATTTGGTTCAGATTTGAACCTTTTTAGAACATCCGCAGAACAAAGCAAAATCGAAAAGGCAAAGAAATAAAAAGTGAGAAAGAATTTCCGGATAATGCTGCTATACATGTCAGTTTTAGTAAAAGTCACTCGATCAAGTTTGACGTAAAAATATAATTTTTATGTGAAAATAGGATTCTATCCTGCATATTCATCATTTATTCCTTTCTTCCAGCCAATATTCTAAAAATGAAAGTGAATTCTAAGATCTATTTTTTATAATTGCTATTGAATTCACTGTTTTTTTTGATCTTGTTAAATACATAATTTCTTTTTTATGAATCCTAAAAAAATCAGGTTCCTTTCTTATATTACTCTTTTTCTGATCGTACAGTCAGGTCATTCCATATCTGCCTTTTCACAAACTTTATCACTGCCAAAGATCTTCAGTGACCACATGGTACTTCAAAGGGATACTCCGATCAGTTTCTGGGGTAAGGGTATACCTGGTAATGAGATCTCCGTGGAGATCAAAGATAAAATTGTGGTTGAAACCGTTAGAGATGATGGTTCCTGGTTGCTGGTGTTCCCGGCTCTTGAGACCGGCGGCCCATTTGAGGTTCTGGTAAAAGACAACAGTTCAACAATTACTTTTAAAGATGTTTATGCGGGGGATGTCTGGCTTGCATCAGGGCAATCAAACATGGAATGGAAGTTAAGTAATGTTAATAATGCTGAAGCAGAAATCAAAAATGCTGATTTCCCATTGATCAGGATGTTTTATGTTGATAACAGGATCTCGGATGTGCCGAAAGATGATCTTGAAAGTGGAAGTTGGGATATTTGCACTCCTGATGTTGCCAGGGATTTCTCGGCTGTTGCTTACTTCTTTGGTAGATCGCTATACCAGGATAAAAACATCCCGGTCGGATTAATTGATGCCACCTGGGGAGGGACACCAGCTGAAGCATGGACCAGTAAAGATATGTTGCAGACCATGGGTGATTTTAATGATAGAATAAAGGAGATTGAAGAAAACCAGAAGTTTTTAAAGACTGTTGAAGAGAATGAAGCATTGAACCGTAGACGTTCCATAGCTGTAAATGAATCTTTCCGGGCACTTGAATTGGGTGTAACGGATCCGGCATTTAACGATGAATCCTGGAAGAAAATTGAGTTGCCAAATACGGATAATTTAATACCACAGATCACCTGGTTCAGGAAAACTTTTGATATGCCTTCGTTTAAAAAACAGTCATCCTTTCAACTCAGACTGGGCCGGGTAAGTGATAATCCCGTGATCTACATAAATGGAAAGGAGGCTGGAAGGGGAGAAGGATCAAAGTTTGTCATTATAGAAATTCCGGGCAGATTATTAAGAAAAGGAAAAAATGTAATCACTGTCAGGGTAGCAAACGGCTGGAGAAACAGGGTAACTTTTATGGGACCAGAAACAGATATGCATATGACTGATAGCGAAAAAACCATAAATGTACCCCTATATGGCGAGTGGAAATACAACAATCAGCTGGAGGAGCTCTTTCCTGAAGATGTAATCAGGTACTCGCATTATCCCAGTGTATTATTTAATGGAATGATCAATCCGGTATTACCTTATACACTCAGCGGGGCAATATGGTATCAGGGAGAAAGCAATGCGGGCCGGGCATATCAATACAAGACCTTATTTCCTAAAATGATTGAGGATTGGCGAGTACGATGGGGGCAAGGATATTTTCCCTTTCTGTTTGTCCAGCTGGCCAATTTTGAATCCCGCCAGGAACAACCGGGAGAATCAGATTGGGCAGAATTAAGAGAAGCACAATTGATGACTTTAAAATACCCCAGTACGGGAATGGCCGTGATTATTGATATCGGAGAAGCAGACGATATCCATCCCCGCAACAAGCAGGATGTCGGAGGCAGGTTATATCTGGCAGCAAAAAAAATCGCCTATGGGGAAGAAATTGTTTACTCCGGACCGGTATATAAGCAAATGAAGGTTGAAGGCAATGAAATTGAATTAGTATTTGATCATACAGGAAGTGGCCTGGTATTAAAAAATAATGATTCCGTATCTGGTTTTGCTATTGCCGGAAAAGATAAAAAGTTCTACTGGGCTGATGCCAGGGTTGTGAATGATAAGGTCGTAGTTTCATCTGCCAGGGTGGAAAATCCTGTTGCTGTCCGTTATGCCTGGGACAAAAATCCGGTTTGTACATTATATAATAATGAAGGTTTGCCGGCCTCTCCGTTTCGCACCGATTCCTGGAAAGGCATTACGGAATGATAAGACAAGAAAAAAACTTTTTTTTGTCAGAGATTTGACAGTTATTTTCTTGGGAATTTAGCATTCTTTTTTTATATTGATTGGACAGAAACCCCATTTAATATGAAAAATCTAAGAATACTACCCCTCGTTCTGTTACTCCTGTTTCTATTTAGGTGTGACCTCATTGATAAAATTAAAGGTATCGATAATTTTGAGATACCTGTTGAACTGATAGGCAGCATTCCTGTCAGTGTAGATGCCGATGATCCTGATAATCTGGTTAACGAAAGTTTTACGTATAATGCCAGTGCAAATCGTGATATTGCGGATAATCTAGACTGTATTGACAGCCATAGTATTACCAAGATTTGGATAACCGTATCAAATTACATCGCTGATTCTGATGACATTGTATTTAATGGAACAGTCATTATCGAAGGCATAGATCTCGGCGTCAATACATTTACGCCCAGTGATCATATTATCCCGGGAGGACAGATTCTCGAGGTTGATTTAAGTCCTGCTGCAATAAGTACCCTAAATCAGAAACTAATTGATAATTTTGGTATTTTATCCGGACAAGTAACCGGATCGGTAAGCGATAAACCAATCAGCTTTACAATTAATATTTACATAGAAGATACGATAGAAGGAGAGGTATGTTGATCTCCTTGAAATGATTTTTTAAAAGGGCTATTGATAGCCCTTTTTTTGGTATTTATAAAATTGGTTTATATCATATCCATTTTAGTCTCACTACAGGCCGGAATCCTAAATAGATTAATAATGAAGCAAAAGGGATTCAGAAATATGTAATTTTTTAATATCTTACCAGGTGTTTATTAGTGCAGGGAAGACAATATTGCATATTTCAATTAAATAAATTCCACTACAATCTAAAGATTGACCAACCATGAGATACGATAAACAACCCGGAAATGCCAGTATAGGATATTACCGGCAAAACTCATTTAACCAGAGAAAGAATAATAAACCACTAAGGATCTTAACAGAAGAGGATTGGGAACAGTGGGAGAATAAAGGATATGTACATCTCCGGAATGTGGTTCCGAAGGATTACATTGACCGGTTGGTTGAACGTATCTGGGAGTTTGAAGAAAAAGATCCGGATGATCCAACTACATGGTACAAACCACCCAGAAAAGAAATAGAAATGAAAGAATTGATCAACAGCGGTATGGTTGAAATGTATAATAATCCTTATATGTGGGATATTCGTCAGCATCCAAAGATATATGATGTCTTCGTGGATATCTGGGGAACGGAGAAATTATGGGTATCCATCGATCGATGTAACCTTAACTTCCCGGTAAGGAAAGACGAGTTTAAAGGATTTATACATTGGGATATTGATACCTCTGATCCCGATAGAAATAATAATGTGCAGGGTGTGCTATCATTGTCTGATACAACCAGTGAAACTGGTGGTTTCCAATGTGTTCCGGATTTGTTTAAAGTCTTTGATGAGTGGGTCAAAACACAACCTGCAAATCGTGATCCATTCAAACCTGATGTAACTGGATTTGAGGTTGAGCAAATTGAGACAAAAGCAGGTGACCTTTTGATCTGGAACAGTATGCTGGCGCATGGTATAAGACCTAACCGGTCCAATGTACCACGTATCGCCCAGTATATTGCAATGACGCCAGCTCAGGAAGATAACCAGGAACTGCGGGAATGGAGGATCAAATCGTGGAGGGACCGGATTCCTCCAGAAGGATATGCTTTTCCGGGTGATCCCAGGAATTGGGAACAGACGAAATACGAACGAGCTGAGTTATCAGATCTGGGAGAAAAACTCCTGGGTTTGAGAAACTGGTAAACCATATTTACAGCTACGTCCAATCTAATTTTATTATCTCGCCTTTGGTAAGGAATATTCCAAATTTCTTATTATTGCTGGAATATTGAATCATTGATTGAACGAACCGAAATTGACATGAAGTTCATTTATGAAATATTATTAGTTTCAATAAAACGTATTCCTCTTGTTTTTGTAGGTAATAGAGGAAATAAAACAGTATATGATTAATTTAAATGTATATAGAGAATAATAAAAGATAATCTGAATACAGAAATAATAGAATAACAATGGCAGAAGGCAGATTTGATAATCCGATAGTGGCAGCCCTTCATGGTTTCCTTGACTTATTCAGGAAGCAGGGACTTAGTGACAGGCTGAAAGATCAAGACCGAATAGACGGTAAAACGTGTTTGGTTACGGGCGCAAATTCCGGATTGGGTTTTGCCCTTGCAGTGGACCTCGCAAAACGGGGAGGGCATGTAATTATGGCCTGCAGGAGACAAATCCCGGAGGCTGGCGAGAAAGTCAAAGCTTTAAGTGGATCTGATAAAGTTGAAATGATGTACCTGGACCTAAGTAAAATAGATACCATACACAATTTCTGTGATACCCTTAAAGCCAATAAAAGAGTAATTGACATCTGTATCCTGAACGCCGGGGTGGCCTTGCCAAAATCACGCAAAACAGATTCCGGGCTTGAGGAATTATTCCTTGTAAATTATCTCTCAAATGTTATATTAACCAGCCGATTATTGAAGGACGGAACCATCCCCAATGATACTTTGGCAAATAATAAACAAAATAAAGAGTCGCGAATATTATTTATTTCATCAGATTCTCATCAGGGCTCATCCTATGTGGATTATGATGAATTTGGGAAATATCTGGAGTATGGCGTATCTAAAGGGATGGAATATTATAGCTATTATAAGCTGGTGGCCAACACCTATTTTACGGAATTATCCCGACGATTAAATTCAAAAGATAGTATTGATGTGGCTATTCATGTGATATGCCCGGGACCTGTTAATACCAATATCGTTAAAGAGGCCCCCTGGCTCTTGAGAAATATGTTGCGAGGGATCTTTTATGTTATTTTCAAATCCCCGGAATCAGCTGCCAAAGCTGTCGTCTACATGTCTGTTTCCGAGGATTATGCAGGCATTACCAATGAGTATCTGCATATGTTCAATAAGAAAAAAATGGATCCAAAGGTATATGAAGAGCGTGAAGGTGTTAAGCTATGGAAAGAAACCCACAAGCTTTGGAAGCAAGTAGACCCGAATTTTGTATCTTTGAGTGAGGTAGATTAGTGCGAATGAGAAAATGTTGCGAAGAATACTTTTTTATTTTTTAACCAGTTTATTTTTTTTAGGACTGACGGAAAGTAAGGCTCAAAATGATCAGACGGATCACTGGGAAACGTTAATTTATCCTTACCAGTCCTGGCATTATTTACCGGCTACTGCAGAACCTCCGTCAGACTGGAATGAATTGAACTTTGATGATAGCCAATGGGAAACGGGACCCGGTGGTATTGGATACGCGGATGGCGATGATGCAACTCAGATCCAACCGGTCATTTCAGTTTATATGCGTATGAAATTTACGCTGGTTGATACAAGCAACATAACTGATATGTTGTTTTACATTGACTTCGACGATGCATTCATAGGATATATTAATGGAACGGAAATCGCCAGATCCAATATTAATGGGATAAATCCGGAATATGATACAGAAGCAAATTCTCCACGGGAAGCAACTATGTATACAGGTGGCCTTCCTCAGGAATTTCAGATCCCGGCTTCAAATTTAAAGAATATAATAAGCAATGGTGAAAATGTACTGGCATTACAAATTCATAACCGGTCGATAAGTTCCAGTGACCTGTCAGCAATACCATTTTTGCTGGTAGGTGTTAAGGATTCTTCCAAAACCTATCAGGATAATCCGGAATGGTTTATATCTCCCCTCGATTTTTATTCTTCTCATTTGCCCATAGTATCCATCAACACAATGGGAAATACGATTGTGGATGAACCCAGGATAAAAGCAGAGATGGGCATAATTGATCATGGACCAGGTAAAGTGAATCATAAATCTGATTCATTCAATGCATTTCATGGATTGATAAACATAGAAATAAAGGGTGAATCGGCTCAGATGTTTCCAAAGAAATCGTACAGTTTCGAAACCCAGGATTCGCTGGGAGAGAATAGGAATGTGTCCCTGATGGGCCTTCCGGAAGAAAATGACTGGATATTATATGCACCATATTCCGACAAAACATTGATTAAAAATGTCTTAACCTACAAACTGGCGAGAGATATGGGCAGGTATGCTACGAGGACCAGATATTGTGAGTTGTTTATCAATGGCAGTTATCAGGGTCTATATGTTTTGATGGAGAAGATCAAGCAGGATAAGAATAGGGTGGACATTTCAAAATTGAGATATGAAGATATTGAAGGCGATCAATTAACCGGTGGATACATACTTCGGATTGATAAAGTGGATGGTAATGATTTTCCGGCGTTCATTGCTTTCCCTGGTGTCTCAATACCTGGAGAAGAACCAGTAAGACTACAATATTTCGATCCACAGGGTGAAGATCTGCACACAGCCCAACGGGTATATATTAGAGATTATATAAGGCAGTTTGAACAGGCTTTGAATTTTGGTTCTTACCTTAGCTATTTCACAGGATACCACGATTTTATCGATAAAGATGCGTTGGTTGATTTTATTATAATAAATGAGATCTCTAAAAATATCGATGCCTATATTTTCAGTACCTATCTATACAAAGACAGGGATAGCAAGGGAGGCAAGCTCACTATGGGACCAGTATGGGATTTTAACATTGCCTACGGAAACGTTGATTACAATTCAGCCGCTGAAACGACAAGAGGTTGGATGTATGATGAAGGGTACAGGATGTATTGGTTCAGAAGAATGATGACCGATCCTGCTCTTCGCAATAAAATGAGTTGTAGATGGCATGAACTGAGATCCAATGTCTTTAGTGATGGGATGATATTTGGTTATATTGACAGCCTGGTATTCGCACTGCAGGAACCGATCAGAGATAATTTCAGGCGGTGGCCTGTTCTTGGGCAGTACGTTTGGCCCAATTCATTTATAGGGAATACGCATGAAGAGGAGATCTCATTTCTTAAGAACTGGCTATATGACCGTCTTCACTGGATGGATAATAATATCAATGATTCGTGTGTTGAAAGCTTTGATCTTAACTTTGAAAGCGAAATTAAGGTCGATATCTTTCCAAATCCGTTTTCGGAGGAGGTGTATATAGAATATAGTTCTCAGAATGTATTTATTAGACAACTGGCAGTATATGAGCTTACCGGTTCTCTGCTTTGGACTAATGAATTCGATGAAGAGCAATCAAGGATTAAATGGAGTGGTTCTGGCTCAGAGAACCAAATACTATCAAAAGGGATCTATTTGATCCAGCTCACATTCTCAGATGGAACCCAGGTAACCCGCAAAATCATTAAGCACTAATTAAGGCTTTATTATTCGTATTTTAAGGAATTTGCCGGATTCAGTTGGGAGGCACGATAAATTTTCCTTCCTGAAGTCAGTACAGCAAAAACAACAATAATGCCTATCGATAGTATGAATATACCAGGTCCCATGTCAATATGATGTTCGAAAACATCTCCCAGGAAGGCTTTCATAAAATAATAGCCCAATACGGAACCAAATATTGAGGCAATAATCAAAATGATTATAAACTCTCTGTTGAGTAAATTGAAAATCTGAGGAACTGAAGCACCCATAACTTTTCTGATCCCTATTTCTTTAATTCGCTTGTTAATATTTAATGAAACCATGGAAAACAGACCCGTAGTACTCAGGAATAAGGCAAAAATTGACATAACAATAAACTGCTTCAGTATACCCATATTAATATATTCAGCTTCTTTTAGTGCTTCTTCCTGGTAGTATCCTTCAAATGGTTTATTAGGGAATAGTACTTTCCAATTGGCTGATAAACCTTCATACACATCAGTGATTTTTTCCTTGTTAACCTTTACACATAGCATTTTGCAATCCTGGTCAGGTATTTTCTTAAGGATAACAGGCTTTATAGGGCGATGAAGGCCATAGGGCATATAGTTTTGAATCACACCTATAATGTAATAGGTCTTATTGTCCATTTTAATTCCTTGTGAATAGGGATCCTTTATATCATAGGTTTCAAGAAACTGTTCATTAACGACTATACTTTCATTCATATCGTTCTCCGACCTGGCAATAAAGTCACGTCCACTAATCAATCTTAACTCAAGTGTATTGATATAATTCTCTCCGATCAATAATCTTTGAGCATGGTGTTCTTCTCCATCGATATCAATCTCAATGTTTTCAAATCCAAATCCTACATTATGAACTGCGCCTGCAACCTGATTTATGCCATTAATATCAGAAACTGAATTTCTGTAAACCTCAAAATCCTGACTTTCATACATTGGAACCACAAGTACTTCATCCTTGTTGTATCCGAAATCGAGTTCAGATTGATACCGGGCATTTAAGGTTAAGGCTATTCCGGCAAATATGGCTGTTATTGATAATCCGAATTGCCAGGTTAAAAGTATACGATTGAATGGGTTTGTCCCGCTAAGTTTCAGATCTCCTTTTAAAATATTGGAGGGTTGAAATTTTGAAATATAGAATGCAGGATATGCGCCGGCGAGTAAGGTAACAAGTATAAGAATTAATATAAGGAACAGGATAAGGGTTATGTTTGAGAAGTAATTCAGTGATAACTCAATAGGCCATTGAACATTCATCCAAATGATCCACATTCTGGCAATTTCCATTGCTATCAGCAGGGCAATCATACTTTGGATAAGGTTTTCAAATAAGAACTGTATTAGAACCTGTTTTTTCAAACTTCCGAATGTTTTTCTTATACCAATTTCTTTTAAGCGTTTTTGAGCATAAGCTATTGCAGTATTTGTGAAATTGAAACAAGCAATGAACAGAATGATCAGATTCATGAATAAAGATCCATAAAGAGCAGATAATGGCAATCCAGCCCAGGTAATTGAAGAATGGAGTTTTCGTGACTCATCCTTCTGGTCTTTGAATGGCATCAGATAGAACTGATCTACTTTCCATGTTTCAAGCAGTTCGTTATTCTTATCAGCATAGCTTTTTAAGCTTTCTGCAACTAGTGCAGGATCAATATCCTTTTCCAAATTGATATAGGTGATAGTGGGTATTTGAACCGTCCATAATTCTTCATTCAACTTGTATATTTCATAAATGTTCTCATAAGGTGCGATAATATCAAACTTGAAGCTTGAATTTTCCGGGATCTTATCTACAATTCCTCCAATGATAAAATTTTGAACAACCTGGTTGTTTAATACTATTTCTACTGATTTCCCAAGAGAATTTTGATCACCAAAGTATTTTTTTGAAAAATCCTGGCTGATCAGGACGGTATTTTTCTCATGGAAAGAGGTTCGCTCACCTGAAATAAGCGGGAATTTAAACTGATCGAAAAAATTATAATCGGCAAAGAATAGATTTTCTGAATGGGTGTTGTCTTCATATTTAATTATAACTCTTGAAGTTCCATACCTGATGAAGGATTCAATACCCGATATCTGGGAGCTTATCTCAGGTCCTAATGGAAGGGGGGTAATTCCCCATTTCTGAGTTTCATTTTCAATGGATCTTAAGCTATTGATTCTGTAAATCCGGTCTGTATTTTTAAATTGATTGTCGAATTTAATTTCATAATCAACCAGGGCATATGTAATTATCATTCCGGATAGCCCAATTCCTAATCCAATTATATTGATCAGGGTATAAGTCAGATTTTTTCTCAGACTACGATAGGTAGTTTTCAGATAGTTTAATAACATATTATAAAACCTATAATTTTAAAAAATTTTTTAGCAAATCTTCAGATTTAAGTGAAAATTCACTTCATGATCCATGTTATTGAAAGACTAAAGTTGTGCCATTTTTTTAAACTATTGAAAATCAAGCCTATATGATATTTTCTCGGATTAATAATTACCAATATGTGTCATTCCTATACAGTTTATGACCGATTTCGGGCAGTTGGTCAATTATTTTTTAATTCAAGAGATTTTAAATGATTGGCCAAAGATATTATATTGGATTCAAGAGACTAATGATCCATTTTTCCGGGAAGAATCTTTTTACGAAAGAAGGATATAGTACAATATTTTAATGCCCCCTCCAGAATAGGTAATCTTATTTAATTACAATTATCGAGTTTTTTAAGAAAATATATGATACCAAAACATGATATATATCAGCTTTTTACAGAGGAATTGATATAAAATTATGCCTTAACGCCCCATAAAGTGACATTTTATGGTTTCGTTAAAGGAATATAAGATATTGTAAATGTACAATTTATGTAAAACTATTGACATTGATACTTTAGCTATTTAAATTTGATACACTTTCTTCTTTTGGGAGTGTTAGAAGATTAATCAAGCACATTTTTTTTAAAGAAGGGATTTTTTAATTAACCTAATTAATTTATTAAAGTACTACTAAAGTCACAGCATCATGGGTGTTCAGGAATATTTAGTTAAAAAGGGATTTAAAAAAGTCCATCAATCAAAGAAAAGGTATAATCTTAGCATTGGCGAACTTGTAACCTTAATGGAAGAATTTGCCAGCCAGCAGAAAGAATACAGTATACCAAACACGCTTGATATCAAGCAGCAAAAACTCTGGATGTAATTAGTTTTCTTTTTATGTTTATATTGCTACCTTAAAGCACTTTTTAGTTGAAGTCTTTATAATGCATGAAGAAGAAATATAAGAACATCAAGCTGATCGTATATAAAAAGAGAGAAGCAAAACAAGGTAAACAGCTATATCAGAAAAATTACCAACGCTCAGATTTAATAGAATTGTACAAAGCCCAGATCTCAGAATTTAATAAATCCAGGGATATAAAATGGAAATTTAATGCATCCATATGGGCACTTCTTGTTATAACAACATATTTCAAACATCTGAATCCAGGAATATTTGATCTATCATTAACATTCATATTATTTATCATTGCGCTGATTGCACACTACATATTTCTTTACATTGTTCAAAGGTCTTTAGCAATAAGTCGAAGGAAGATGGATGAGTACCTTTATCATTTAAATAAGTATAATAACAGCAAGGATGTTGTTATTAAAAATAACAGGTATGATGGTATGTATGTTTTAAATCTTACTGATTACTTGTGGATAGCTTTTCAAATAATAATTACTTTTTTTATTCTCTTAATTTTTGTCCAGGTCTGAAACCATATCAATTCTAAGATCTAAATTATTTAAAAAGTTATAGCAGCCTTAAAAAAACAATATTAAATAAATAGGGTTCTTTTATTATCTCTTAAACATAGACTTCATTCAATATGGCTGGATTTAAAAAGAAATACGCCAGGGAAAACCTGACAGTAGTCTGGCAACCTGAATTATGTATTCATTCAAGAGAATGTTTTAAGGGTTTACCCCGGGTTTTTAATCCAGCCAACAAACCCTGGGTCAACATGAATGCTGATTCAGTCGAAAGGATACGGAAACAGGTTGATAAATGCCCTTCCGGGGCATTGTCTTATGAAATGGATCTCGATGAAACAAAAACCGATAAAACTATGGAAAATACTCCCGTGATTGATATATCTGAAAATGGCCCCATTTTAATCAGTGGCCCAGTCAGTATAAAATACAAAGAAAGCCAGGAGTTGAAAGAATCAAAGACAATTGCCCTTTGTCGTTGTGGAATGTCTTCAAGAAAACCCTATTGTGATGGGACCCATAAACGGGAAGGATTTAAGGGATAGTTGAATTGTCTATAATAAATAAACGTAATCTTTCTGAATAGGTAGCATTTCTTTATATCTTGGTGCTTGTCATTTTTTCAAAAAATGAGCATCACAAAATTTAAGAATTTTCTAGTATCCATCCTTCCCGGATTGTTTATCGTTGGATATGTGGTTGGTACCGGCAGTGTAACTTCTATGGTGGTTGCCGGAGCCAGGTACGGTATGTCTTTTACGTGGGCACTGTTTTTATCCTGTTTTTTTACCTTTATCCTACTTATTGCTATCAGCAGGATAACCATCGTAACCGGACAGACCATTATGTATAATATTAAGCAACATATAGGGTGGTTTGCTTCTGTTTTTATCATAATTGGCTTAATGGTTACGGTGATCTCATCAATAATGGGTGTTATGGCGGTGGTGGCACAAGTGATACAGGAGTGGACCAGGCCCATGACTTCAGGGCAGACTGGGCTATCCCCACTTATTACTGCTATTATTTTCTTATCTTTTTTGTTGTTTTTATTCTGGACCGGTAAACATGGGATCTTCATTCGATTTGTATCGTTAATGGTTGGTGTGATGGGAATAGCGTTTGTTTTAACCAACCTCATGATAATACATGATCCGGCCACAATATTCCAGGGATTAATCCCCCACATTCCATCTACCGGAAAACCTCACCTTATAATTGCTGGAATGGTGGGAACCACTATGGCTGCAGTTGTTCTTGTATCTCGCAGCATAATTATTGCCGAAAAAGGCTGGAAAATTGAAGATCTACATATTGAACGAAGAGACGCTATTATATCAGCTTCGGTACTATTTCTTGTCAGTGCTGCTATAATGGCAAGCGCTGCCGGCACTTTATATCCCAGAGGAATAACAGTGGACAATGCGATTGATATGGTAAGCACACTTGAACCCCTGGCAGGTCGTTTCGCAATTGCATTATTTGTAACTGGCATTATTGCCGCAGGATTAAGTTCGATTTTCCCAAATATGTTACTCTTGCCCTGGCTGATTTGTGATTATAAAGGGATTAAAAGAGATCTGACAAAAAAGATATTCAGGATATTGGTAGTTATTGTTACATTATCAGGACTCATAATACCTGTGTTTGGTGGACAGCCCATAATAATAATGATTGCTTCTCAAGCCTTCAGTCCGCTTATGATGCCCCTATTGACCATATTTCTAATGATCATAATGAATAAACGAAAGGTGATGGGAAAAAATGTTAACGGTTTCTGGCTTAATACCGGATTGATTATAACCTTATTATTCTCAGTTTTTATGTTCTTTATCGCTTTTGAAGGATATATGGATTTCTTCGGGTAATGGAGTAAAAAATTCTTAAGATCCGTAGCCACCGAATTTAAGAATTTAATTGTTTCTTTAAGAAACGTTTAATGAATTCAGTTTAAATCCTACCCAATCTAATTGCTTATGTTCATCTTTACATCGTATCCGCGGATTTTAATGAAAGGCATGTTTTCAGATTCAGTTCCTTTAATCCCGACATACTGATATTCAGAATTATCCTTGATCATGATCTTGGTTTTGAATTCAGATTCCTGAAATTCTAACTTTCCATATTTGGCATCCAAGTCTAATTTTAAATTGTTGATAGCCGAGGTGTTAAGCACAATTTTAGCGTATTTGCTGTTTACATCGAAGTAAGTAAAGGAAGGTGAAGTTTCATATATTGTGATATTATCATCATAACTATCCAGAATGGTATAATCATTTGTAAGATTGCTCACGACATACTCAGAATATTTGGAACTATTTGCTTTGAAAGATAGAATACTTCCAAAATTGAATTCATCATCATGTGAGGATGATATTTTTACGATCCCTGCAGTTTCGAACTCATAACTCGAGTATTTTGATTCAGATATATTCATATTACCGATCTTATCTATTTCCAGGTTTGAATCGTAGATAATCAGATCCAGGTCACCAGATTTCGTACACTTTAGATCAGAATACTTTGCATTCAAATCAAGATCCCCAATTGTATTGAAAGTCATGGTGTCATCATATCCATCCATATCGATTTTACCTGTTTGATCTATGTTTATTTTACTGTATTTGGAAACTATTTTTAGGTCTTCTGTTTTCTCAGCTGTAAAATCGCTGTCGTAAATATCCATTTCAGTGGGCCCAAAATTTTCAAACTCAAGATTGCTGTATTTAGCATTAATCTGCACTTCTCCGCTGGCATTTTTACCATATATTTTATCGTCATAGCTGTTTAATTCCAGGTTCGCTACATTACTCATTTCAATTTTCGAATATTTTGATTCCAGTTCAAAATTCGAGGTTTCAGGCAGGTAAAGTCTGGCACTGATGTTAAACTCACTTAGATTTACTGAACGTCCGTTTTTCAGCTTCATTTTGATCACGTTCTTGCCCAGAAAACTGCTGGAACTTCTGTTGTCCCAGAATGTAGTCTCAAGCTTGACTTCATTACTTCGTGACGGGAAAGTCAGATTTTCCAGATAATTTTTTAAAGCATCAAGATCTGCCTGTTCTTTCGCCTGCGCTTCTACAGTGATAACAAACCGGACTGTATTCGAATTAGATGGTTCAATGATAATATCGCAATCATAATTACTTAATTCGATAGTAGCTCCAGGTTCGATATTATAAGTCCATTCAAATTCTTCACTGAAAGTGAGGCTCTTACTCAAGGCCATTTGCGTGGTCATGAGCAGAAAAAGGCTTAATAAACCCTTATAAACTGACTTCTTGTATATCTTTTTCATATTTTTCAATTTTTTGTGTTTCCATAATGATTTTTTCTAGTATTCGAATTCTCTTCTCGTAGGTATCAAAAATTATCTCAACTATTTGCTCCATATAACCATGTTGTTTCAAATCGTTGATAGCGTCCTGATATATAGTGTCCAGCACGTATAATTCATTAACCAGAACAGGAAGAATATCATTTTCAGGAATTCCGGATAGTTCCTGAATATTTGCATCCTGCATTTTCAGCTTCACCATTTCCTGGTAGGCTTTTTCTCGCGTACCCAGTGATTCGTTGATTTGGCTTAAAGTAAATTCTCTTTCTTTTTCCATTCTGAATTCATTAAATAGGATGTAGCTTACCGTAAATACAGCCAGGAAGATGGCTGCTATTTTCCATACGTTGAAACCAGAAGGTTTTTTTTCTGTAATTATTTCTTTTCGTATACCTTCCCAAAGCAAGACATCATCCGGTTCTTCAACATCTAGTTCCTGGCGTTTTGTTCTGAGATATTTTTCTAAATCAATTTTCATGGATTACATTTTTCAATTTATCCAACAGTATTTGTTTCGCCCTTTTATACTGGGTCTTACTTGTAGATTCTGTTATTCCAAGTATTTCACTTATCTCCCTGTGTTTATATCCTTCCAGTGCATATAAATTTAGAATGGTACGGGCCCTGTCAGGCAATTCCCTGATGGCACGATGTACAATTCCAGGATCAATTTTATCATTTATTTCTTCTACTTCATCTGCAACCACCTGGATGGTGTCAATATCATCGAAGTGGATCTTTCTCTTTCTTAATACAGAGATGCAATTATTTATAACAATTCTTTTAAGCCATTGTCCGAATGCTCCCTTACCTTCAAAATCTTCTATTTTTTTAAAGGCTGTAATAAAGGAATCCTGAACAATTTCATCTGCATCCATTTTATTATTCATAAATCGCATGGCTATATTGTATAAATTTTTAGAAAACAATTTATAGAGGCTGTATTGCGCCTTGATATCACCAACCTTACAACGGTCGATCAGTTCTTTATGCAATTCATTTTGGCCTCCCATATATCTTGTTGTCAATTGTAGGACGGAGGGATATCGAAATAGTTGGAATAAATTTAATTTTTTTTATTCATACCTCAGAATATTAGCAGGATTGGTCCTGCTTGCTTTTAGAAGGACATTGGATATGGTACTTACAGAAATGATAATTATAATTATGACAGGTAATAAAAATGCCCATAAGGGTGGATTAATCTTAAAAGCATAACTGTTCAGCCATTTATCCATGGCAAACCATGTGACAGGGATGGCTATTATACTGGATATTATAATGAGGAAGACAATTTCCTTGACCAGCAATTGATAAATACTCAATCCAGGAGCACCCAAAACTTTTCGAATGCCAATTTCTTTAATTCTTTGAGAGGTTGAATATATTGACAAACCTAACAAGCCAAGAACGGCTATGAATATGGCCACCAGACTGAATACAGTAAAGATCTTACCATATTGTACATCAAGCTCATATTGTTGATCATAGAATGCATCTAAAAAGAAATAGTCAAAAGATGATTCTGGAAAAAAATCATTCCAGATCTTTTGGCTTTCATTCAGGATTTGGGAAATATCCATTGTATTATATCTGATTGAATAATATTCGATGGGTATCCAGCTGTATTCCGGATCCATTAACAAAATGATAGGTGTGAAATTTTTCTGAAGGGATTGCTGATGATAGTCTTTGATAACACCTATAACTTCGTTAGGTTCATTCTGGTTGATTTCCAGGTGTATTTTCTCCTTTAGAGCAGCCTCCGGGTCAGTAAATCCAAATTGTTTGGCTGCCGATTCATTTAGTATTAATGCTTTCAGGTCGGAGGGCCTTTCACGCTCAAAATTCCTCCCTGCAATAATCTGCAGGTCATAGGTGTCGATAAAATCATAATCTGTCATTAACATCTCATAAAGCCGGTCTTCCTCTACATCAGCATGATAACGCCTGTTTGCCAGGAATTTTGCCACTTGCATTCCGGCCACCGTTCCGGATCCTGTAACCTTCTCGACACCGGGGATACGTCTGAGTTCTTTTTTAAAGGTCAAGATCTTCTGTTCATAATCATCCGTCAGAACAGGTGCTTCGATCACCAATACCTGTTCTATATTAATCCCTGGATCTTTATCACGCATGAACTGTATCTGTTTATATACGATGATCGTGCCTGCAATAAGAATAAAGGAAGCACCAAACTGAAGTATGGATAAAAGTTTTCTATATTGGTTCCCGCTTTTTGATCTTATAAATTTTCCTTTAAGGACTTGAATGGCTTTAAATTTTGAGAGAATCAAGGCCGGGTACAGGCCAGCTCCAAATATTCCCCCGATAAAAACGAAGGTCAATATGTATGTAAATGAATTGGTAAACCAGAAATCAAAGTAGAAAATCTCGCCGATATATTTCAAAATCAGGATCCTTGAAATGTATGTTAAAACTACAGCCACAAGTATAGCTAGAAGATTGATAAGGAAGGCATCCAGTAAAAATTGTGAGATCAGCTGTGAGTTTGTAGATCCTACGACTTTTCTTATTCCTACCTCTTTTGCACGGTCGATAGCCCTGGCAGTAGTGAGATTAATATAGTTAACCCAGGCAATTAAGAGAATTATAATAGCAATAATGCCAAAAAAGTTGACAGCCTTCCTATTCCCTTTAGCATCTATCTCATAAGGTTTTGCCGGATTCAGATGTATGTCTTTCATAGGGACAAGGTCTATTGCCCATTCCAGATCTCTCAAGGCTTCTTTGGTTTTATACTTTTCCGCAAGTTCAGGAAATCGTGATTCTACACGAGCTATATCTTCAGCACTTTGTATTTTAACGTAAGAATAGCTTTCATGAAGGTACCAGAAATCCCTCATCCATAAGGGAGATGTCTCCCACGATATAAGGGCATCAAACTGTAAACTGGAGTTACCGGGAAGGTCTTCAAATACACCTGTCACCATACAGTGATAAGTGTATCGCAAAGTGCTGACAATTAGGATTTTGTTCATTGGGTCATCATCCTTAAAGAATTTATCAGAAATAGATTTGGAAATAACTATTGAGTTTGGCTCTGAAAGAAATGTTTCCGGATTACCGCTAATAACAGGGAAGGAAAAAAAAGTAAAAAAATTTGAATCGGCAAAACAAATATGTTGTTCACGAAATTTTATATCTTCATATCTGATGGTCCGGTAGGAATCATACCAGTTTATTCGCGTGAAATCACGAATTTCCGGGAAGTTTTTATGCATGGCAGGAACATAACCATTCGTACTGGTAGGCCAATTGTCCGTAACAACATCACCTTTATAAAAAATACTTTCGACCCGGTAGATACTATCAATGTCTTTTTGAAAATCATCATAGGAATACTCGAAGAGAACATAGCTGACGATCAACAGAAAACATGTAATACCGAGAGCAAGACCTATGATATTTATTGAAGTGAATACCCGGTTTTTATATAGATTTCGGAATGAAGTTAGAAAAAAGTTCCTCAGCATATCGCATGCAAAAATTCGTTGTAAAAGTAATTCAATATTTCCAATTCAGTTCATAGAAAGCACATCATATACTGTGTTTGTTTATAAAAAAATAGATAATATTGGATTCAAAATATTATTCCGATGCCACATATTATTTCATCAAGTATTACCAGAAAAGAATTTATTAAGCAATCATTCCGGATAGGCGGGGCAATGGCCACATGGGGTATGTTCTATAAACCTGTGCGGGCAAGAAATAATTCATCAGTTCATCTGGCGATCTTAGCGGATACACATGTGGCTGCTTATAAAAATGAGCAATACAGAGGTTTTTTCCCTTCTAAAAATTTTCATGAAGTTTTAACTCAGGTATCTGAAAAAAATCCTGAAGCAATGATCATAACAGGTGATATAGCCCGTCTGAAAGGAGATCTTGGGGACTACACTGCCATTAAGGATCAATTGCAGACTTTGAATAGTAATATGCCGGTTCTTATGGCGCTGGGAAATCACGACAACCGGATCAATTTTTATGATGTCTTTAACGAAAACTCACAAAATAGGCAGGAGGTATTCAATAAGCATGTTCTGGTGGTAGATTATGGACAGATCAGGATTATTTTATTGGATTCACTTATGTACGTTAATAAAACACCCGGATTTTTAGGACAGGAACAAAGAGGCTGGCTTCAGAAATTTCTTGATATGTCTGATAATAAACCAGTTTTCATATTTGTACATCATACCCTTAACAATGGAGATACAGATCTACTTGACGCAGACAGGTTTTTTAATCTGCTAAGAGGTCATAAAAAAGTTAAAGCCATTTTTTACGGTCATTCTCATGTATATAGGATTACTGATAGGAATAAAATAAAGTTGATAAATGTTCCAGCCGTTGGATATAACTTCATTGATTCACAGCCTGTTGGCTGGCTTGAAGCCAGGATCTCACCTGACGAAGGGATATTTACTTTACATGCGATTGGTGGTAATATTGAGAATAACGGACAGGTTACAGAGCTAAAATGGAAGTAGATTGAATAGAACGATTTAGCCTCTAATCCTTAATCTATGAGGGCTGGTATTGGGAATTCTTTCTATAATTCCCCTTGCTTCAAGATCCAGCTTAACAGTAACTACGTACCATGGGATACTTCCTGAGAACTTGTGCTGTAATTCTTGGATGATCATTTTATTCATCTCATTATAGGAGATTTCCCCTTTGGAATGGATTATTTCAATAATGTTCTCTTTGATCAGATTGTATTTTCCAAGATCGATATTCACTCCCTTTTTTCCTTCAGGGTGTAAAGTGAGAATCCTATTGGTCATAATTATATAAATTAATTGTACAAGTTAACCAAACCTGCATAATCTTTCAAGCTGACCTATATTCAATATCTCAATCAGGCTTCCGTCAATCCGGATGATCTCATCCCTGCGGAATTCTGAAAGAATTCTGATTACGTTTTCGGTACTCATATCAATGAGTTCAGCAATTTCTTTTCTGGACAAAGGAAGATGGAATTTTGATTTGAAATATACCTGTTTAGCAAACATGACGAGAATGTAGGCTATTCTTCCCCTGAGTTGCCTGCGGTCTATCATCATCCTGAACTGAATAATATCATCGGATATCTTGCTTATTTTTTCAAGTACCTCAAGGGCAAATATTCCATTGTTACGCACTGTATTTTTCAAGACTTCAAGGTCTATAAAACACATAACAGAATCTTCAATGGCACTTATTGAATATTGATATTTGTCATTTGAGAAAACACTAAGAAAACCAATGAAATTCAGGGGTCTTGCAATACTAATAATGTGTTCCTTTTTCATCCCATCCTTTTTCACCAGCTTGATCAGACCTTCTTTGAGATATAAAAATTCTTTTATCGGTTCCCCTTGCTCTACAACAATTTCCTTTTTATAGTATTTCTTTTCAACTTTGTTGACATTCAGGTCGATCAGTTCATCATCTGTCAGATTATCAAATAAAAGAGACCTGAATGCACATTTATTGCAAGCTGAAGTATTTAAAATCTCAGGCATTTTTAAAATAAATACAACTTATGATATATATCATGATATGACATTTATCATATCAATCCACCTCCTAAATTATGCAGAATAGATTTAATTCGCATCAATTATGATTTAAATAATACATGAAATCACTAAAAAGGAATTTGAAAGACGTTTTTATTAATTTATTATAAAGAAAGATGAAAAAATTACTCATACTAGGTGGTGGAACTGCTGGAACGATAATGGCAAATAAAATGAGGAAAGATTTGCCAAGAGAAGATTGGGAAATTACCATCGTCGACCAGTTCAAGACGCATTATTACCAGCCGGGATTTCTTTTTATCCCGTTTGGAATGTATAAGGAAAAGGATGTAGTCAAACCCAAAGGAGATTTCTTTCCTGTAGGGGCAAAGGTTATTTACTCAGAGGTTGATCAGATAGATCCTGATAAAAACCAGGTTGTTTTAAAGGATGGTGTGGCACTGAAATATGATTTTCTGATCATTGCCACAGGAACTAAAACTGCTCCTGAAGAAACCCCCGGATTGAAGGGATCGTTGTGGTATAATCAGATTTTCGATTTTTATACCATCGAAGGAGCCGTTGCCCTGGCTAATTTCTTTAAAACCTGGCAGGGTGGACATCTGGTAATAAACATTGCCGATCTACCCTATAAATGCCCGGTAGCACCTCTTGAATTTACCTTTTTCGCAGATGCATTCTTTGCTGAAAGAGGACTGAGAGACAAAGTAAAGATAAGTTATGTTACTCCATTATCCGGAGCTTTTACAAAACCGAGGGCTTCGCAAATGCTGGGTGGACTTCTTGAAGATAAAAACATTGAAGTCATTCCTGATTTCTATATGGAAAAGGTGGATAATGAGAATAAAAAGATTATTTCATATGATGAACAGGAAGTGCCTTTCGATTGTATGGTAAGTATTCCGGTCAATATGGGAGACGAGATGATCGAAAGAAGTGGAATGGGTGATGATCTTAATTATGTGCCAACAAATAAGAATACCCTGCAGCATGAAAGTCATGATAATATTTTTGTCATTGGAGATGCAACTAACCTTCCAACTTCCAAAGCAGGATCCGTAGCGCATTTTGAGGCCGACATATTACATGAGAACTTGTTGGCAGCTATTGAAAACCGACCGTTTACCGGAAGCTTTGACGGACATGCCAATTGCTATATTGAAACGGGTTATGGCAAAGGTACATTGATTGATTTCAATTATGATACCGAACCTTTACCAGGATCCTTCCCGTTTCCGGGTATAGGTCCTTTCGGTCTGTTAAAAGAATCAAGGATGAACCATTATGGTAAACTCTTATTCCGATGGATTTACTGGCATATACTTTTGAAAGGTAAGGAAATGCCTATAGATTCTGCCATGACGATGGCTGGTAAGAAACTTTAATTTGACAGGATATGGCGAATATTGTAAAAAATAACGGATCTGATGTCCAGGTTCAGATCAATGATATAAACCAGAAGCTGGACCTCGTGCTTGAAGAACTGGCTATACAAAAGCAGAAACGTCAGGCTCTGGAAGATCTGGCAACTGATCTGAATCTTATTGGTAATGATTTGTTTAAGGCGTCCGTGGATGAGCTGGATCATGCCGGAATAGAATTGGATACAGAAGAGCTGAAATCATTGTTTTTCCGGTTGCTCAGAAATGCCGGAACTCTGAATGAAATGCTTCAGTTGGCTGAAAGCGTAGTGGATCTTTCGAAGGATGTAGGTCCGATCGTCACGCAGATGGGACTGGATTCTATACAGAAGATGAACGAACTGGAAAAAAGAGGTTATTTCGAGTTTTTTAAAGAATTAACCGGTATTATTGACAATATCGTTCAGCATTTCAATGCCCAGGATGTTAAGTTGCTTGCTGATAATATAGTAACCATCCTTGAAACGGTTAAGAATTTAACACAACCAGAAATGCTGGGTGCTCTGAATAATGCTGTCAGTGTCTTTAAAGAGATTGAAACAGAAAATGTTGAAGAGTATTCATTATGGAAGGCATTCAATGAGCTAAGAACTCCTGAAGGGAAAAAGGGACTTGGTTTTATAATGACATTCCTGAAAAACATTACAAAAGAAAAAGACAAATAATTTAAATTAAACTAAAAACAATATAATCATGGGACAAACAGTTATTGCCGGAGTATCGGTAGATTTAAATGATGAAGGATATTTAAATGATCCTTCCCAGTGGAATGAAGATGTAGCTGCAGAAATAGCAAAGGAAGAAGGGATTGAACTTACTGATAAACATTTTGAGGTGCTGCATTATCTTCGGGACAAGCATACAGCTGGTGAACAGCTAACAATCAGAAAAGTAGGGAAATCCGGAATTACGGACATAAAAGGATTATATCAGTTATTCCCGGGAGGACCGCTTAAAAAATCAAGTAGAATAGCCGGTATACCCAAACCAGCAAGTTGTGTATAGAATTTATTAATCTAAAAATTAGTATTATGGAAACTAATGTTCAAGCAAAAGAAACAACAGCCAAAAAGGTTGAAAAGAAACCTTTGGAGAAGGTGCTGATTATTTGTGCAAAAGGTTCAATTGAAGATGTTTACGCTGCTTTGGTAATGGCAAATGGGGCGGTTATGGAAGGTATTGAAGCCAAGTTGTTCTTTACTTTCTTCGGATTGGATGCTATCACTACTAAGCAAATGAATAAGTTGCATACCGGAACTATTGGCAATCCAGCCATGAGGATGCCTGGAGGCTTACCATTTCCTTCAATCCTGGGTATGTTGCCAGGTGTTGAAGCAGGTGTATCTTCAATGATGAAAAGCCAGATGGAAAAACTGGATATTCCTCCGGTAGATGAGTTTATGGATATGATCACAGCTGGTGGAGGTGAAATTTATGCCTGCAAGCTGGCTACGGACATGTTTAAATTGGAAATGAAAGATTTATCTGAGCATGTGAAGGATATAATCACGATTGGTCAATTCTATGAAATGGCAGATGGAGAAAGAACTCAGATAATTTTCACCTAGAGAGGTAGTAGGAGAGAATGTATTATCCCGCCTATTAGCCTGCTAAACGCAGGCAGGCGGGATTTTTTTATTCCTTAACCCATATACTTTCAATCTCTTCTAGTGATTTACCTTTGGTCTCAGGTACCAATTTCCAGACAAATAATGCTGCAAGGATACCCATGATACCATAGATCCAATATGCAAATCCATGATTGAATTTCTCTGTCAACCAGGAGTTGTCATTCAATATGGGGAATGTCCATGAAATAATAAGGTTTGCGACCCACTGGGCTGCCACGGCTATCGACATGGCACCTCTGATCTTATTCGGAAATATTTCGGAAAGGAGAACCCAGGTAACGGGTCCCCAGGACATAGCAAACGATGCGGTATAGATCAGCATGAAGACCAAAGCACCCAAACCGACACTCTTAAGGTAAAAAGAAAACCCCAGTGCTATCATGCTAACGGCCATTCCTAAAGCACCAATGATCTGTAAAGGTTTCCTGCCGAACTTGTCGACAGTAAAAATAGCTAGGATAGTAAAGGTAAGATTTACAGCACCTACAATAATGGTTTGAAGCAGAGATACATCAGTGCCACTTCCCATGTTTCTAAAGATCTCAGGGGCATAATACAAAACCACATTAATACCCACAAACTGTTGGAAAACGGATAAGAAAATGCCTATTATGATCAATAAACCACCGTATGATAACCATGGTGCATCTTTGACCCTGAGGGTTTCTTTGATTTCTTCAAGGATGAGCTTTGTATTGCTCTTAGGATCCAGTTTTTTCAGTAATTCCTGCGCACTATCCTCCTTGTTTTTCATTACCAGAAACCTTGGGGTTTCAGGCACGAAAAAGAGTAATACCAGGAATAATACCGCGGGGATCGTTTCAGATGCGAACATCCAACGCCAGCCAATATCCACCAGCCATTGATCATCCCCGGTTAAGGCAATACTGTAATTCACAAAATATACAACCAGCATTCCAAATATAATTGCAAATTGGTTCCAGGAGACTAGTTTGCCCCGTATTGAGGATGGAGCGATTTCTGCTATGTACATGGGGGATAGCATTGATGCCAAACCAACGCCAATCCCACCAATGATTCTGTAGATAATAAAGGCAATAATGTTCTCCACACCGAAAAAATTCAATTTCTCAGGGATGGAAGATCCTATGGCTGATATGGCAAAAAGCAGGGCAGCCAACACCAGACCATTTTTTCTGCCGTATTTTCTGCTCACAAATCCACCTATAGAACCTCCAAGGATGCAGCCAATTAATGCACTGGAGATGGTAAATCCTTTTATGGAGTTGGCTGTTTCTTCATCAAGAATGGCTGGACTTCTGAAATTATAAAACAGTATGAGGGCGCTGAGTATAAAGAGTAGTGCAGAGAATAGCATTCCCTTTTGCCTTCCGAACAACTTTGATAGAATCGCTAAAATTGCAAAATTGATGATAATAAGGACGAATATTACCGTCAACCTGTACTGCCAGATTACCAGGTTAGCCTTTTCACTGCTTTCCTGTAAAGATTCAATAAAATAGGATTGTAATGATCCTACTGCTCCTGATATAACTGCCGTATCATAACCAAACAATAATCCTCCCAGGGTGGCTACAAGAGTAAGGCCGATAACAAATCTTGAACTGGATGATTCCTGCATAAATACTCTGTTTAAAAAATGTTAAATCGGCCCTGAAGTTAGTGATTTTTTACAAAAACCCTCGATTTATAGATTAAAACTGACAATACATTTCACTGAATTAGAAATTGATAAAGAATAGAAAGAGAATGGTGACAACAAATATTTGATAATTTCTATAAAACACATGATTTTTAAGTTGATACTGTCAGAAAGGTGTATTATTTTCATCCTTTCTATGAAGTTCTGAATGCAATCAGAAATTAATTGCTGATAAATATGGATAATTATAATTATGGTGTTATTGGTAACTCGAGAAGTGCTGCCCTCATATCTGATAAAGGTTCAATTGAATGGCTGTGTTTGCCCGATATTGATTCATCATCAGAATTTGCCAAATTACTTGATGAAGAAATAGGGGGTGAATTCGGTGTAATCGTTAGCGATGATTACACAATTACTCAAAGCTATCATCCCTATACCAATATTTTAAAAACGAGGTTTGAAAAGGGTAAAAACATTTTTGAATTTATTGACTTTATGCCGATTTACATAAGGAGTAATGGCAAGGTTTATAATCCACCAGATCTGGTAAGATATGTTCATTTGATATCAGGAAAACCTAAGTTTGGCATCAAATATCATCCAAAAGTAAACTATGCAATTGGTGAAACAAAATCAGTTATTGAAGATGAATACATAAAAAGTTATAATCTTTCCGGACAATACGAATCCATATATTTATATTCTACTTTTCCCTACCAAACCATTATTGAGGAAGAAGATATAGAGCTAACAGAGGATGGATTCTTCTATCTCAGCTATAATGAAAAACTACAAGCTCCAACACGGGATATAGTAAACCTGGATCTTCAGCGTACGGAAGTGTACTGGCTTGACTGGGTGGAGAAAGGACTGGGATTTGGAAACTGGAGAGAAGAAATTGTGCGAAGTGCACTTGTCCTGAGATTAATGACCTATGAAAAGACAGGTGCCGTGATTGCGGCTATAACCACTTCACTACCTGAAACAATAGGTGAGGTCAGAAACTGGGATTATCGTTTTGCCTGGATAAGGGATTCCGGTATGATCGTCAGAATATTGAGATATCTTGGTTATGATAAAGAAGCACAGGATTTTCTAAACTTTATAATAAATACCGTACCTAAAAAGGATGATAAAATGCAGATCATGTATGGTATCAGGGGTGAGAGAGATTTAACTGAACATATTCTTGAACATTTAAGGGGTTATAAAGGATCAAAACCTGTCAGGATCGGAAATGCAGCTTATTTCCAACGACAACATGATATAGTGGGCGTTTTAATGGACATCATTCTTCAGGATTTCGAGAATTATTCTATTTCACCGGATCGTAGCGAGGAATTATGGACCATAGTCCGTGCAATTATGCATGCTATTGAACGACATTGGCATGAAGCTGATAAAGGCATATGGGAAATAAGGGGAGAAGAACAGCATTTCCTGTTTTCAAAAGTTCTGGTTTGGGCTGGCGCCGACAGAGGTGTCAAGATCGCTAAACTTTTAAAGAAAGAAAAATACATTGGTTCCTGGGAGAAACTTAGGGACATGCTGAAAGATGATATAATGGCCAATGGCTGGAATGAGGAAGTTCAGGCCTTTACGCAGTCATACGGAAGCACGAACATGGATGCTGCAAATCTTTTAATAGAATCATATGGTTTTATTGATGCAAAAGATCCAAAGTATGTTAGCACGGTGTTGAAAACGAAAGAGGAGCTCTTAAATGATGGTTTAATGTATCGTTATAAAAATGAAGATGATTTTGGACTGCCTAGTTCGTCATTTACTATTTGTACTTTCTGGATGATCCAGAGTTTATATAAGATCGGACATGAAGATGAAGCCAAAGATCTTTTTAACAAGTTGCTTACTTATTCAAACCACCTTGGATTATTCAGTGAGGATATTGATTTTAAAACTAAGCGCCTCCTGGGTAATTTTCCACAAGGTTACTCACACCTGGCCCTGATTGAAACTGCATATATTCTGGATGTTTATAAGCCTGTAAAAGATGTTCCAGGCTCAGCATATATTCTTTCTCCATCTTGAACAATATTGGGAACAAAATGCTAAAATTATCGTTATCAAATTGAATCATTTTCCATAAAAATATGAACTATAAATCTGTAATCAAGCCGATATTTTCCTTTATCCTCATCATATTCACTATATTTCCTTCAATTGCACAGGAAAGACTGCAACCTGGCAGAATATACCAGGCTGGAGAAGACATAAACGCACCTATGGTAGGATTAAATTCCGTAATTCCTGAGGGATGGGCCGGTTACCTGCCAACAGATACTGAAATGCTCATGCTGGCCAATGTAGAAAACCCGGAAGGCACAATTTATGCATTTGCCTTTGATGATACCATGGATGATATTAAGGCACGTCTCGATCTGGATATTAAATTTGAAGTTGAAAATGGAATCGAACTGGATCGGAAAGGGGATCCTTTTATGAGAGGAGAGGTTCTTGCAGTAGAACTGATTGTAAAAAACTCGACCAATAATCTTTTGGGATATGCGGAAGCAAAATGTGCCGATTATGGTTGGTGTTTAATGTATCTCATGATCACGCCTGAATATATCTATGAGGAGTCCAAAAAAGGATTGATCCAGTTTATGGATAATTCAACTTTAGGTGAACCAACCCTTGGATCACTTTACTCCAATTTTGACTGGCCTGAAAAACTGAAAAACAAATACCTTGCAACCTATATATCCAATCCGTATGTGAAAAAAAATAATCAGGTCTGGCTTTGTGCTGATGGCACTTTTAAAAGCAAGATCAAGCAGAAAGGTCTGGGTGAACTATCCAAGAACTATAAAGGAAACAAATCCGGTACCTGGGAGGGACGGGGAATTGGACCACAAGGTGAACTGATCCTGAAGTTTAAAAAGGGTGATCCGGTAATTGTGGCGATGGAATTGAAGGATGATAAAGTGTATTTGAACGGGAATCGGTTTTACGTTATGGAACATAAATGTAAGTAAGCAAAGGGATCAATAATGGTTTTAGAAGATTCCGAACCACATGAAGCCTACATGCAACAAATATTTGCGGTAGCGTTACCAATTCCCCGTTTGGAGAGCTAATAATATTTACTGATTATCGTACTTTACAAATTCCTCTTCGAAAAATTCCAGCGAAACCCCTGCATCCTTAAACATTTGCTCTGACTCTGCTCCACGGTGATATTTTTTTTCACACACAACTCTTTTAATGCCACAGTTAATGATCAGCATAGCACAGGTCCGGCATGGGGTCATTTTACAATAAACGGTGGCACCATCAAGGGCAACGCCCAATCTGGCAGCCTGACAGATGGCATTCTGCTCAGCATGAACCGTCCGCATACAATGTTGGGATATGGAATCGTCATCGTGAATTACCTTTTTCATAAGATGACCAACATCATCACAATGTGGAAGGCCCACCGGGGATCCTACATATCCGGTAACCAGCAACTGCCTGTCCCGGGCAATGACACAACCGCTGCGGCCCCGGTCACAAGTGGCTCTTTTTGCAATTGTTCTGGCAACTTCCATGAAATATTCATCCCAGGTAGGACGAATGTAAACTTCCTTATTATCTGACATATTATTTATTATAATTGTTTTAATACATTATCTAGCTGGCTGAGTAATTCCGGGATTTCTCCGGTATTTACCAATGTATAATCAGCCATAGCGATCGGCCCACCTTTATCGAGATTTTCTATTTCCGAAAAGTCCCTGCTTTTGGCCTGTTCGGAACTTAACTGTCTGTTCCGTATTTCTTTATCGTCATCCGATTGTTTACGGTTTGACAGACGAGCGTAACGAAGTTTTGGAGGAGCGTATACTGATATAATTACCAGTTGATCCCCATATTTCTCCTTAAGGATCTTATATTCAGCCCAACTGTATAGACCATCACCAACTACATTTCCCTTCGACAGGTATTTATCAATTTTCGGCATATTCTTTATAGCATATGCCCCCATCCCAAATTCATTTCTTAAACCTTCTCTTATGGCCCTTTCATTCTGCTCATTTACCTCCAAGCCCTGTTCCATAATTATATCCAGGGTGATTTGTCCAAACCGGAAGAACTGATATCCTTTCTCCACAAGCGCATCGGCTACAACTGATTTACCTGATCCGCACATACCAACCAGTGCAATAAACGTATTCATATTCTGTGATTTTAATTATGCAATCTATAAAGCTTTTCGTGATAAGCAAAGAGAAACATTCTATTAACCCTAGTTATGCTCAACCATAAATATCATTCAACACTTTGGCCAGGCGTATTCCTGCCTGCAATAAACGCAAGTTGACAAGGTCTATATTATTGTAGTTATATTCATAGCTTAATTTTTGATCATCCGGAAGGTCGTATACCTGTTCTCTGTATGACACAGATTCGTAGGCCCAATCCAGAATGGTCATCTGCGACCAGTTTTCTATCTCCTGTTCCTCAGGATAGTTTATCCAATTTGTATATTCCGTATAACTAAGGTTTTGACCATCAATAATCCCGGTATCCCAGACACGATGCAAGTTGGATTTTCTCCAGAAATACTCTACTTCCACTAGGTTCCCGCCCTGGTCATTTCCATTGCCCACATGAAGTGGCTGATGGATATCAGCTACCAGGTGAATCAGGCATTTTAAGGCAAACGCTTCATCTTCAATACTGAAATTCTTAGTTTTCAGTTCCTCCATGAACAATTCAATTGCATAGATGATGTCACCTTCTTCAGGCGTTCCGGCTTCTTCGTAAGTTTTACCATCCGGAATTGTGCAATAATGCCATGGATAAAGATGATCATATTTATCATCCGATTTTATTTCATCCATATGATTGCTTACCATAGCTATACTCTGCCCTTTCAAAATGTTTCGAATATTTTTTTTAGCCTTTTTCGAGAGATGATATTCAGCGATAAGACCCACCACACGGTGACCGGTTTGTCCCCAGCCAGAAGATTTATAACTTATTGTTAATGCAAAAAGAATGATTAGAATTGTCCTCATTTATCAATGATTTTTCGTAAAAATAAGCAATCAGATTTTAATTTTATGTTATGATATAATTAAACATGAAACAAATTTCTGGAAAGTTAATATATCTTGTGATAACCTTATTTGGATTTATGATCCTGCCCCTGGCGAACAAGGCACAACCAGCTGATAGTGTAAAGAACAAGTCGCCTGTATATCTCGGTGCCAAGGTACATTATGGATTCATTATCCCACATTCCGAGGATCTAAAGGAGATCTCTGAACCCAATATCTGGGGATTGCAGATAGACGTCAGCAAACTCAATACTTCATTCAAATCATGGTCAAACTGCAATTGCTACAGCCGGCTTGGATTTTCCTTTAACTTCTATGATTACAGGAACCCGGAAGTCCTGGGACATTCTTATAACCTGGCATTTTTCTTCGAACCCTATTTCAATTTTAAGAGCCGGTCCAGGTTTTCCATGCGATTCGGTATGGGTCTATCATATCTGGATAATGTATATGATGAAAGCACTAATCCGGAAAATCTGTTTTTTGGTTCCAAGATAAGCGGAATATTACTAATGAATGTAAGTTATAATTATCTGATCAAAGAAAGATATCAGCTGAATTTTTCTTTAAATTATAACCATATATCAAATGCCGGGTTAAAAATGCCAAATAAGGGAATGAATTTTCCCACCGCTTCAATAGGTATGGACTATATCTTAAGGCCGGTAAATCTTAAAACACAGGATAAGGTTAGTGGTATAAGAAAAAAGTCTCTGTTGGGTTATGGAAGAATATTCTGGTCGATCAGATCCGTTGATGCGGATAGTGTTTATGGTGATAAGGATAAACTTATGATTGGTCTGGAAGGGGGAATTATAAAAGGATTATCTAATATTAATGGATTATTAGCAGGCATGGAATTTTCATATGATGGATCTTTTCAGGAAATGACTGAACGATTGAATGAGGATTATTCACCATTTGTGATCTCTCTTCATGTAGGAAATGCTTTTGTTATTGGCCGTATCACATTTACCCAGCAAATGGCATTTTATTTATACAGACCCTTTCCTTCCACCAGCAAATCCTATTTTCAACGGTATGGGATATATTATCGTATAGGTAAAATGACCAGCATTGGATTTTCATTAAAGGCTCATGGCCATGTTGCAGAGCATATGGATATGAGGATTGGATTTGAGTTCTGAGGATTTAAATACACACAAAATGTTCAAAATTGTAAGCAATATTATGAAGACTGCCTTGATCACCTTGGTTTTTGCAATTCTATGTATTACCCAACCGGTATTTGCCCAGGTAGAGCATAATTACAAGGTAGGTCCTCAATCTGCGAATTGTGATACATTGAATCTATCATCATATTCATTGGAAAAGGCAATATCTGCTATTGAAACTACAACTTTCAGATATCAGCAGCAATTTAAAATATCCAGGACTTATGGGGTAATGAGTGCAAGGTTTTATTCATGCGATGGGAGTACAGGTTATCTGGTTATTAAAGTGGATAAGAAGGACTTTATCTATCTGGAGGTACCAGAAACTAAATGGAAAGAACTTATTAGTTCAGGGGATATTAATGCTTATTACAATACTGAAATTAAGGGAAATTATAATATTATAGAAAATAAAAGTGATTTGTAGAACAGGGGGTAATTATTCTGAGTCTGTTTGAAATTCTCCTTTTTTTATTGACTTCTGCAGCTTTTTACATTCTTTTCTTTCCTTTTTAATTATCTTCCTGTTGATTTTTGCCAATTCAATTTCTTCCTTTTTACACACTTTTTCCGGCTTGGGAAGACTCTGAGAAATATACCAATTTGCACGGTCTTCTTCACTTTCAAGGGAATATGATGTTATGGTTCCGGTATATTTCATCTGAACTTGCTGGCCAATATCTTCTTTGGTGTTTTTAGTAACCTGTTCCTCAGCAGTATTCTCTGTTTTCTTTTCCTTACCATCATTATCTTTTGCAATCACCGAGCTGCTAAAGATTAACAGAATAACAAAAATGTACGTTGATTTTTGAAGTGGATTTATTGAGATTTTCATATTATGAAAAACACTATATTGGTTTACTTTTTAACTTAATTACTTGATCCGGTTTAATTAACAATTTCGAAATATATGAAAATAATTTTTAAAAAAAAATTCGGGTTTGGGTAATTGAAGGATAACCTCAGCGGAAAATAAGAGGTTATAAATTGATTTAGACAAGGATTTATGCTAAATTATGAAAGAACCGTATTTTTTCGATTTTTTCTTTTTATCAGAAATGTTCCTTGTAAATGCATTAATCCCTTGTTCACTACACTTCTTTTACCATGAGTAAAACAATATCAAGTAAAGAACGACTATTGACCGCTATAGAGAATGGAAAACCAGATCATGTACCCTTAGCATTTATGATCTTTACCGCCTTGAAAAGAAGATTGAAATTAAAGTATAATAAATATGATCCACAGGAAATGGTTTATTCCCAACTGGAATTGGGAACAGATGCCATGGTGGATCTAAGAACTTTTGTACCGGAAAACAAGAAGGTCGGACATGCAGATGCTCCGGGTTTCCCGGTACATTTCAATGAAAAGGTATCATCTCATGAATGGGCCGAGCTGCCTAACGGTAATTTGAGTCCGGTATTACACAAAAAATATGAAACACCGGCAGGGGATCTTTCTGTGGTAGTTAATCAAACCTTTGACTGGCCTTACGGTAATGCTGCGCAAGGAAAGTTTCACGTACCATTTATGGATGATTACCTGGCTCCCAGGTCCAGGAAATACCTGATCATGAAAGAATCTGAACTGGAAGCCTTGAAATTTCTGCTTGTTCCTCCTACAGCAAAAGAAATCAGGGAATGCCGGGAAGCGTGGGACAATGGTAAAAAACTTGCTGAAAAAAATGATCTTTTACTGGCTGGGGGATGGGGAGTCGGTGCTGATGCATTAGCCTGGTTTTGTGGTCTCGAAAATGCTGTTTTTATGGCTCTTGAGAATCCTGAATTACTGAGATCTATATTAGGAATTATCCATGAATGGAACATCAACAGGATGAAGGTCTATTTAGAATATGGTATTGACCTGTTCGTGCGTCGAGCCTGGTATGAAGGAACCGATTTCTGGTCTCCGGACCTATTTCTGGAATTTTTTGCTCCTAATATAAAACAAGAGGTTAAATTAGCGCATGAAGCCGGGACGAAGTATGGATATATATTAACAAGTGGATCGGCTCCACTACATAATATCCTGACTGATCTTGGGATTGATGTACTTATGGGTGTTGATCCTGTACAGGGCAGGGGGACTGAATTGGAAAACATCAAGAAAGATCTTAAAGGAGAGATATGTTTATGGGGCGGTGTCAATGGTTTTATAACTATAGAGACTGGTAATAAAGAGCAAATTGAAAAAGCTGTTTATGAGGCCCTGGACACTTTGGGCCCTGATGGGTGTATTCTTTCACCTGTGGATAATGTGAGGGATCCTTCAGACCAGGTTTGGGAAAATGTATTGATCTTTATAAACGCCTGGAAGAAATACTATAATCTGTAATCATATGAATAATACAAACCTAATGGCGAAGCAGGAAGACGGCGCAAAATTAATAATGATGGATGGGACAATCTGGATGGTAAATCCTGGCGAGATCGATACGGTCAAATCCTGGAATCCACCTTGTGGGATCCAAATCCTTGAAGATAAGGCGGGCCAGGAATATGATTATAAGCTTGTAAACCTGGAGAAAAATGTTTCTGTATCTGCCAAAAGAAGAAGGTAACCCAGCAATACCATTATAACCCGGCAAATAATAATTTAACTCAAGATTCTAAGATATGTTGAAATTGATGAGCATTTGGAGGTCAGTGATTTTTATTGCTTTTGGATCTTTAATGATACTACCAGAAGTAAGTTCCCAGGACTATTATTATCCTGATCGGGGTAGGGAATGGAAAAGCAGAACACCGGAAGAGATTGGGAT
This sequence comes from uncultured Cyclobacteriaceae bacterium, assembly GCA_965365275.1. Classification (GTDB taxonomy): domain Bacteria; phylum Bacteroidota; class Bacteroidia; order Cytophagales; family Cyclobacteriaceae; genus JAGTVG01. Next base: position 8,367 of record CBDUBA010000021.1, on the reverse strand, counting down.
AAATGGTGAAGAACTGGAAAAAGCTATTGTATTTGCAGAATCAAATGAGTACTCCGGTTCACGTGATTTACGAATTGCTATCCTCAATGCTTTTGAACACGAACCCTATCACTGTATAGCAGGTCCTACCAAGGAAAGAGGTGGCCCGGCCGGCATGATTCTAATAGATGGATATAAAATAGCTCAATGGGGCGATGTGAAAAGGGTAGATATGACCTTTAGCGTTACCAAAAGTTATCTTTCTACTATAGCTGGCCTGGCGATCGATAAAGGATTGATCCTTGATGTTCATGAACCAGTAATTAATTATGTATGGGACGGGACTTTTGAAGGTGAACATAATAAGGCCATTACATGGGATCATTTGTTAAATCAATCTTCTGATTGGTCGGGCGCCCTTTTTGGTATGTTTGACTGGGCTGACAGACCTCCTGATGAAGGAGGGATTGATGAATGGAAAACAAGAACACTTTATAAACCGGGTACTTTTTTTAAGTATAACGATGTCAGGGTAAATGTACTTTCTTATTCCTTGTTGCAAGTGTGGCGGAAACCGCTACCCTATGTTTTAAAAAGTAAGATAATGGATCCAATTGGTGCCTCTACAACATGGAGATGGTTTGGTTATGAGAATTCATGGGTAAATGTGGACGGTTCCAGAGTTCAATCGGTAAGTGGTGGAGGACATTCCGGAGGGGGCCTTTTCATAAACACGGAAGATCATGCACGCTTTGGATTGTTATTTTTAAGTGACGGGAAATGGAATGGTATACAATTGATCTCGGAAGCATGGATTAAAAGTGTCCAGAATCCATCTGACGCTAACGAATCCTATGGTTATATGTGGTGGTTGAACCGGGGCCCGAGAAAGTGGGAGGGTGTATCCGAAGAGGTCTATTATGCAGCTGGTTTTGGTGGGAATTATATAGTAATTGATAAAGAGCATGACCTGGTAATCGTTACACGCTGGCTGGAACCATCAAAGATAGGAGAACTGGTGAAGAAAGTAATAGATGCCGTTTCGGACTAGTATTTTGACTTTGCATTTTATAAATACATGGGCCATTAAAATGCAGGATAACTATCAGGACTAATAAAACAGGCTGGATTGCTATTAACTGAATCCCTAGCGTGTTCTCCATATCTCAGCAGCCTCCATTATTAGGAATTGATGTAGCTGCCAACATATAATATATATTTCTTCTTACAATAAAATTGAGATATATATATATCAGAATTATGCCGTCAGGATCAATGTTCCAGTTCCTTGAAATCCCCAAGGGTTTTGGTAAATATATAGATGGCGAGAATCGCCAGGATCGTATGAACAGCCAGTGTATACATAATGTATTCAGGATGACCTGCTGCCTGGTAACTGCCCATAATACCGGTATAAATACCACTTAAGATGGCGCCTATAAAAGTAGCTAAAAAATTAGTGCCCATATACAGTCCGGCTTTTTCCTTAGGAGCGATCCACATAATGTATTCCTGAATCCTTGGCGAAGAGATCATTTCACCAATTGCGAATAAGAAAATTCCGAGAAAAACCCAATTATTAGATCCTGTTACAGATACGCCCAACATAATAAATCCCAGAGCAGCTACCAGCAAACCAAATAAGAAGGAAGGAATGGCGGCCCTTTTTTCAAAGATCCTGGAAATAAGCAACTGGAAAATAATGATTATATAACCTGTATGTGAAATGGCCTCCGCATTGATCTTCCAGACACCTTCCTCCTGTCTTGATATTAAACCGGCTACACCCTCACCCAGGATAGATCTGACGCTATTATATAGTTCTGCCGTATTCATATAATCATCAATATATACAGCCAGGATATTAAAAAAGGCCCAGAAAGGCAACCAGAAAAATACACCAAGGAGTATTATAAAAATCGTGAATTTTACATCCGACAAGGCAATGCCTATGTCCTTGAACTTCTGCTTAAGGGATACCCCCTCAATTTCCCTCTTGGGTTCTTTATAAAAGAAAAGAGTAATAAGGAACATTAAAAATATAGTTCCTGCTGCTGTATAAAAAACGTAATCCCAGGAAATGGCCCTGAGTTTACCCATCACAAGCGGGCCGAAAGATGCACCCAGATTCACCATGGCATAAAAGATTCCAAATCCCAGTGTTTTATTGGTCGAATCTGTCGTGGCCCTTACCGTTGCTGATATCAAGGGTTTAAAAATTCCTGCGGCAAATCCTATGCTCAGCATTGTAAGGGCAATCCCCGAAAACGATTTTGTAACAATAAGCAATAGAATTGATGGCAGGTAAGCCAGGTATGATATCATCAGGACCTTTTTAAACCCGTATTTGTCAGCGAAGGTTCCGGAAAACAATGGAACGAGGTATGATAAAGCCAGGAAAATACTCTGAATAATTCCTAAATCTCCCTTAGAATAACCTAATTGCTGAAGGTAGATTCCAAAACCCATGTAAATGCCGTAATAAGCAAAACGTTCAAGGACTTCTATACCATTGGCTATCCAGAATACCTTTGGAAAAGCAGATCTTTTACTCATATCTATTGATTTTTTTCGATTGACGATTTACAATTTCTTAATTTAAATGGCAAATATATCACATTGAAAATTTCCTATTCGTGTATTTTGTTTTTTTGCTCATCAAATTTCAGTAAATTATCGTATCCTTATTCAATATAATTTTTTTAACGATGAAAAATGACAAGATGCCCACAGTAACCAGACGATCTTTCCTGAAAAAAACTACCTCAGCTGCTTTAGGAACTATGTTCGTCCCGTACATATCCGGATGCAATATTAATGTTGCCCAGCCCCTGGTCAGACAATTAGGCCGGATTGGCTTTGAAGCAACCACATTTGCTCTTGGAGGACAGGCTTCCTTACAATGGACACCAGATGATGTCGATCCTGTAAAGATAATACTAAAGGCTTTTGATCTGGGTGTGAATTATTTTGATACCTCGAATCTGTACGGACCAAGCCAACTGAATTTTGGCAAAGCCTTCAGGGAACTGGATTTGATTCCCGGAGCAGGTTATAATGAAGCCTTGAGAAGATCATTTTTTTTAACCACCAAAACCCATATTCGATGGGGTAAGGGAATGCCGGAAGTTGAAGGTGTATCAAGCAGGAGCAATGGCAGCACTGCTGAAGGGGCGGTGGGTGATGTTAAACGATCTTTATCTCAGATGTTTGGTGACGGGCAGGGCAATTATCCTGAGGGGGCTTATCTTGATATGGTCCTTACCCATAACCTGAATACGATGGAAGAGGTGGATGCATTGTATACAGGCCTGTATGATACCGATCCCAAAGCAGAAACAATAGGAGCACTCGCAGCACTTCGCGATCTTCGTGATGGCACAAATTTAACGGGATTGAATCCTGCTGAAGAAAAGCTGATAAGGCATATCGGATTCAGCGGGCATTATTCATCTCCGGTTATGATGGAGATGATCCACAGGGATAAAGATGACTTGCTCGACGGGATGCTGGTGGCGATAAATTCCAATGACAGGTTGAGATTTAATATGCAGTATAATGTTATTCCAGTCGCCAAAGCCAGGAATATGGGAGTGATTGGGATGAAAGTATTTGCTGATGGCGCGATGTATACCAAAGAGGCCACCTGGTCACGTGTTCCGGATCATGTTGTTCGTACCGTGGGTAGCAATGAGATACCAAGTAAGCCACTTATAGAATATGCCTTAACAACACCTGGAATAGATACAGCCATAATAGGAATAGGAGAGATCAGTAAAGATCAGGATAAGTGTCAGCTCAGACAGAATATAGCTTCAGCTCAGATCAGTCGCAACGGTTTAAACGATACGGAAAGGCTGGAGATCGAAAACCTGACAAAGTTTATCAAAGATGGTGAAACAAATTATTTCCAACTGACCGGGGGGCTTAAACCTGGTGCACCAAGGCAGACCGTATTAACTCAAACAGTAGATAATGGTGACAGGGAGGTTAAATTGACGTGGGATACGGCTTATGCCGGTACTGAACCATTGAAAGCGTACGAAATATATCGTGATAATGAAAAAATCGGAACGGTTGATCATATGCCACAAACGGGCAAAGATCCGTTTGTCTATAATGATAAATTAATTGATAAAGACAGGCATGTTTATAAAATTGTAACAATCGATATTAACGACCGTACCACGGATTCCGAACCTGTAATTGCTGAAACTATCGGCTAATAAAGTCATAGGCTGTTGATAAAAAATAATTTTTAGAATGGTCCCCGCTGTGACAAGGACTTTGTTTATGATGAATGTCATTCTTTAATTTGTGAATTAGGGTAATATTTGTTGGGAATTCAGAATAACAAATATGCATGAATTATCAATAGCTATGAGTATTGTTGATATTGCCGAGCAAGAGGTAAAAAAGAACAATGCAGCAAAGGTTATTGAAATAGAACTGGAGATTGGTAAGTTATCAGGAATCGAACCCTATGCTCTTGATTTTGCCTGGGACCAGGCCATTCTCAAAACAGTGCTGGAACATGCGAAAAGAAAAACCCGGTATATAGAAGCCAGGGCTAAGTGTCAGGATTGTGGGAATGAGTTTGAAATAGATAATTTTTATGACGAATGTCCCTCGTGCCAGTCCTATATGAAAGAACTCCTAAGTGGAAAAGAACTTCGTGTAAAATCATTAACTGTAATATAAATAAAAATGTGCTCAACTTGTGGATGCGGACAACCCGATGACCATGTGAAAATAATAGTCCCGGGTGAAAAAAATACTAAAAAAGATCAACCGGATCATGGACATGATCATTCTCATAACCATAGTCATGACCATACGCATAACCATAGTCATAGTCATGACCAAAATCATCATGTGCATTCACATGATCACCATGATCATGATCACCACGGCAGTCACCAGGATCACAACCATACGCATACTCACGACAACCGTCAGCTTACCCTTGAGCAGGATATTCTGTATAAAAATAATCTCCTGGCAGAAAGAAACAGGGGTTATTTTGAAGCAAAAAATATACTGGCATTGAACCTGGTAAGTTCTCCTGGTTCCGGTAAGACTACTTTTCTTGAAAAAACTATACAATTATTTAAGGATGGACCCGAAATGGCGATCATTGAAGGCGATCAGCAAACTTCCAATGATGCGGACAGAATTGCAGCTACAGGGGCTAAAGTTGTTCAGATCAATACAGGTAAAGGATGCCATCTCGATGCGCATATGGTGCTACATGCCATACAGAGGATTGAAGTAAACAATAACTCGATATTGATGATAGAGAATGTAGGCAATCTGGTCTGTCCTTCCATGTTCGACCTGGGTGAAAAGCAAAGAGTAGTGATCATGAGCGTTACTGAAGGGGAAGATAAACCTCTGAAATACCCCGATATGTTTGTGAGCTCCCAAATCTGCGTGATCAATAAGATTGACTTGTTGCCCTATCTTGAATTTGACCTTGAAAAAGCAAAAGATTATGCCAAAAGAGTGAATCCAAACCTAGAGTTTTTCGAAGTATCGGCTACATCGGGTGAAGGAATGGAAAAATGGATTGACTGGTTGCATGCCCAAACTCAGTAATTCCTGTTAATCAGGTGAATTCATATCATATTCATATAAAAGGAAGAGTTCAGGGGGTTGGATTCAGGCCATTTATATTCAGGCTTGCACACAGTTTTAAATTAAATGGATGGGTCTCAAATACATTGGATGGGGTACATATCGAAGCAGATGGGATCAAAGACATCGATCAATTCTGTAAAAGTATCTTAAATGATCATCCCCGACAAGCGAGAATAGATGAAATCAAGGTCGAAGAAATTCGTTTCGGTCAATTTCAGGAATTCTTAATAGTCGGATCTAAATCGGATGGTATTGCTGATTTGCAGATAACACCTGATTTTGCAATTTGTCCTGAATGCCTCCAGGAATTAAATGATCAATCAGACAGAAGACATCAATATCCTTTTATTACATGTACAAATTGTGGTCCCAGGTATTCAATTATACAAAGGTTACCTTATGACAGGAATTTGACAACCATGTCTTCTATTCAGGCTTGTGAGATATGTCTGGAGGAATATGAAGATCCGAATAACAGGAGATTCTATTCTCAGACAAATTCCTGTCCGGATTGTGCCGTTCAACTTTCTTTATATAATCGGCAAAAGGAACTACAAAATGTGAGGGTAAATACCATCCTTGATATAGTATCGGATGCTATATTATCTGGAAAGATTGTAGCAATAAAAGGCATTGGGGGATATTTACTATGTGCTGATGCAACATCAGAGGAGGCTATTATGATGATACGCACCAGGAAAAACCGTCCCACAAAACCCTTCGCTTTAATGTATCCTGATGTTGATGCTGCAGAAAAGGATGTATTCATTAATGAAAATACCATTTCTGATTGGAAAAGTCCTGAAAGTCCGATCATTCTATGTCCTTTAAAAAGGGATTTCACAAGTGAATTAAAGGTAGATGCGATAGCTCCCGGGTTGAAGAAAATGGGGATTATGATGCCGTATGCACCATTGTTTGCAATGCTGATGAAACGGATAAAAAAACCAATTATCGCTACTTCAGGTAATGTTAGCGGATCTCCCATAATATATAATGACAGGGAAGCATTGGACGTATTATCTGAATTTGCGGATTATATTTTAGTGAATAACCGGGAAATTGTGGTGCCTCAGGATGATTCCGTAATTCAGTATACAGACAATTCTAAACTTCGGATTATCTTGAGAAGATCAAGAGGCATGTCTCCCAGTTTTATTACAAATCATAAACTGGAATCAAATATACAGCTCCTAGCAATGGGGGCTATGTTGAAAAGCGCTTTTGGCATTACGCATCAGAAACGATATTATATCAGCCAGTTCCTAGGTGATACAAGTATTCTGGAATCACAGCAAAGTTACGAGAGCACCCTTGATCATATTCTTAGCTTATTGAATTTCAATCCCTCAATCGTATTAACAGATGCTCATCCTGATTATCCATCGTCTATCTTGGGCAAGGATATTGCTGAAAGAAATAAAATCTCTGATTTTAAAATTCAACACCATGAGGCACACAGCTTTGCCGTAATTGCTGAGAACAATTTGCTCAATGAAAAAAAAATACTTTCGGTGGTTTGGGATGGAACAGGGTATGGTACTGATGGGCATATCTGGGGGGGAGAATTTCTTGAGTATACTGGAAAAGATCACAAACGAATAGGACATTGGGAATATTTCCCTCATATACTGGGCGATAAAATGAGTAAAGAACCACGCATTTCAGCCTTTTGTCTTCAAAGTCAAACGGATGTGAATGATCAAATCATCAAAGCTAAGTTCAACCCTGATGAGTACAGAAATTATAGCTTGATACTTAAAAAAGAAGGACTTCTCACTTCCAGTGTAGGAAGGATCTTCGATGGCGTTTCATCGCTTCTCAATATTGTTGATTATAATACCTATGAAGGAGAAGCTGCCATGGTTCTGGAAAGTCTGGCAACAGAATATCTTCAAACTCATCCCGAATATCATGAAATATACAATGTTGAAATAACAGAAAGAGGAATTGTCAGAACGAGGGATTTAATAGCGGGAATTCTGGATGATAAATTAAAGGGTGCTATCCCGGCTCAAATCGCCTTTAAATTTCATTTAAGCCTTGTTGAAGTTATTCAGAAGTTTCTCGTTAAATTTGATATGAGAAGCGTTGTATTCTCCGGAGGAGTATTTCAGAACAGCCTGCTGGCCGATCTTATCTCTACCAGGTTGAATGATCAATATACTGTATATTTCCACAAGGAATTATCGCCAAATGATGAATGTATACCTTTCGGACAATTAATAGCTTATCAAGTTTTAAACGGAAATTAACCAAATAGAAATATGTGTTTAGCCATACCAGGAAAAGTTATATCGATTGATGAAAGTGTGGACGAGATTTTCAGGATGGGTGTAGTCTCATTCGATGGGATCAACCGCCAGGTGAATCTGGCCATGGTACCGGAGGTGCAGATAAACGATTATGTATTGGTTCATGTGGGGGTTGCCATACAGACATTGGATGAGGAAGAAGCCATGAAAACCATGGAATATTTAAAGGAATTGGATGAACTTAATGAAGAATTAGGCCCTGATATAAACCAGGAAGGTATTGACAAGGGGGAAAAAGACTGATGAAGTACCTGGAAGAATTCAGAGACGAGAAACAGGTCAAAAAGTTGCTGGAAGAAATCCATTCAATAGTGACAAGGGAATGGAGCATTATGGAGATATGTGGAGGACAGACTCATAGCCTCGTAAAAAATGGGATAGTAAATTTACTCCCGGATAAGATTACAATGGTCCATGGGCCGGGATGTCCGGT
>CBDUBA010000020.1:0-53870 GCA_965365275.1 uncultured Cyclobacteriaceae bacterium | reverse complement strand
GAGACTCGGTTAAATTCTATTATAATAGGGTTTGCCTTATAACACCAATGACTTGGATTCAACTGAAAAAAATACCAGTTGTTTGCCGTATCAACAATCTGTAAGATTAACAGGGATATTGATGGCAAGTCCACCGTCAGAGGTTTCTTTATATTTTGAATTCATATCCTGGGCGGTATCCCACATGGTCTTTATTACACTATCCAGTGAGACCTTCGCAGATTCGGGATTTCCTTCCAATGCCAGGTAGGCTGCTGTGATCGCTTTGATAGAACCCATAGAGTTTCTTTCAATGCATGGGACCTGTACCAGGCCACCCACTGGATCACAGGTAAGGCCCAGGTGATGCTCCATGGCAATTTCAGCAGCCATGATAACATTTTCCGGCTTGCCCCCCAATACTTCTGTTAAGGCAGCTGCAGCCATAGCCGATGAAACACCAATCTCAGCCTGGCACCCTCCTGTTGCCGCGGATATGGTACTTCCCTTCTTGAATATAGATCCCATTTCTCCTGATACCAGAAGAAATTTTTGGATATTTTCCTCATCAGCATCATCGACGAAGCATAAATAGTACATTAATACAGCCGGTATGACCCCTGCGGCACCATTGGTAGGCGCTGTTACAACCCGGCCGAAAGAAGCGTTCTCTTCATTGACAGATATTGCGAAACAACTTACCCATTTTAGGATCTCTGAGAATGTAAATTTTTTTGATTTGATCAGTTTCAGCCATTCAGAGAAATTCCCAGAGTTATCATCAGGAAGTAAATTTTGGTTCATTGCCTGTGCCCTGCGCTGCACATTCAATCCCCCTGGCAACATGCCAGGTGTATGACATCCGGTGAACACGCAGTTGGCCATCACCTCCCAAATCCTTTTTAATTCGTTTTTTACTTCCTTTTCACTTCTAAGGGATAATTCATTCTCAAAAATTATCTGTGTTATTGATTTTCCTTCAGTATGAACCCATTGTATCAGATCTTTTGCGGAATCGATTGGATAGGGAAAACTATAGTTATATTGCTCAGATAAATTCAACTCATCACAAAGGATAAATCCCCCACCAACAGAATAAAAAGTATAAGAATAACTATGCCCATCCTTTGTGTTGGCTGTAAGTAAAATGCCATTTGGATGGAATGGAAGGCATTTACTGGGGCGGAAAACAATATTTTTATCCGGATCAAATTTTATTTTATACAAGCCACCCAACAGAAGGGTCTTTGTTGATTTCACATTATTGACGACATCCTGGATCAATTTCAAGGCAATTGTTTCCGGATCAAATCCGGAAAGTCCAAGCATGATCGCCATCCTGGTTCCGTGTCCTTTCCCAGTTTTAGCCAGAGATCCGTAAAGTTTGATCTGAACATTTTTAACCTCTGAAAGCACGCCTTTATTCTTTAACTCAGCAATAAAAATTAATCCCGCTTTCCAGGGGCCCATAGTGTGTGAACTTGAGGGGCCTATACCGATTTTAAATATATCGAATACACTAATCCTATCTGAATCTGATTTCATCAAATGCTTTTTATTCAATTTTCAAGGGATACAATACCTATGATCCATTTGATCATAAAATTCATTACATCCTCTTTCTTGCTTTCATTATGGATCTCATGCCTGAGACCTTCCCATATTTTAAGTGTAGCTGAATCTACTGCATCATTAGCAAACCGCTCGGATGCCTTGTATGATGTTAACCTGTCCTCATTTCCATGCATGATCAAAGTGGGAAAATTAAGTGATCCTGCATGTTCAAGTGCCCAGGCTCCCTGACGGATTGCACTGTTAAAAATCCTCACTGATATCTTGCTATGTACAAGCGGATCTTCAAGATATGCTTTCCCGACCAGCGGATCATGAGATAATTCCATAGGATCTATATTGTCAGTTAATGTTAGAGCAGGCCATAGACTATTTAAGATTCTGGCCAGTCTGACTTTCCAGGCCGGTGGTTCAAAGGCCAATTCAAGAAATGGTGCCGATAAAATTACTCCTGCAATTTCTTTTGAATGATGTTGAAGAATATAATTTGATACAATGTTCCCCCCAAGACTATGCCCATACAGAAATAAAGGAGTATCATTATATTGAAGGCGAACTGCTATCAATAGTTTATCAATATTTGAAAGGAGAAGATCATATGAACGGGCATGCCCGCGCTTTCCGGGTGATTCCCCATGCCCCTGGTAATCCATTCCAAATACTGCGATTCCTTTATGATTCAGGTATTTTGAGAATGAATCATAACGCCCCATATGATCACTCAGGCCATGAATAACAGCAACCACGGCGATTGGTTCAGAATCCGTTATCCATTTACAAGCATATAATGACTTTCCTTCAGCATCGATAAGGTCAAAAGTTTCTTTCGCCATGGCACCATATGTTTTTATATTGCTGAAATTTATTAAATATCCGAAATTTAAAAAATATATGATTTGTAAACCTGATCACCCAATCTATTTTTTATTTTTACAATAGATAAGGATTATTGATTCACCATTGATCTAAGCACATTGAAAAAAGCCTTAATTATAATTTTTATTATAGCGGTTGCATCCGGCGTTTTTTATTATCTGAAATACTACTACGCGAGTGATAAAGTCGACTTATGGGACCTGGTTCCAAAAAATGCCATCGGCGTTTATGAAACTGAAAAGCCAATAAAGATCTGGAACAGCTTGCTTGAATTGCCAGTCTGGAAAAATCTTTCGAGTATACCAGTAATAAACGATGTTAATGAAGATCTTGTACAACTGGACAGTATTACAGGTTCATCAGGTAATATGGAAAAATTATTCCGCGATCGGGCTATTCTTATCTCCCTGCACAAAATCTCAAATACTGATTTCGGATTTACTTTTTATTTAACCTTAAACACCGGTGAAAAAAGAAAGATCTTAAGTACAATATTGGAACATTTCCAAACCCTTCAACATTTTAAATTCGACATCCGGAAATATGAAGACTTCAATATAAATGAAATTACAAATAATGAGGGGGAAGTTGAATTTACTTTTATTGAATACAAAGGACATTTTATTGGGAGTTTTACCTCATTCCTGATCGACGATGTGGTTAGAAACATATCTGAGGGTTTTCAGGCAAATTTCAGAACCATATCCTATGAGATCTTTAACACACAGCCTATAGAGATGGACGAAGGGAACTTTTACCTTAATGTTGCCAAGATCCCTGATCTTATTAGAAATTTTTCCAATGTAGAGCAGAGGAAAGATTATAATGACTACCTGAAGTGGTTTACCGGAGCGACTTATTATGATATATCTTTCGAAAACAATAGGATATTCTTTAATGGCGCAACTAAAATTCCGGAAAATAACAATGAATATTATCTGTCCACTTTTTATAATCAATCCCCTCAAAATGTAGAAGCAATATATTACCTCCCCAACAGGACTGCAACATTCATCTCTTACACCTACGAAGACTTCACCAGCTGGAGGAAGGCAGTAGATGTATATTGGCAGAAAAATTTCCCGGAAGCCCTTGAAAAGAAGATTCAATTGCTTAAGAAATATGGCTTATATGAGCGAGATTTTTATGGATGGATAGGTAATGAGATCGGACTTGCAACACTACAGACAATTGACCTTGAACATCCGGATAAACTATTATTAATAAAATCGAAGGACTATTCAGAAAGTGTGAAAACACTGGATGATCTGATTAGGGTAGCAAATGATCTTAGTTCCGATACATTGCTTTATGAGGACTATTCAGGTAAGAGAATTAAGAAAATTGCCATTGAAGAATTACCTGGATCAATGCTTGGAGATGAATTTAATGGTTTTGAAAACAGTTATTATACCGATCTGGGATCTTATATCGTGATCGGTAATTCATTTGAAGTGATCAAGCACCTGTTAAATGAAATTGAAGAAGAAAATACATGGGGGAAATCACTGAAATTCAATCAGTATTTTGATAATGTGCAAAAGAGGGCTAACGCAAATTATTTCATAAATTTCAGTAATTCATGGAATGCTTTTTTTGCCTCTCTTAATGAGGAATGGAAACCATTTTTTAAAAATTTCGACAGGCAATTCAAGCATTTTGAACTCCTTTCCTTTCAATTCAGTAATATCAATAATAATTTCTATACCAGTGCCGCTATACAACACAGATCTGAAACCTCGGTTATAGCTACACCCTCGGAATTTTTCAGAGATCAGCTTGTGGTTACGGATTACCCGATAATTACTAAACCTTATATTTTCAGGAGTCATCTTGACAGAAGCCTGGAGGTCATGTTCCAGGATTCCGGAGGACAGTTGTACTTTATATCCAACAATGGAGAGGTATTATGGAAGAAACAGGTTGGTGCGAAGATAAGATCGGATATATACCAGGTCGATTATTATAAAAACGGGAAGCTGCAATATCTTTTCGCATCTGATTCAAGCATTTATATCTACGACAGGTTGGGTAATATTCTGAGAGATTTTCCGGTGATGCTGGAACACCCTGTCGATCTTGATTTCTTAAATCGTATTGATTATGCAAACAGCAGGGATTACAGGTTTTTATTCTGTGATGCATCAGGAGATATATATTTAACTGACAAAACTGGTAAAGAACTGGAAGGATGGGGGCCCAATTCTTCCGGTGGAAAGAATTTAGTCCCTCCATTCCACATTAGAATTGGTGGCCGGGATTGTATGATCTCCATAAGAGAAGATGGAATCATAAATATGTATACCAGAAGGTCGGAGATGTACGACAGGTTCCCTGTTGATCTCAACTCGAAACTTTCAACGTCAATTTTCATGCAGAGAGGATCTGATTTTGACAGATCCAGGATCCATCTTATCAATGATTTGGGAGAGGTTTTCAAACTCAATTTGAATGGGAATCTGGTCGAGAAGGTGCAATTGTTCAAGCCTGATCCTGAAAGTCGTTTTAAGATCGTTCCCGACGCTCTGAATAATACTTATGTAATCAGTCGTTTGGATTACAACAATATAAGTATCCTTGACCAGAAAGGTGAGACTATATTTGAAAAAGAACTTCTGTATACTGATGATCTGGAAGTACAGTTCTATAATTTCAATGCGGGCAATGAGGTGTATGTTTTCGTAGATGCCGAACAGGGATTTACTTATCTCTATGATGCAAATGGAGATTTAATCAATATGCAACCTGTTGAAAGTGGCTTTAAAATCGGACTGCTATATTCTGAAGTAAACAATAAATATCAGATGTATAGTTGTTACGGAAATCAATTTTCTGTATTGTCATTTTATAAAAAGTAATCAAAATATATTCCCATATATACTATCATGAAGAAAAATTGGATAATAATCATCTTTATCGTTCATCTATCGGCCTCGTTATGGGCTACTGAAGAAGATACGGTTGGGGTAATCTCACTTGATAATCCATATCAGACTGTCTATACGCATTTAAACAACCTGCAGAACCATAATTTCCAACCCGATCTATCTGCAAAAGCTTTTCTGCAGACAGGAGTCACACAGTATGAAGCCAGGGATGCTGCTGTAAAACTTAAGCATGTTCTGGATGGGGAAGGCATCTATATTGAAATGGATGAAATACCTAAAGATCCCAATTATCTTGATTCTGCCACCAATAGAAACAGATATGTGCTCACCAGTCAGCATCCGGAGATCTACCTGGTAAAAAAAGGGAATAAATGGGTTTATTCGAAAGCCTCCATCGTTCATATTGACAAAGTCTTCAGTAAGGTCTTCCCATTTGGAACCGATAGACTCCTTGATATTCTGCCGAAGATGGGCAGTTCGAAGTATCTGGGATTGTATATCTGGCAGATACTGGGAATATTGATACTCATACTCCTTTCTTTTATTGTTCATAAAGTCTTTACCCTGATCATCGAAAAAATAATTATCAGTTTGCTGGTCAAATACGGGTATGAGAAATTGGCGACCAATCTTGTCAAACCGGTGGCTACACCCATCAGTTATCTGATAATTTTCCCGATTCTGATGGTGCTGATACCGGTGTTACAATTACCCATAACCTTTTCAAGGTATCTGATCATTGTTTTAAGAGCCTTATGGCCCGTGTTTCTGACCGTAGTGGCATACAGACTGGTGGATATTATCGGCATCTACATGGTGAAAGTGGCTGAGAAAACGGAAAGTACACTTGATGATCAGCTTGTCCCTTTGTTGAGAAAGGTATTGAAGACCTTCGTGATAATAATAGGGGCACTATTTGTATTGATTAACCTTAACATATCTATTATTCCGTTTATTACCGGAATATCCATAGGAGGGCTGGCCCTGGCACTCGCCGCCCAGGATACTATCAAAAACTTTTTTGGTTCCCTGATGATCTTTATTGATAAGCCTTTTCAGATCGGGAACTGGATAACAAGTGGTGAAATTGATGGTGAAGTTGAAGAAGTTGGACTTCGATCAACACGCGTGAGAACCTTCAGGAACTCGCTGATATATGTTCCAAACGGTATATTGGCAGACAGGACCATTGACAACCATGGACTCCGTGTCTACAGAAGATATTATACCAACCTTGCGATAACTTATGATACCCCGGCACGACTAATTGAAGTTTTTATTGAAGGATTAAATAAGATCGTTGAGAATCATCCTCATACACGAAAGGACAAATATCATATCTTCATGAATGACTTCGGGGACTCATCGCTTAATATAATGTTCTACATCTTTTTCCAGGCCCCCAACTGGGCCCTGGAACTTCAGTACCGGCATGAAATTATTATTAAGATACTAAGACTCGCTGAAGATCTTAATGTCCGGTTTGCGTTTCCAACGCGCACATTGCATATGGAAACTTTTCCTGATAAATCATCTCTTACCCCTTTATATTCTGAGAACCGGAAAGGAATGCAGAAGCAAATGGATCGTTTTTTCAAGGAAGAAGACGAGGAATAAAAATCCTGAAAATGAAATTTGGAACTAAAGTAATTCATGCGGGTGTTAAGCCGGATCCTCATACCGGGGCCATTATGACACCCATTTACCAGACTTCGACTTATGTGCACGATGCACCTGGAAAACACAAAGGATATGAGTATTCAAGATCCCAGAATCCTACGAGAGAAGTCCTGGAAAAAAACCTGGCTGCTCTCGAGAACGGAAATTATGGTTTTTGCTTCTCTTCGGGTATGGCCGCCATTGATGCGGTTTTAAAACTATTAAAACCGGGAGATGAGGTTATCTGTACCAGAGATCTCTATGGCGGGACCTACCGTATCATGACAAGGATCTTTAACGGATTAGGGATTAGATTTCATTTTGTGAATATGATAAATGCAAATGATATTGAACATTTGGTGAGTCACAAAACGAAATTGATCTGGATTGAAACTCCAACCAATCCACTGTTGAACATAATTGATATCAAGAAGGTTTGCAATATTGCAATGCATCATGGGATCAAGGTGGCCGTGGATAATACCTTTGCAACACCATGTCTTCAGCTTCCACTTGATCTGGGGGCAGATATTGTGGTGCATTCTCTAACGAAGTATCTGGGTGGCCATTCGGATGTAATAATGGGGGCAATAGTACTGAATGATGAAGAGTTGGCGGATCAGTTGTATTTTATACAGAATGCCTGTGGTGCCATTCCGGGCCCTCAGGATATATTTCTTGTCCTGAGAGGAATAAAAACACTTGAGCTAAGAATGGAAAGACACTGCAACAATGCCAGATTGGTTGCGCAAATGCTTAAGAATTCAAAAGTAGTAGACCAGGTATTCTGGCCGGGTATTAAGGACTCTCCGAATCATAGGGTGGCAAAATCGCAAATGAAAGACTTTGGGGGAATGTTATCCTTTACATTGATGGAGGATACTCAAAATAGTGCCTTTAAAGTACTCAGGCAATTTAAACTTGTCTCTCTGGCTGAATCACTCGGTGGAGTCGAATCCCTTTGTGGCCACCCGGCAACCATGTCGCATGCCAGTATACCAAAGGAAGAAAGGCTGCAGATAGGGATCAGGGATTCTCTGATCAGATTAAGCATTGGAATTGAAGATCCTTCGGACATTTTAGAAGATGTGGATATGGCTTTATCGATTCTGGAATGAGATTCGGGTTTTGTTGATCTGAAAATTAACTAATCTTAACATTTTTTTTAAAGTTTTTTGCAACCCTGAAGACGATCTGATCATCTATATAAATAGGAAGCAACTTACTCGTCATGAAGCGGGAAATCTATATTTATTCAATTCTTGGGATTATTACTTGTTTTTTGATTTTTTATCAATTTAATCTTCAAATTGATGAAGGAGAAAGTATTGCATCCAACATTAAGAAAATTCAGGGGATAAACCAATTGTCGATAGATATCAACTGCAATGTTTTTTTTGTTGAAGGTGAAGGTGAATATATCCTTGTGGAAGGTCCGGCTAAAAAATTGGGAAAGATTGAAACCCTGATCCAAGAGGGTTCAGTTATTGTTACTGAGCACAAAAAGACTTTCCTGGCTGGGATATTCAGTTTTTTGAATTTTGAAGAAAATAATATCAATATCTATATTACTGTAAAGGATCTGGATAAATTTAATTTTTCATTTATTGATGAAATTATAGCTTTAAAATATATTTCCGGAGAATGTATCGGATTGAGCCTTAATAAGGGGCAGAAGATAATGATAGAGTCCATATTAATTAATAGTCGCGTATAAAAAAAGCATTATGAAAAACAGTATTTTTATTTCTCTGATCATATTTTTCATGATCATTTCTATTGAAACCATCGCTCAAAAGGAAACCAGGCAAGTCGACGGATTTGATGAAGTTTCGATGGGTATATCCGGGGATTTATATCTTAAGCAAGGCAGTACTACCCGTCTTGAATTACAGGGTGATGAGGACGATCTCGAAGATGTTATTACTGAAGTCAAGAATGGAAAGCTAGTCATCCGATATAAGAATAATAAGGGATGGAGTTTCGGTCGTGACCGGGTTACGATATACCTCACCATGCCTGAGGTTTCCTCTGTTTCCCTGGGGGGCTCAGGTAAGATAATAGGTGAAAATACAATTGAATCGGATGATCTCTATTTGAGTGTAAGTGGTTCAGGTCGGATTGAGTTGGAATTAGAAGCTGATGATCTTACACAGAAAATTAGTGGATCTGGAAGTATAAAAGTGTCGGGATCAGCTGACCGTGCCGAAGTCTCGATCAGTGGGTCCGGTAATCTCGATGGTCTGGATATGGAAGTGGATCACTATAGCGTAAGAATTAGTGGTTCGGGGAAATGTAAGATAAGTGTAGGTGATTCCCTCGAGGCAAATATCAGCGGAAGTGGAAGTGTCTATTATAAGGGTGATCCCGATAAGATCAGAAGTAACGTTTCAGGGAGCGGCAAAGTAAAACCCTATTAATTGCTTATACCCAAACTAAAATGAATTTGGTTTCGTGAGGCTGTTTAAGAACAGCCTCTTTTTTTTACCTGATAACAGCTGATGCCTTTCAATTGCTTGGGCATGTATTTTTCACTCAGCTCCGCTTTTTTCAACCTGATCCTGCCGATGATTAAGATGTTCTGCTAACCCGGAAATAATCAGGAATTGTGCGATCATGTATGTGCTGATCACAAGAATCCTTTCGTATAAAACGGGAACCATGAATTTGTTTATTGCGATAATGGAATCCGATAACAGAAAAATGACAGCTCCGAAAAAGACCATGTAGAAGCTCAATGTTGAGGTACGATTATAACGGAAAATGGCTGTAATTACCATCCCAAAAATGGTTATTGTATACAGCGTGACAGGAAGTAACATTTCTCCAAGGTGAGGGAAGAGACTGATCCATAAAATCACCGTATACGCTAATGCTAGTAATGAATAAGCCATTTTGATGGCCTGTCCGGGAACATTTGACTTTTTATACCGATTATGTCTGTAGGTAATGATATAAAAGACTTGAGCAAACAGGAAAGCGGCCAATCCGGAAATAAAATAGATTTCCCCCTGATCCATAAACATCAACAGTACATCCCCGAAAAATGAAAACAGCATGGCCAGATACAAATAGATTACAGGGACTCGCCTTTTAATATCCCTGGTTTTGAAAAAATACACCCCGGCAAGAAGGGGCATGATCAGAGGTTTTGTAATCAGGATCATAAAATAAAGGTCCAGAATAATGGAAAAGACATGGATGAGTGCATTGATCCAGAAGAGAAGTATAAATATCCTGTTGGTATTCTGATTTGACATTTTTTTTAGTTAATAGCCACCAAGATATTTCCGGATACCCCACTCAACTGATATTAAGAAGAGAATCAGGAAAAAGATCCATTTCAGGTTAATAATGGCCAGATAGTTTTCTGAACTATAAATTAATGATCTGGGATTTGAGGATTCGATATCCTGAGAAATTATATTCAAATCCGTTTTTGTATAGGATTTTCCGGATGATCTTCTTGAGAGTTCCTTCAATAAATTGAAATCAGCTTTAAGATTGGAAATTTCAACAAGCAGTTTCTTAATTGCGAACATCCCATCACTGCTGGAGTTCCTTCCATCCTGAAGGGTTTTCGCACTATAGGAATATACACCCGGCTTTAATCCACTGATCTTGAACTGACTGTTTGCCTGGCTGATAATATAAGAATAGTCATACTGGTTATTTTCCTCATCCCTGAGGGTTAAATCAATTTTTTGATCATATATTTTTTCGTAAATGTCATTATATATTTCAGTTTCAAAAATCACCGGTTCATTGTCCCAGTTTTCAGTTCTTAGCGGGTAAACTCTGAATTTCCTTCTGTCTTCTTTGGCACTCAGGTATTGTACGACCTTGTTAAATAAATTATCCACCCCGGCAAATTCCTTTGTAAAAAGATATTCATTCAACCTCCATTTCCATATCCCTTCCCCAGTCAGCAAAGCCTCTTTTACATTGGGATTTTTATTGATTATAAGTAATGGCTTTTGAGAAGTGATCTTTCCTATTCGCTGGTATAAAACAATTTCGGATTCACCTTTCATGGTATATTCACCGAATGGAACGGGAATGGGAGGCAGGTCAGAATGGATTTTTTTAAAACTTTCATCGAGGTTGAACAGGCTGAAATTGGAGTTTAAGGAAACAAATACATTATCCTTCTGATTCCTCAAGGGTTTGATGCTCATGGTCCGGTTGGTAGCGTTAAATCTGTTGAAATTTGTCCGTGATCCCAGAATAAATAAAACAGGAGTTCCGTTATTTATGATCTGTTGAATTTCAGTTGAATAGGTGTTTCTGTTATCGGGGAGTTGATGCAGAATTACGAGATCAAACTTATCCTCATTTTTATTATTAAAGCCTGGAATGACCATTTCGATCTCATAGTTATCATTTTTCTCAATGATGTTTTTTAATGCTTTAAGATCAGGGTGAGGGGCACTTGCCAGAACTAATATCTTTTCCTTCCCCTCGACAACCTCTATAAAGGCATCCAATCTGTTGTTGTCTATTGAAAACTCTGAACTCAGGGGATTAACGATTACCTCATATCTTTGCATACCGCTTTCTTCTGCTTCCAGTTCAAACTCCAGGATATTCAGGCCATTTTCGGCACCTATTTGCAGTATCTTGCTTTGAACCGTTATTCCTTTTTTCCGGATATCAACTGAAACAGTACTGCCACGATATCCTTTATTATATATTTCGGCTTGTAAAACGAATTTATTTCCCTGGTATACTATTTTATTATGATTAAGATATTTAAGGATAATGTCTTCCTTTTCAATCGTATCTCCAATTCCAATGCTGTATACCGGGAATCCAAAATTAGAATAAATAGGGGAGGATCCCATGTTATAGATCCCATCAGAGATTAAAACCACACCAGCAAGGTTCTTGCCTTCATATTCACTTTCAATTTTATGAAGTACATTGTTCAGATCAGTCGAAGTTTCATCAAATTCTATATCCTGAATCGATGCATAATCACTTCCAGCCAGGTCAACGATTTTCAAGTTTTGATATTCACTACTTAAAGCAGAAACCGTTTCATCCAGATCAGTTATTAACTGATTAAAATCCTGTTCGGTATAGGTTTCAGGAATAGAAAGGCTATTATCTACTGCAACCACATAGCCTGGTTCGATTACGGTATTTTGTATGTATCGGATGAGGGGGCCTAGCAGTAAAAATGCAATAAGGGATACTGTCAGAAACCTGATTCCGGAAAGTATGATGGATGGAATGCTTCCCCAGGGATTCTTCTGATTGTATAATAAAAAAGCATATACCATACCAGCCAGGATGCAGAGCAAAACGAACCATGGAGAAAATTCAAATATAATCCGATTATCCACAATTCTCAGTTTAAGATCTGGTATGCTTTTTCAAATCAGGTTAACATTCCACCATCGACCTGGAATACCTGACCGGTCATATAGGCAGACAGGTCTGAACCAAGGAATACTGCACAATTAGCAACATCCTCTGGTTTTCCGCTACGTCGAAGGGGTATCGCCTCCACCCATTTCTTAACTACATCTTCATCAAGAACGGCGGTCATCTCCGTCTCAATAAAACCGGGTGCTATTGCATTGCATCTGATATTCCTGGAACCAAACTCCAGAGCAACAGACTTGGTGAAACCTATCATGCCGGCTTTTGATGCTGCATAATTTGCCTGTCCGGCATTACCTTTTACGCCTACTACAGAGCTCATATTTATAATGGAACCTGACCTTTGTTTCAGCATGATCCTCTGGACTGCTTTTGTTAGATTGAAAGCGGATTTAAGATTTATCTTTATGACCATATCCCATTGTTCCTCAGTCATCCGCATCAACAAAGTGTCCCGGGTAATGCCTGCATTATTTACCAATATATCTATTCGGTCAAAATCTTTCAGGATCTCATTAACAACTTCTTCAGAACCCTGGAATGAGCTGGCGTCAGATGCATAAGCTTTCCCTTTTACTCCCAGAGCTTTTATTTCATCTTCCACAGCTTTGGCTGCATCATTTACCTCCAGATCAGTAAAGGCCACATTGGCTCCATGTTGTGCAAAAGTTATGGCAATGGACTTACCTATACCCCTTGAAGCTCCTGTAATCAGAGCTGTTTTACCTTCGAGTAACTTCATAATATTCTGATTTACTAATTAGTTTAAACTTAGCGTAATAATTTGTTTTTTTATCGAAACATCAAATATAACTATTTAATAACAGGACTCACACCCCAAATTTAAAAACCGTATGACTGGTTAGAAATATCTGTTTAGTACAAATCCCCTGGATAATTTACAGTTGATAAGGACCGATTTAATTATTAATTGTTTCAGAATGATTGCCGAATGAAAGCTGTTTCTACGCTGAGTGATCTATTCATTTTGTTTTGATGTCCTCCCTGGAAATTTTTTTATTTCTTGAATCCTTAGGGATCATTCCCTTTCATTAATAACATTTTCAATTATTTTTGTATGAAATTTAATACTAAAAATATGGCATCATATGATTTAATAGTTATCGGCAGTGGTCCGGGTGGTTATGTCGCTGCGATCCGGGCTTCCCAGCTTGGAATGAAAGTAGGCGTTGTTGAAAGGGAGAGTCTTGGAGGTGTTTGTCTAAACTGGGGGTGTATTCCTACAAAAGCTTTATTGAAAAGCGCCCAGGTATATGAGTATATAAAGCATGCAGGGGATTATGGGATTGAAGTAGGAACATCAAAAGCTGATTTCCCCGCCATGGTCAAGAGAAGCCGTGATGTGGCAGGCAATATGAGTAAAGGTGTCCAGTTTTTATTCAAGAAGAATAAAATTGATGTCATAAATGGATTCGGAAAACTCCTGTCCAACAAGAAAGTTGGCGTAAAGGATGATTCCGGAACGACCACGGAATATTCTGCCAACCATATTATTGTTGCCACTGGAGGCCGCTCCAAGGAGTTGCCTAATTTACCGATCGACGGTAAGAAGATCATTGGATATCGTAAGGCTATGTCACTGGAGAAACAACCAAAATCAATGGTTGTCGTTGGCTCTGGTGCTATAGGTACTGAATTCGCTTATTTCTATAATTCTATTGGGACCGAAGTTACCCTGGTTGAGTTTCTGCCCCATCTCGTGCCCCTTGAAGATGAGGAGGTTTCCAAGCAACTGGAAAGAACATATAAAAAATCTGGTATAAAAGTAATGCTCAATTCGGAAGTCACATCGGTCGACACAAAAGGGAAGCAGTGTAAGGTAACAATTAAAACACCTAAAGGCGAGGAGCAATTAACGGTGGATGTAGTGTTGTCTGCTGTGGGCGTTTCCACTAACCTGGAGGGTATTGGACTTGAGGAGGTTGGTGTTTCAACGGATAAGGGAAAGGTTATCGTGAACGATTATTATGAAACCAATATTCCAGGAATATATGCCATCGGGGATATCGTTGGCGGGCCTGCCCTGGCCCATGTCGCGTCGGCAGAAGGAATTATTTGCGTGGAAAAAATAGCGGGAGAGAATCCGGAACCATTGAATTATAATAATATCCCGGCCTGTACCTATTGCTCTCCTGAGATAGCTTCGGTAGGGTATACTGAAAAGGCTGCGAAGGAAGCAGGATATGAGATAAAAGTCGGAAAATTTCCTTTTACCGCATCGGGAAAGGCCACTGCTGCGGGAGCCAAAGAAGGTTTCGTGAAAGTGATCTACGATGCTAAATATGGTGAATGGCTTGGAGCCCATATGATTGGCGCCAATGTTACTGAAATGATTGCTGAGGTGGTGGCTGCCAGAAAGCTTGAAACTACCGGGCATGAAATATTAAAGACTGTTCATCCACATCCGACGATGTCAGAAGCGGTGATGGAAGCCACTGCAGCAGCGTATGACGAGGTGATCCATCTTTAATAAACCTGAGTGGGGAAGGAGTCCGCTTACCAGATAAAAGGTATCAAGCGGTATTTTACCTTTGCTGTATATTCCGGGTATCCTTCCAGTTCCCTTTGTAAGGTCCTGTCTTCAAAAAAAGTTCTCAAAGCCAGGGCGAGAATAAGGCCAAGGCCTGTATACAAAGCCAACATAGAGCCGACAGCCAGTGGAAAACCAATAGCCCAGAAGATCATGCCTGCATACCCGGGATGACGGACAAAACCATAGGGCCCTTTGGATATTACATAGTGCCCTCTTTCTTCCTGTATCCTTACTGATGCCTCGAAAAATTTGTTAACTGACATGGCCCAGGTGGTAATAGCAGCTGAGATCATAAAAGAAGAAAGACCGATATAAAGAGATGCTCCTCCGATCTCGTTTCCGAGCCTGCCTATATCATATCCGGCAATAAAAGCCATGCCGTATAGGAAAAAAAGCATAAAAGTGAATAGCCATAATTTATCCCATACCTTTGTTCCTTTTTGAAGTTTGGAACGCTGATCCAGGAGGCCGGGATTGTTAACGGCTACGATAACATTGGACACCAAAACAATAATGGCAGCAAGGATGAAATAAATCCAGCCACGAAAAATATTCCAGGTACCTGCACCCAGGAAGAAAAGCAAACAACCGATGGAAACAGATAATAAAGCCCTGAAAATGTATATTATAGTAGTTTTTGAGAACTTTCGCTGTGTTATTGCATTAGTTGATTTCATGATGTTTCAATTTTGTGTTTAATTTTGAATGCCAGGCTGAAAACTTTGAGATATAATGTTCAGGGTACCCGCATCAAGGCCAAGTAATCTTTCCACAGTATCCTGCAAGAACTCACTGATGCTCTGAATTTTCAGTAAATTATTTGGATTGTTTTTTAAGGTTGAGGTCAATAGTGCGATTTTTGTTCGATAGATGTTTCCAAGACGAATAATGAGTTCAGCGGTTTCATCCGGGTGATTAATTATAAAAAGGCCTTCTTTCACACCTTGCTGAAGAATTAAAATAAGTGGTGGTTTTGTCTCTTCGATTATTTTTTCAATATATCGATCCCTGAAGAGCCGGTTGTCCTCTTTCAGAAATAGCTTGATTAAATAGGAGAACCTTTCTGCATTCTTTTCTCTATTGGCTTGTGCTTCCTTGAACATCTTTATATATTTTTCCAGGCCGTTTAAAGAAGGATCATAAACGATCTCATACAGCATGTCCAAGGCTTCTGCTGTATACCCCAGGATAATCGCATCAAGCACTTCATCTTTTGAATTAAAATAGTGATAAAAGGCACCTTTTGATATGTTGAGCCTGTTAATTATTTCATTGACAGAAGTTTTATCATACCCTTTCTCAGAAAATAATAGATGTGCCGTTTCGAGAATTTTTGCTTTCAAGGCTGTTCCTTTTCTTACCATGTGTCCAAGATTATAAAATTAACAAACCGACCGTCGGTTTGTTATACGAAATCTTTTTTAAAAAGTTTTAATTGTTTGCCGAAGGCCTGGTCAAAACATATCTTGAAACCGCAAATGAAAAAACCATCAATCTAAGAATTACAATTATTCAGCAGTATCCTTAACAAGATCCAAGGTTTGTCTGCTGGACAACGAAAGCTTCAAACAGTTATTGATGAAAAATGGACAATTCAGTGTCGAGATCATGCACCTCTATTGTAAAAACGAAGAACATATTTATAAAAAATTAAAAAGTATAGGGTACAAATATATGCTTGGCCGACTGGCAGACACCCTCCTCTACCTTTGTAATCTTGAATTCGAAGGGTATGATATTTTTAATCATATAAACCGAAAAGACATTGCTGACTTCTCGTGTATTTCGAAAGAAAGTACAATAAAACTGCTTACGGAACTCAATTTAAACAAGATGATTAAACTGAATGGGACAAGAATTGAGATTCTGGATGAACAGGGAATTCGCAATTTAAGCATCAAAGGATAGGGGATTATGTTTGGCATGTAATTTAAGCACCCATACTTTTAAAAATGAGTCTCCTTTATAACCAGCTAATGGTTGCCGAAATAATTTTTTTTATGAACAATTTCTGATTTGAAGTAAATCCACAGTTAGATTTATTTAATTTATTCCCTTCCGGATTCGAATGCTTCAAATGGATATTCATCAGGCAATATGGTGATCCCGGACGTTAATTTGAGGGGAAGCTTCCCTTCCTGATGAAAGGTTAATTCCACGAAATAGCCTTGCCATCCTTCGGAAGGCACTACAAGGTCGATTTCATAAATACCCTCAGGTCGAATTGCTAAGGTGCTGTCTGTCCATACCTTTCCGATCACATCGATTCTGAAATCCCTTGGTATTTCATTTGATCTTGCCTGCCATAGTCTGATTTCTGCTGGCGGATCATCAGGATCAGTTGTTATAAGAATTTTTGAAGGATCAACTTTCCAGGTAAATCCTGGTCTTTCACTTTTTAATAAAATATATTGATAATATGATATCAAGGTTTGAATTGCATCTGAATCCTTAAGAGAGTGTCCTGTGTTTGGGACGTAACGCACATATTTTTCCCCGATCAGGTCATCCCAGTAGAACTTCCAACTGTCTGGCTGAAAGAACTGGTCGCCACTAGCATTGATCAATAACTTGGGTATATCATAACGATCAGTATAGGAGTATGGCTCAGTAATTTCCAGAAGCCTTTTGAATTCAGGTGTATACAGCCATTCCATGATGCCTTCTTCCTCATAATTTCCTACAGCCGGGGCCCAGAAACCATAATTACGCCAGTGGTGGTCGAAAGACGGAACAACATTCAGCAGATCAATTACAATCGGTACAATTGCAATGACGCGATCATCCACCGCAGCTGTTGTCCAGGTCGTCCAACCGCGCTTTGATGCCCCGGAAACCAGATATTTATCCAATGACCTGTTCTCTTCCATGGAAACCAGTTCTGAAACGGCATCCATTGCCCTTACTACGGCCTTGGTCATGGGTAACCTGGCAAGCCATATAGCATCTTCATCCTTCGCCCCGCCTTCAAGGAACTTTCTCCATCCGAAAGCGATCAGCTCGTCCTCGAATCTTGGGCCATATGAATCATTTATGAAGCTTATAGCCTGGTTGGGGATGTTGTGTATTTCCGCAGTGATGCTATTTGTTATCAATGCGGATTGCAAAACTATATCACCCGGAGTTTCTGGCAATTCATCATCCTTTGCTCCACCACCTATCCACATCATACCAGTTGAATGCTTCACTGAATCGGGTATGACCACACTTACCCAATGCCACCAAGCTGGTTCATCCACTTCAGCTTCAGTCAGCCAATGCTGGGAGATCATTTTCAATACATAATAAGTATATCCTTCCCTTTTGCCCTGATAAGCTATCTGGTAACGAAAATTTGGATCCGGCTTATAAACATATTGGTCCAGAAGTGTTTCTTCTATCTTTTGTATATCCTGATCCTGTACCTTCTTTTCCTGGCAACCTGAAAAGGTAATCAGTAATGAGATAATGATAAAAACGATATATCTGTGCTGGATACTTCTGATTATTGATCGCATTGGCTTTTCAATATATTATGTTGAATATCTTCTAATCCTGAATAATTTCAGACATGAAGTAAATAAATTGCCTGAGCGAATAAAAGCAAAGCGTTAAAAAACATTAAACCAGTTAAAATTTGTCTTTGTTCCAACGGATTCCCATAAACAGATGTCCTTCTTAAAACCATTTTATCAGATATGAAAAAGGCGATATACGGTATTTTGTTGATGATGATCGTATCCATCTTTTCTTCCTGCAGTGAAGAAAAAATGGCAGAACCTAATGATTATCTTATTTTTGGGCATTTTTATGGATTTTGTTTAGGAGATCAATGCATACAGATATATAAACTGGATAATGAACGCCTGTATGAGGATCAGAATAAAACCTACCCAGGGTACGATGAATTATACGAAGCATCATTTGTGGAACTGGAAAGCAAATATTATGAAGAGGTGGATGATCTTATAAATTATTTCCCCAATCAATTATTGAACGAGTCAGACACCATCATTGGATGTCCGGATTGTGCCGACGGGGGCGGCTTGTACATTGAATATAAAACAGAGACCATGCACAGGTATTGGCTTATAGACCAGGATATAAACCGGGTACAACCCTACCTGCATGATTTCATAGAAAAGGTAAACGATAAAATCGAAAAGATTAACTTAATCAGTATGCAATAAGATTTGTGTCTTAAACTGAATGCAAACAAAATGCCCCTCTATGTTCAATAAAGGGGCATTTTTAGTTTTCTGCTCATTCTATCGTGCGTTCGGGGGGAGTCGAACCCCCACACCCGAAGGCACTGCCTCCTGAAGACAGCGTGTCTACCTGTTTCACCACGAACGCAAAGAAATTACCCCGCTAAATTAATAAATTATTCAATACGAATGTAAAATATTTATACCAGATCACATGCCTCGGGTGGCATCCAGTGCGCATCTTTTCCTTCCCACTTCACATTGCACCCAATGGGATTGGTTATCGGGATGGAAATGGGCTTTCCTGAAAGCATCTCTTCCAGTGCATTTTCCAGATCATTAATTGTCATTTTGCTGGTGTCTCTTGGGTTGTCTACTCCTCTGCCAGTATAAACCAGTTTTCTTTCCTCGTCAAAAATATAGAAATGGGGAGTACGCAATGCACCATATTTCTGAGCTATTTCCTGGGTGCTATCATAGAGGTATTTCCAGGGAAACTTATGTTCATCCATTCTTTTCACCATATGTTCAAAATCGTCATCCGGATAGGTATTTGGGCTGTTGCTGTTAATGCCCACGAAAGCAATTCCCTTATCCATATATTTCAACGCAGTTTCCCTGGTCACTTCGTCGGATCCAATTACATAGGGGCAATGATTGCAGGTAAAGAAAATAACGAGGAACGCGGAATCCCTGAAACTGGAAAGCGAATATCTGTTTCCGTCGGTGGCTTCCAGGTTGAATTCCGGAGCTGTATCTCCAATCTGTAATGTGAAGGACATATTTATGTTTGTTTAGTTTATATGTATTATGTTAGTTGCATAAAATTAGCGAAATCATCTCATACCTCGAAAGCTTCTTCCATTTTGTATAAAATATCATTTTTCGGGTTAATTGTATATCATTGCACAATATCAGCCTAAACAATAATTTGCATCTGAAAACATGGAATGCTCTTATGAATAAGAGTAGAAATACATATAATACCCTAATGAATATGAATCTAAAAGCTTACAATACCATTTTGAATAAATACTCAAAAACCATTAATGCCTTCTTGCCGATAATACTGACATTCCTGGTTTCCTGCACGGAAAGACAAACCGCAGATCTTGTAATATCAAACGGTAAAATATATACAGTTGATTCAAAAAACAGTGTGGTTCAGGCTGTGGCAGTGAAAGATGGTAAAATCCTTGATGCTGGTTCAGCAGGTGAGATCAATTCTTACATCGGAGAAGAGACTGCAATGATCGACCTGAACGGCAGGCTGATGACTCCGGGATTGATCGAAGGGCATGGACACTACATGGGTATGGGTTACAGCCTGATGTCGCTTAACCTTATGGGTGCCACAAGTTATCAGGAGGTCGTTGAGCAGGTCAGTGAAGCCGTGGCAAAAGCAGAACCTGGTGATTGGATTCTGGGAAGAGGATGGCATCAAAGCAAATGGGATAAATCTTCAGAAGTTGAAGTAAAAGGATTCCCAACGCATCATATGCTTAGTGAAATCTCCCCCGATAATCCTGTAGTTTTACACCACGCCAGTGGTCATGCCCTGTTAGCTAATGCAAAGGCGATGGAAATCGCCAATGTAGGCCCGTCAACATATTTTGATGAGGGAGGAGAAGTTATTAGGGATGAGGCGGGGAATCCTACCGGTATATTCAATGAATCAGCCATGGGATTGATCGGGCAATTCATACCTGAAAATAATGAGGACAGCGATAGAAAAGCATTTGAACTGGCAGGCCGGAATTGCCTTGAAAATGGAATTACATCATTTCAGGATGCAGGAGAAGGTGAAAAGATCATAAACCTGATGAAACAGATTCTGGCTGAAGATGGTTTTTCCACAAGATTATATGTTATGTTGTCCGGTGGGAACAGGCAATTGCTGGATAAATATTTCGGGACCGGGCCAGAGATTGGATTGGGAAATGATTTCTTAACCATCCGGTCTATAAAACTTTTTGTTGATGGTGCCCTCGGCTCACGGGGTGCCTGGCTGATAGAACCGTACACGGATATGCCTGGGCACTACGGACACGCCGTGAGTGAATTATCATATCTGCAGGAAGTTAGCGATCTGGCTTTACAAAATGGATTTCAGGTTTGTACTCACGCCATAGGCGATCGTGGCAATAAGGAAGTGCTTGATATTTACGAAAAAGCATATAAAAATAATCCGGATCAGAATGATGCCAGATTCCGCATTGAACATGCTCAGCACCTCGCAACATCAGATATCCCAAGATTCGCCAGTCTTGGCGTTATTCCTGCCATGCAGGCAATACATATGTCATCTGACAGGCCATGGGCCATTGATCGTCTGGGGGAAGATAGGATCCTGGAAGGGGCTTACGTGTGGCATAAATTATTACAAAGCGGTGCAAGAATCGTTAATGGAACGGATGTACCAGTGGAACCTTTATCACCAATAGCCTGTTTCTATGCTTCAATATCCAGGAAAACACTCCAGGGTCAGCCGCCTGGAGGTTATGAACCGGACCAGAAAATGAGCAGGGAGGAAGCTTTACGGTCTTATACACTGGATGCGGCCTATGGTGCCTTTGAGGAAAACATCAAGGGATCTATAGAACCGGGCAAACTTGCAGATTTTACAGTGTTCTCTGACGACATTATGACCATCCCCGAAGAAGACATCCTTTCAACGAAAATCGATATGACCATTGTCGGTGGTAAGGTTCTCTATGAACGCTATTAAATTTTAACTCTAACCCCGAAACCCAGACAAAAAATAAACGTACGATATATATAGAATTATACATATTTCGTAAATTATATATCTATTTGTCTGGTATTTAATGTAGAGAAAATGATCATATCTTTATTGATTCCGTATACTATATCGATAATAAGAATCAGCGTATGCCGAATGCAAGCTAAACAATTGGATTTTTTAAATTGTTAAGGGAATGAATAAGGGTATTTGGCATATTGTTTGTCATAGTTATGTAAACAGGTGAAAAAGTTATGAGAACGAATCATTATTATAAGTCAAAAAAGTACCTTGGCCGTAATGGACATTTTACTTCCAGAGATCCTGAAAACCAGAATTTTGATAATCTGGATATCTTTCATGATTTTACGAACATCCGGGTGATCAACCAGTACAGGAAGATAGGAGAAGAGATCATGTCAAGGAATTTCTGGAAATAAGGAGGGTTTAAATTAGATCCACGTTCCTTTTTACAGGCTTTGGTATCCAAATTGAGTAATCATAATTATTGACATCGGAGATTTTTTGTTCAATCACTGAACTTAGCCCTTCTAAGGATTTCATCCATATCAACTTCAAGGCCATTATAATATGCATATTCGCGATAGCTTTCCACAATCTGGAGTGCGATTTCATATTCCGTTGCCCGAAGTATAAATCCTCTTGATGGTTTAAACTCCATGATGAAGTTTTCGAGATCTTCCCCTTCGAGATCAGTGATCCTGTTAACCAGATCTGCGTTGTATTTTTCTTGCGAAGTCTTCCTTTGCACGAGTTCAGCTTCCTCCTGCATTTTGATCATGCGTTCTTCTTCCAGTATTTTCGCCAGTTTTTTCTCCTGTTTCGCTCTTCTGCTGAATAAATTTGCAAAGGCTTCTACATAACCGCTTCCTCCATTCGGCAATACATTCCAATAGGATGCACCAGGGGCACCTTTATTACTCCAGATCCTGATTGTATCTCTTGGAATATCCTTTAGGTAAAAGCCTTTCATGGGATCATTAGCATAAAAATCCATGCTCTCGAGTAAATAGGCTTTCGGTTCGAGCATGATGACCTGGTAGGAATTATTCTTAATTGAATCATCTAATACAATATAGTAATCACTATATCCAACAGCAGTGAACTTTATAGAATCTCCTCGATTCGTTGTGAAGGAAAAATTCCCATTATCATCTGCAGAAGTACCGGTATTCAGACTAACATCGATAATATGTACAAACGGGATCCGTTCACTCGTTTTTGCATCGTATATGATTCCATTTATCTTAATTTTCTCCTTATAGTTTAAATCCTGCGCATTAACCACAAGAGGCAAAACTAAGATAATCGCAATATGTAAAATTCTGCTTCGCACCTACTTCCTAAACGAATATTACTAAGTCTTTGACTTAAATTTAAACAATTAATTACTGTCTATGTTCCTAATATGAAATTTACGGCAGATCTGGCATGTATATCGGTAGTGTCTATTACGGGAATATCACAATGATCCTGTTTGATAAGTAAGGGGATCTCGGTACACCCTAAGATGACAGCTTCAGCACCCCTGAATTTCAGATCCTGTATGATAGACAACATGCTGTCTCGGGATTGATCGTTGATTATGCCTTTCACCAATTCATTATATATGATTTGATTGATCTCCTCAACAGATTCAGCCGCTGGCAGTATGGTTTCAATCCCAAATTTATTCGCTAATCTATCCGTGTATGTATCTGAGTTCATCAGAAATTTTGTGCCAAGCAGGGCTGACCTTTTAAAATTACCTTTCACAAGGAATTCTCCAACAGCATCTGCAATATGAATTAAAGGGATATCTACTTGTTTTTCGATGTACGCAGCACATTCATGCATTGTATTTGAACAGATCAGTAAGCAATCGGCTCCTGCATCGGTTAATTTATGTCCCGCGTCTGCCATGAGTTCATTCAAAGCATCCCAGTCATCTTTGTACTGAAGGGTTTCGATCTTATCAAAATCAAAGGAATACATCAGGATGCTGGCCGAATGATTTTTCCCTAATCTTTCATTTACTTCTGTATTTATTATTTGATAATATGTCTGTGTGGATTGCCAGCTAAGCCCTCCGATTAATCCGATTGTTCTCATAACCTTGAAATATAATGATGCAAAGAAAATAAAAATAAATTGTCTTCCCTTAGTGATTGGGAAATATCAATAGGATTGTTATTTTCATTTTTCAAATCATTTATCATGAGCAAAAAGAAAATTCCAATCCTTGTAAAAGACGATCCCTGGCTGGAACCTTATACAGATGAGATCGCTGACCGCATCAAAAGATTTGATAATCTGGTGCAGTCTATTGAAAGAGAAGCAGGTTCTTTGCAGTCATTCTCTGAGGCCTATAAGTATATGGGTATCAACTATGATAAGAAAAAGAAAGGATGGTGGTATAGGGAGTGGGCCCCTGCAGCCAGGTCCCTGAGCCTGATCGGCGATTTTAATAATTGGAACAGGGATGCCAATCCACTAGCTAAAAATGACCGGGGGGTATGGGAAGTCTTTGTTGATGGTGATACCTTAAGGCATGGTGATAAAGTAAAAGTACATGTGGCCACCGATCATTCCCAAAGAGACAGGATCCCGGCTTATATTCGACGAACTGTTCAGGATCCTGAAAGTCATGATTTTTCCGGTCAGGTGTGGGAACCAGGGGCAGAGTATGAATGGACAGATAAAGGATTCAGGCTGGCACCTGTAAACAAAGCCCCTATCATTTATGAAGTTCATATTGGCATGGCACAGGAAAAAGAAGGTGTAGGGACCTACCTGGAATTTGCTGAGGAGGTATTGCCCCGGATAAAAGATCTTGGATATAATGCCATACAATTTATGGCCATACAGGAACATCCTTATTACGGTTCTTTCGGTTACCATGTGTCCAGTTTTTTCGCACCAACAAGCCGTTTCGGCACCCCTGAGGAATTTAAATACCTCGTAAATGAATGCCACAAAATGGGAATTGCCGTGATCATAGACATTGTGCACTCGCATGCCGTTAAGAACATAGCTGAAGGGCTCAATGAGTTTGATGGTTCCGATGACCAATATTTTCATCCGGGAGGAAGGGGAATACACAGTGCCTGGGATTCCAAATTATTCAATTATGGAAAATGGGAGGTCAGGCAATTCTTATTGTCGAATCTTGCGTATTGGATAAATGAATTTCATGTTGACGGTTTCCGTTTCGATGGCGTTACTTCAATGATGTATTTTCATCATGGTGATTTTACCAGCTTCGATCACTATGATAAATATTTTGTAGAAGGAGTGGAATGGGATGCCTTGTTATATCTGCAGCTGGCCAATGAACTTACCCATAAACTTAAAAAAGATGCCATTACCATTGCTGAGGATATGAGTGGTATGCCGGGACTTTGCAGAAAACAAAAGGAAGGAGGCATTGGATTTGATTTCAGATTGGGTATGGGCATCCCGGATTTCTGGATTAAATATCTGAAGGAGTTAAGTGATGAGGATTGGAATATACATGAATTATGGCAAACCATGGTTAACCGACGTTGGAAGGAACGTACCATAGCCTATGCTGAATCACATGATCAGGCCATTGTGGGAGATAAAACGGTGGCCTTTTGGTTAATGGATAAGGAAATGTATTTTCATATGCAGGTTAGTGATGAAAATTATATGATCGACAGGGGTATAGCGCTTCATAAAATGATCCGTTTTTTTACCATAACACTAGGTGGGGAGGGATATCTAAATTTTATCGGGAATGAATTCGGGCATCCGGAATGGATAGATTTTCCGCGCGAAGGCAACAACTGGAGTTATAAATACTGCAGAAGGCAATGGTCTTTGGTTGATAACGAAAATTTAAAGTACAAATATCTCAATCAGTTTGATAAGGATATGATCGGTTTGGTTAGGAAGCATAAAATACTTGAATCCCTTCCTGCCCGTCAATTGAATATGGACGATTCTAACAAAACCATAATATTTGAAAGGAACAATCTGATATTCCTCTTTAATTTTCATCCTACGCATTCCATTTCTGACTACCGTTTTTTCGCACCTTTGGATGGCAATTATAAGGTAATATTGAATACAGATGAGGGGAAATTCGGCGGATTTGATCGTGTTGATATGGATATGGTATATCCGGTCCTTAGGGATGAAGGGCATCAAAAACTCAGCATTTATCTTCCGAACCGGACAGCCCTTGTCCTGGAAAGGCAACCGGATTAATTTTGAGCGGGATTCAGTCTTGATGTTTTCCAGACAGATTCAGTCAAGTTCTTTTATATTGGATCTATAATATAATTTTGTCGGAGTGCAGGTAAAATCAGGAGTAATTTTGTCGTTAGATGTGTTATGAAGCCTAGGACAACAGTTTTAAATATAGCTCATTTACTTTTCTGGCACTTTCTGTCCAGGTAAGCTTTTTAAGATCCCGGTATCCTTGTTCCACGCAGGCTTTATATAGTTTCCGATCTTCCAGTAGTTTCAAAACGAGGTCAGCCATTTTTTCTGTATCCCAGAAATCCACGGTCAATGCACTGCTGAGCACTTCAGCTGCACCGGATCTCTTTGATAGTACTACAGGGATCCCAAATTGGGCAGCTTCCAGTGCCGTAAGTCCGAAGGGCTCGGATACGGAGGGCATGCAAAACACATCAGTTATTGATAGGATATACTGAACTTCTGACCTGTTCAGGAAGCCTGTAAAATGAATTTTATGTCTTAACTCAGCGTAGGCCCCTGATTCAATGATCTCCTGAAGTTTATCACCTTTACCTGCGATTACAAACCTTACTTTCTCATTGTTTTCAATAATCTTCGTTGCTGCCTCCAGGAAGAACTCCGGTCCTTTCTGCATGGTCACCCTACCCAGAAACAGTATGAGCTTTTCAGGGAAGTTTTTATCTGATTTGAAGGTTTTGACTTTTTCAATGCCATTATGAACCGGGAATATCTTTCTCCCGGATATCTTATAGAATTCCCGGATGATTTCTCCCGTATACCGGCTTACTGGTATGATCACATCCGCTCTCCGCAAAGCCTTTTTCTCTAATTTGTAGATCCAATCGACCTTATCTGGCCCTACCCGGTCGTAATTGAGAGAATGTATATGTAGAACAAGCGGACATCCTGACATTTCTTTCAGCATTATTCCGGCGGTACAGGTCATCCAGTCATGAACATGAATAATATCAAAGGAGAGATCGACTGCAATTCTCTTTACGATCTCCGTATAATAATTAACTTTTTCAAAGACATCGATTCCATAAAGATCGCTTCTGCTGAATTGATTATGGACTTCAATTATTCCTTTTGTCTTTATTGCTAAACTTTCTTTCTTGGTTTTATACTGTGTTGTTTTCCGGTAAGTCGGGTAGGGAGATACATTGAACTCTATCTTTTTATCCTGTATTACTTTTTCGAATTCTTTTAGTTCTACTTTTTCAAAATGGTCTTCCAGTTTTATCCGGCTTAGGTCAATGATATTTACATTCGGAATTTTAAGATCAGGATCTGTCTTGGGAAGAATAAGCGTAAGATCAGTTAAAGGCGCCAGGGCCTTGCAAAGATTGTAATTGGCAACGCCCAAACCCCCGCTAATTTCCGGTGGAAATTCCCATCCCAACATTAAAACTCTGGGTTTTCTCATTATTTCATATATTGATTAAAGCCTTTAAAAAGGTACATATTATCAATATACAAATTATATAAAATTGGATTAACGAACTAATAGAAAAATTTAAATATGAGATGATCCCAATAAAAAAATCATGTTTGGGAGAAAGTAAATTTTCAAGAGCTAAAAAAAGGCCTGCCTATTTCAGGCAGGCCTTCCGGCAGTATTTTTTAATAGTTATAAATCTTTTCATAATATTGATAAGCCATTCTGGCTGCATCAAAATACGGACTTACATCCATCATGCTGTTCCTTACGATTTCATTCCATTTTTCGGATTTATCATAATAAGTTGGTAATATCTCCTCTTCAAGGATATCATACAGGTTCTGCACATCCAACTGGTCCTGCTGGTGGATGGGGAGTTTTTGATCCACAGGGGGGATGAGATACGAATTTACCTCATGGCGTGCGAATTCAGGTATCCACCCATCATAAGTACTGAAGTTTACTGAACCATTCATGGCAGCTGTCATACCACTGGTGCCCGATGCTTCCCGGGGAATCCTTGGAGTGTTCAGCCAGATATCAGAGCCATCTTTTAGAAGTTTTGATAGCTTCAGTTCATAACCTACGAGCACTGCTATATTATCATATTTTTTACTCAGGTGAACTAACTTATTAAACATGCTTATGGCATTATAATCCATAGGATAAGGTTTGCCGGCCCAAATAATCTGAACGGGATATTTTGGATTGTTCAGAAGCTTCTCAAACCTTTCCTCATCATAGGTTAAAAGATCTGCCCTTTTATAGGCAGCAAATCTCCTCGCCCATACAATGGTAAGTGTTTCAGTATTGAAAAGTTGTCCGGTCTGATCTGCTACCACACTGAAAAGATCACTTTTCATTTCGCACTTCCTTTTTCTGATTAATTCAAGATCATTATTTTCAGCTGCCTTACTTAATTGCTTGTCAGCCCAGTATTTTTTGTTTTGAGCATTAGTGATGGAGATGATTTTACAAATCCCCTCATATTTACTCCACATCTCGTTTGCTACTTCACCATGCTTTCTTGATACCCCGTTTGCAATATTAGCAAACCTCAGGGCTACGACCGTATGGTCAAATACATCATCTTTAATTCCGGAGATCTTTCTTACTTCCGCCATAGGCGTCCCGCAGAAAAAGCCCATTTTATCAAGCAGCCTGATGTCGTGTTTCTCGTTTCCAGCCTCCTCCGGTGTATGGGTTGTAAATACAAGGCGTTTTTTTACCTCCTCAACACTCTTGAACTTTTTGTACAA
Source organism: uncultured Cyclobacteriaceae bacterium (assembly GCA_965365275.1). Lineage (GTDB taxonomy): Bacteria > Bacteroidota > Bacteroidia > Cytophagales > Cyclobacteriaceae > JAGTVG01. Next base: position 25,094 of record CBDUBA010000020.1, on the reverse strand, counting down.
ATAAAAAGCAGCGGATAATGCATGTGCCTCATTCATATGATAAATCTCAACATCTGCCTTGAGTTCATCAAGAAGTTTAGCTCCGCCAACACCCAATAATATGGTTTGGGCAATTTTAGCCGCCGGATCTGAGTCGTACAACTTATGGGTGGTAGATTGTGCGAGGTAATCGTTCTCCGGTACATCCGTACTCAAGAAGAAAATTGGTACAGTTCCAAATGTTTCCGGTTTCAAATAATATGCTTTGACGACGACCGGATGATTATTAATTGTTATTGAAAACTTAATATCTGTATCTTCAAGAAACCTATAGATCTTTTCCTGAAAAAGAACATCCATGGATTGATCTCCTTTACGGATCTGATCATAATATCCATATTTCCATAAAATACTGATCCCTATTACATTTTGCTTAAGATCATAAGCGCTTCTCATATGTGATCCTGCCAGAAAACCCAATCCCCCGGAGTAAGTCTTTAAAGCCTGGTCGATAGCAAATTCCATTGAGAAATAGGCTACACTCTTTGAATACTTAGGGTCGAACTCATAAGAGTGCTGAAATTCCTTTGGTAGTGACATTACTTTAATTATTTATGCTGATTTAAAATTAGATTCTTCTCTTCAATATATTTTAGCCCACGAAATTACTTAATTCAAAATTCTATTGGAAAGAAATATCGAAAATGAATTCAATAAATGTGAAGATTTATTATTCCCTTGGTATTTTAATCACTTGATCATCATAGGTTATGATAATCACAATCTGACTAAAGAATTACTCTGGAACTATGAAATAAGGGATATTCAGATCTAAAATGACTTAAATATATTTTTTCAGATAATTTTTGAGAGATTGATAATGCCGGCGGCTTTTTTTGTATGATTTATACAGAACGATTTGTGTTCTTCGGATTTTTCTGGAGTTTCTTATAGCATAAAACAATCTTTCTGCTGAAAAATTATCCTTCAGGAAAAAGTCCTGAATCCCATCAATTCGAACATGCCGGTTCGAACTCTTCAATAATGCTATCGGGATCTCTTCGGTCTGGCGGTTGTTTCTTATTCTTTGTATAAATCTTCTTACCTGAACGATAGGATAGCAATCATCCAGGAGGATGTAATTCGGTTTCTTTTTTAAAACCATGGATAGGCTATCCCTGAGATCAAATCCTACATCTGCAATAAAATCCATCTTGTGGAATTTGGAAAGATTACTCTCCATAGTGGATATCTCATGGGGATTATTCCCTATGAGAAAGACGTTGTATCGGTCGCTGTTTTCCGTTTGGTTCATTTATTCTAGTTTGGTTTGAGTTCTATATTATATAAAAACGGTTTTGATGCGGAAATTGTTAAGGATAATTTTCAGAAATGATTTATATCCTGATTTCCATCTTGAGTCCGGGCACCAGAGAAAACTACTTGAGGTGAAATTCGATATTCAAATGGATTGATGGTATGGAATACCGGTTTATTATCAAGAATGGATGATTATATTGTTCATGTCCTGATAAAATTATACATATCAACTGGAATCATTTCAGCTTCTTTACTTATTTTTAAACATTATATTGATAAATTTAAGCGAGGATAATAACTAAAGGAACAAACATTCGAAATGCCAAAAGGAATCCAGAAACTGATATTTGCCATTGTATTAATGATCCTGAGCATATTGATGGGTTCGATAGGATTCCACCTTATAGAAGGCTATAACTGGATTGATTCTTTTTTTATGGCGGTCATTACCATTTCCACAGTTGGTTTTGCTACTGTCGATCCCCTTGAGCCATTGGGTAAAATTTTTGTCAGTCTGTATATTATTTTAAACCTGGTCATTTTTGCCTATGTAATTTCTGTAATCACAAGCTATTTGTTTGAAGGCGGATTACGGAATATATTTCGTAAATTTATTATTGACAGAGAAGTAAATAAAATGAAAGATCACGTTATTGTCTGCGGTTACGGCAGGAATGGTTCTAAAGCCTGTGAAGAACTCCAGCTTAGTCGAAAAGACTTTCTGGTTATTGAGAATGATGAAGATATTATTAATTCCATGCCCGATGATGGAAGCATTCACCTGGTAGTGGGTGATGCCACTGACGACGATATTCTTAAGCTGGCAAAAATAGAAGTTGCCGAGTATATAATTATTACCTTGCCTAGGGATTCAGATAATGTATTTATTACCCTGACAGCAAGAGAATTGAATCCTGATATTCATGTTATTGCCAGAGCCTCAGATCCCAATTCGGAGAAAAAACTGATCCGGGCAGGTGCCCACAATGTCATATTACCTGATGTACTTGGAGGCTTGCATATGTCACAATTGATTACCAAACCCTACGTAATAGAGTTCCTTGACCTGTTGAATGGGGTTTCTTCCCAGGAGCTGCATCTCGAAGAAATTGAATTTGAAGATATTAAAAGTGAATTTCATAATAAAACGATTGGTGATCTGGATATACGGGCAAAATCAGGTGTTTCGATAATAGGAGTAAAAAGAGGTGAAAAGGGATTTGCATTTAATCCAGGCCCGGATACCATCATAAATATGAATTCTATTCTTATAGTTCTAGGTAATAAGAACCAGATAGAAAAGTTCAGCGATCTATATTTGAATAATAAGATTCTGAAATAATCAGTGGATGGTCATGTGGTTTGACCTGGATCTTGTTGTTCCCGCCTTAACGGAATTATAAATGGCCAGGGATGGGATATAAGCCTCACTTCCGGCAAGCAATGCACTATCCTCCAATTTCTTGACCAGCTGTTTCATTGGTTTCAATATCTTGGAAATTGATTCAATGAGGCATAAATCTTTTCTGATCTCCTGTACATCGATATGTTGTGGAACCAGATCAGGATATGTATCTGCAAAATCCAGGACCTCATGAATAAAATCTATGTTTTTCATACTTACTTTTGGAAGAGAAGTAAGTTCTTCATTGGTAAGCGATACCAGGGTTGGAAGCTGAGCATTGATGCGGTCGATCGCAGCTGTGATTTCCTTGATTTGCTCCTGGGATATGGTTGAAGAAATGAAGTTGCTGTACATGCTATTAGAATTTTAGGTTAGGTCTCATATTAATAACGAAAATGAATGCAAAAAAAGTTTCAGAAAAACGGGATAGAATTTTAATTATTTGTTAACAATTAATTTCGTCTTCCCTTATTTGCAAGGAGTACCCCGAGAACTATGAAAACCATTCCCGCATAATGCTGCATCAGCAAGACCTCATTGTCGATCAATCCGAAAATAACGGCAACTACAGGTATTAAATAGGTGACAGAACTTGAGAACACAATATTGGTGATCTTGACCAGTTTGTTGAAAAGTATTAATGATATGGCTGTACCTACTACGCCTAGAAAAACAATATAGCCCAATGGGATCAAATTATGCAGGTCAGACTTTATTGTTTGAAGAACATCAGCATAAACCAGGAGATATACAAGAGAAAACGGACCTATCAGCATCATGGAAAAACTGGTAATATGAACAGGCCGAATATCCCCCAGAAAATACTTGAGAATATTCACGTTTAAACCGTACAATATGGTTGCTAGAACAATCAGCAATGCATAGTAATTGATCCGGGTAAGATCATAACCTGAACCAGCTGTCACCAGAATAATGGAGCCCAGAAATCCTATGAATATTCCAAGTTTTATCCGGTTGTTGAATTTTGCACCTACCAATACTCCCCCTATCAATATAGTAAAAAATGGGGTTAATGCATTTAATACGCCAGTGATCGCACTGTCAATCCGGGTTTGAGCCAGAGGGAAAAGGAAAGCAGGTATCAGGCTTCCCAGGAAACCGCTTGCAAAAAGAAAAGCCCATTGGCGGCGGGTTTTTATCTGCCTGAAGTTTTGTATGGCAATCGGGAACAGAAACAGTGACGCTGAAAAGATCCTGAGTGCGGCAATCTCCCCGGGATCAAAAGCCACAAGTCCTTTTTTCATTAAAATGAATGAACTGCCCCAAATCATACTCAGGATAATTAAAAGTGACCAGGCTAAAAAGTTGTTGCTGCTCGATTTTGGATTGATCATCAGGCTAAAGAAAATTCATTAACAAAAGTGATTTCAATTTCATCAAGCAGATTAAAAATTTCTTCCTGTGACCCAAGCTGTACTAATTTATTCCTGTAGGGTTTAAAATTTGGTATCCCGCGAAAATAGTTCGTATAATGCCGGCGCATTTCATATATTCCCTTACGGTCACCCTTCCAATCCACCGAAAAGGAAAGATGTTTTTTAACGGCATTGATTTTTGCAGATAAAGATGGCGGGGCTAATTTTTGTCCGGATTTAAGGTAATATTTTATTTCATTGAATATCCATGGATTCCCTATTGATGCCCGTCCAATCATAATGCCATCAACATTGTATCTTTTCTTAAACTCGAGTGCTTTTTCGGGTGAGTCAACATCGCCATTCCCAAATATGGGGATATGGATATCCGGCGAACTTTTTACGTCGCTGATATATTCCCAGTTGGCTGTACCTTTATACATTTGTTGCCTGGTCCTGCCATGAATGGTCAGGGCTTGTATGCCTGCATCCTGAAGCCTTTTGGCTACTTCCAGTATTTTTATACTGTTATCATCCCAGCCCAATCTTGTTTTCACTGTGACTGGTATATTAACCTGGTCCACGATCTCCTTTGTCATGGCTTGCATTTTGGGAAGATCCAATAAAATGCCGGCGCCGGCACCTTTACAGGCTACCTTTTTAACAGGGCATCCATAGTTTATATCAATAATTTCCGGATTGGCTTGCTCAGCTTTCTCAGCTGCTTTGCGCATGGAGTCAATTTTGTCTCCGAAGATCTGAATGCCGATCGGACGTTCGTAATCATAAATATCGAGTTTCTCAAGACTTTTATCAGCATCACGAATCAGGCCTTCAGCAGAAATAAACTCAGTATACATCAGGTCAGCTCCATTTTCCTTGCACAATGCACGGAAGGGGGGATCACTTACATCTTCCATGGGAGCTAGCAGTAATGGAAAGTTTCCAAGCTCTATGTTTCCTATTCTAACCAAAGATTTATTTCTTTAAAAATGTAAATTTACACCAATTATGCTAATAACTACCAAAAATCCACTGTATAGCGAACCACCCAAGCCCTGGTATTCATTAATAATCCTGGTATTGCTGTTTTTTGCCGGGATGTTCATCGGGCAATTTATCGGACTTTTAATATCGATATTGACTTCCGACCTTAGCCTGGCTGAAGTGCCGCAACTTCTATCATTACCACTTACAGAAGAAAAAAGGGCAGCCATCCTGATGTTGCAGGGTCTTGGAGCTATAGGAGGGTTTATTATAGCAGGCCTCGTATATCTGGTGGTTGTTGAAAGGATACAGCTTTCCGCCTTGTTTAATTCGAAGCAGATGAATTTATGGGCAGTGATTCTAACCATCGTTATTGTGATCTCCTTCATGTTCGTAAATACGATTTTCATTGAATGGAATATGAACCTTACCTTTCCCGGATTTATGAGTGGTTTTGAGGAATGGGCCAGGGAAAAGGAAGAAGAATTAAAACTGGTTACTGATTTCCTGACCGAGTTCGGATCTTTTAGCCAGTTTATAATTGTATTTCTGGTGGTTGCTGTAATTCCTGGAATAGGGGAAGAACTGATATTCCGGGGTATCCTCCAAAATAAATTTCATTTGATTTTTAAAAATATACATGTTGCCATTTTAGTCACCGCAGTGTTGTTCAGTGGCTTTCATATGCAGTTTTTTGGATTTATCCCTCGTCTCTTTCTGGGTATATTATTTGGTTATATCTATTACTGGTCCGGGAATTTATGGTATCCTATACTCGGCCATTTTGTTAACAATGGGTTCACACTGATCCTTATCTATTTGTATCAGGCAGGGCATATCGGAATTGATATCGAAGTTCAGGATGCCTATCCATTAAATATTATCCTTATATTTTCAGTTATTACAATTTATATGTTATTTTCCTTCTGGAAACAATTCCAGTATCAAAAGAAGACTGATGAGTAAATGGCAGAAAGTATTTTCAAGCCCTTTATTGCATAAAGCTGAAATTGTTAAGGGTGTTTTGGAAGAGCATGATTTGAATCCTGTTATATTTGATAAGCAGGACAGTATGTATAAATTTGGTTATTTTGAGGTGCTTGTTAATCCTGATGAAGTTATAAAGGCCATAAAGATTATTGAGAATGAGATTAACATTGAATAGATATAATAATCTGACCCAACGTCTCGTTACTGGATTTATCGGTGCCGGATTGGTTATATATGCTTCTTACTTCAGCGAATGGACCTATTTCGTTATTTTTCTAATTATCTGTTGTCTTTCAATTCTGGAATTTTACAGGCTTACAGGCCTGGATGGAATGCTACCCTTGAAATATATTGGCACCTTAAACGCCATCCTGGTGTTTGTATTGTCTTTTTTTGTTGAAAAGGGGATCTGTAATCCAAGCCTGTATTTCACAATATTTCCATCCATTGCCCTGATTTTTTTGGTTAAACTTTATAAGAAAGAAAAAAAGCCATTTACCAATATTGCCTATACATTACTGGGGATTATTTATGTTGGCCTTCCTTTTGCACTCCTGAACATAAGCGTTTATGCTGGAGGAGGATATAATTATCAGATCATTATTGGTGTCTTACTGTTATTATGGGCTTCGGACACCGGGGGGTATATAGCAGGTGTATTGTTTGGGCGTACCAAGCTTTTTGAAAGGGTATCTCCAAAAAAATCCTGGGAGGGAATGGTTGGTAGTTTTATTCTGGCTATGGTTATTGCTACATTCTTAGGGAAATATTTTGATGTAATGACATGGTATCATTGGTACCTTGTCGCGGTTATCATGGTAGTGGCAGGCACTTATGGTGATCTTGTAGAATCATTGTTTAAAAGGAGTATAGAGATTAAAGATTCCGGTTCCAGTTTACCGGGACATGGAGGGTTTTTGGACCGTTTCGACGGTCTGCTCATTTCCATTCCCTTCATTGTATTTCTCCTGAAAATATTTATTTTCTAAATGAATAAATAATGATAAAAAAAGGGTATTATTTTTAACAATTCCGTAATTTTAGCCCCGATTTAGGCTATTAAATTTTTGATTTGCTATGTCTTATATTGAACCTGCACCCATTAAAGATAAAGAGAATCCTTTCGAATCCATGATGTTTCGATTCAGCATAGCGGCTGAAAAACTAGGATTGAATGAAGAAATATATAATGTTCTGAAATCACCTGACAAACAGGTAATTGTCAGCATACCGATAACCATGGATGATGGATCCGTAAAAGTTTTTGAGGGATTCAGGGTGATCCATTCCAACATATTAGGTCCTTCGAAGGGTGGCATCAGGTATGATACCCATGTAAATCTTGATGAAGTAAAAGCACTCGCTGCATGGATGACCTGGAAATGTGCTGTTGTAGATATCCCATTCGGAGGAGCAAAAGGAGGCATAAAATGCAATCCTATGGAAATGTCCTCAGGTGAAATTGAAAGGTTAACCAGGGCTTATACTACTGCCATGTCCGGGGTACTTGGTCCGGACCGTGATATTCCTGCTCCGGATATGGGAACGGGTCAAAGGGAAATGGCCTGGATGATGGACCAATATTCTCGATATCACGGTGTAACAGTATCAAGTGTAGTTACCGGTAAGCCGCTCATTCTTGGGGGATCACTCGGGCGGATTGCAGCAACCGGCAGGGGGGTTATGGTTTCTGCTTTAACCGCTATGGAGAAACTTAAAATCAATCCTTATAATAGCAAATGTGTGATTCAGGGATTTGGTAATGTAGGTTCACACGCTGCCTTACTTATGGAAGAAAGGGGCTCCAAAGTTATTGCTATATCAGATATCAGTGGTGCTTATATTAATGAAAAGGGGATCAATATCGAAAAGGCCATTGAGTATGCAAGTAACAACCGAGGTATACTCGACGGATTTACAGAGGCAGACAAAATTGATGGTGATGAAATCCTGGAATTGAAAACAGATGTGCTTGTCCCTGCTGCGATGGAGGATGTAATCACCCTGAAAAACGCGGATAAAATTGATGCCAAGCTGATCGTGGAGGGTGCGAATGGCCCTACTGCCGCGAAAGCTGATGAGATTATAGCAAATAAAGGAATAATGGTTGTTCCGGATATATTGGCAAATGCAGGTGGCGTAACGGTGTCATACTTCGAATGGGTGCAGAACAGGCTCGGTTATAAATGGACCAGGGAACGGGTAAACAGGAGATCTGACAGGATCATGAAAAGTTCTTTCAATACGGTTTATGATATTTCTACAAAATATGATGTTTCTTTGAGGATAGCAGCGTATATGGTGGCCATTGATAAAATAGCCAAGGCATATAGCCATCGCGGTGGATTTTAAAGAAAGGTATTTTCATGAGTATACATAAAGAAGGTTTTAAGATTCTCATATTTCTGATTTTATTTTTGCTTGTTCTTAACCTCCTGATCAGGCATTTTTTCCTTGAGGAAATGGTGCTACGGTATTTTATTATATCCGCCAGTCTCCTGCTTTTCTTTTTCGTATTACAGTTTTTCAGAAATCCCAACATTAATGTTCCTTTCAATGACAAGCATATCCTGGCACCTGCCGATGGCAAAGTAGTGGTCGTTGAAAAAACCATTGAGGAAGAATGTTTAAAGGATGAGCGGATCCAGATCAGTATATTCATGTCGCCGGTAAATGTACATGTAAACAGGAGCCCCGCTGAGGGAACAGTAAAATATTTTAAATATCATCCCGGGAAATATCTTGTAGCCTGGCATCCGAAATCCAGTACCTTAAATGAGCGGACTACCATGACATTGACCCTGAAGAGTGGATTGGATATTGTAGTGCGTCAGATAGCAGGGATCATGGCCCGGAGAATAAAGTATTATGTTAAAGAAGGGGATAAGTTGGACCAGGGCGCTGAATTCGGGTTTATCCGTTTTGGCTCCAGGCTGGATGTATTTCTTCCTGTTGATGCTGAAATCCTGGTAAAACCAGGGATGACAACGCGGGCGGGGAAAACCGTTCTGGCCGTTTTAGGCGATTAAATATCTTTTCCCTCTGGTGTTTTACCCGATTAGATCAGTTCCCGAATTCTACTCAAGTGAAATCATAGCCCTGTAAATAGCAAAGAACTGATCAATTAGGATTTGGATATTCATATCCTGGTAAGCAAGGATTTGGTTAACAAAGATCGGGTAAACCAAAATCCTGTAAATATGACTTGTTTATGAAGACCTAAATTATTAATGCTTCATAAATTAAAACCTGTTTACGAAGCCCTGGCAATTTGGGAGGTCTTGAAAATATGATCTGTTTAAATATGGCCAGATAGATTATGACCCGGACAATTAAGGTCCGTTGTGTTCAGAACTTAAAGGAATCAGAGCATGGCCTTATAGCCCTTTGCTTCTACCTCATCGGCAAGCGTTTCTACCTTTTCCCTCATTTTCTCTTTGAAATTCGCAAGTTTTTCAGCTACTTCCGGATCGCTGGCACCGATGATCTGTGCTGCTAAAATCCCGGCATTTCTTGATCCGTTCATTGCAACTGTAGCAACCGGTACACCCGGAGGCATTTGAAGGATCGCCAATACAGCATCCAGGCCGCCGGGTGAATTGCCAGCTATAATTGGAACTCCGATAATAGGCAAGGTAGTAAATGCAGCGACCACACCAGGTAAATGCGCGGCCATTCCGGCACCAGCGATTATCACTTTTATCCCTCTTTCTTTTGCTCCTTCAGCAAGTTTCATAACCCTGTGTGGTGTACGGTGAGCTGAAAGTGTTGTGAGCTCATACCCAATTCCTAATTCTTCCAAAACCTCTGGGGCCCCTTTCATGATCGGCAAATCTGATTTACTTCCCATTAAAATGCTGACTTGTGGAGTGCTCATATCCTTAATTTTTTGTTTTGTAATTAATATTAAAATTGAATACTGATAGATTCCTGGTGATAAAATAAATGAATATTCTCTACTATTACTTATAAATCAATACAAAAAATATCAACCAGAGGAAAAACCAGAAAACATATGAAGTTAATACAATATATAAGGATATATCAAACCGCTTACGCGACAGGTATTGTATGCCATATACCAGGATAATCCAGTATAATAGTTCAAAAACATTAATTGCCTTCAATGGGTAATGCCAGGCATCTGGCACTTCCCTGAAATCAAAAAGATTTATTAGGGATAAAGGGTAAAAAGCCCTTACATCCCATATCTCGGGATCAGTTTCTATAAATACGAACCATCCGATCTTAAGTAGTTCTGCACCAAAAAATATACATTCGGCAAACATCACCAGGCCCCAAAGACGGGAGTAAAATACTTTATACCCAAACATAAAGCAACCCACCCACAGGATAAAGGCGATCACTGTAAATTTATACAGATAAACAATAGGGATTGAGAAATATTGAAGTGCATTTATTAAATGATAAAATCCCATCTCCCCCCTTTGCTCAAGAATCTCAAAAGCTGCAATCTGGCTTTCAATGAAACTTTTCTTGATATAAAGTAGTAAAAAAGTTATCAGGCATAGAAAGACAAAAAAAAGTCTTTTATCTATTGCTGTAAATTCATCGAAAACGCCCTTAAGGGGATTGTCGGATGTGCGCATTATTTTATTAAAATCTAATTAATTTGTCGTAAAACAAAACAAAAAAGTCCACAACATCTTATTAAATCTTATTAGAATTGATGTATTCTTTCAATTTTTTAAAAATATATTTGTTTACTATTAATATACTCCACAGATATTTGATGTACCGGTTATTGTGGCTTTCTTTCATGATCTTGAATTTGGCTTTTATAGCAAAGGCTGAAAGGAATAATGATGAAGATACGACACAAGTTCTTCTACTTGAGGATATAAATATTCAGCTGGAAGCTACTCAGGCGATTAACGATATGTATAATTTCGAATTTGAGCGGGCAGAACGGCAATATCGGTGGATCAAACAAAAATATCCCAATCATCCTTTATCATATTTCCTTCTAGCTTTGAGTGAGTGGTGGAAAATAGCCGTGAATGTTGAAAACACAAAATACGATGAGAAGTTTGAAGCGTATCTTGATACGGCTATCCTCAAAGCAGAGCTTATTTACAGGCTGCCACAATTTAAAACAGAAGGGGCTTTTTTCCAGGCTGCCGGCTGGGCATTCAAAGGAAGACTCTATGCAGAACGGAGAAAATGGGGGAAAGCTGCCAGTGCTGCACGAAGTTCTTTAAAGTATCTTGACGATATTAAAGAAAAAGGCTACCTGAGTCCTGAACTCTTATTCGGGGATGGACTCTACAATTATTTTTCTGTGTGGATTAGAGAAAATTATCCAATGCTGAAACCTATTATGGCCTTTTTCAAAAAAGGGGATAAAGAACTGGGATTGCAACAACTGAGGACTGTGGCGTCCAATGCATTCTATACACGCACGGAGGCCCAGTATTTTCTTATGCGTATTCTTGCTTCAGAAGAAAAAGATATGGGGGCTGCCATACAGATCTCTAAATATTTACGAGATATATTCCCACAAAATGCGTTTTTTCATAGATATTATGCACGTTTGTTATATACCACGGGACAGATCAGGAGAACCGAAATGGAGTCCTTGTTAATTATTCAGCGAATTGACAGTGGGATGACCGGTTATGAAGAGGTCTCGGGACGATATGCTGCATTTTATCTTGGGCAGATTTATGAACAAAGACGTGATTTTGAAAAATCCGAATATTATTATAACCGTACCATTGAATTTGCAGAAGCCATTGGAGCTACCGAATCCGGATATTATCTTTATTCTCTCATTGGCCTAAGTGAGATCGCTACGGCGAATGGAGACAAAAAATTGGCTCAGGAATACCTCAAAAGGGTTAAAAAGGAATCCAAGAGGAAGCATCCGGCCAATAAACGCGCACGAAAACAAATGAAGGATCTTTGATGAATCTGCAGGATTTAATTGTTACTCCAATCTTATTGATCCTGGTCTATTTGCTGGCCCTGATCATCAGGAACCGGATTACGGATAGGGTGAGCAGGAAGTACTTTATACCTGGTCTTACCCTCAAGATCATTGGAGCAATCAGCCTGGGTTTAATCTATCAGTTTTATTATAAAGGAGGAGATACCTTTAATTATTTTGACCGAGGCTCAAAATATCTTTGGGAAGCTTTCCGGGATTCACCCGTCAAGGGCCTACAACTGATGTTTGCCAATGGGGAGTATAATCCGGAAACCTATCAGTATGCTTCCGAGATTATGTATTACAATGACCTGCCGTCTTATTTTGTTGTCCGGGTTGCCAGCTTTTTTGATTTATTTACATTTCATACCTATTCAGCAACAGCTGTACTATTTGCTGTATTCAGCTTCAGTGGATTATGGGCCATGTACACCGTGTTTTACCGGATGCTGCCGAAGATGCATTTACAATTAGCAATAGCTGTGTTTTTTATACCTTCTGTCTTTTTCTGGGGTTCAGGCATATTAAAAGATACAATAACCCTGGGAGCCCTGGGCTGGGGTATATATGCTTTTGCAGAGATATTTATGTTTAGAAAGAATTTTCTACTTGCGTCTGCAATACTTATATTGTCTTTTTTCATAATTTATGAAATTAAGATCTATATTCTATTATGCCTGGTACCGGCTTTAATGATCTGGTTCTACGTGTCAACCCTTGGTGAACTTAAAAACCTTGTCGTAAAAACAATGATCCTCCCTTTTACAATCGTTTTATTATTTATCGGAGGATATTATTCGATAAAGTTCATTGGTCAGGAAAATCACAGATATAATCTTGAAAGGCTTTCCTATACGGCCGAATCAACAGCACGATGGTTGAGTTATGTGAGTGATAGAGAGGAAGGATCAGGGTATACCCTGGGTGATTTTGACTATTCTCCAGCCGGGATAATGAGGAAAACTCCGGCCGCCATTTGGGTAACACTCTTTCGTCCCTATTTATGGGAAGCCAAAAACCTGGTTATGTTTCTTTCAGCTATTGAAAGTGCGCTGCTTTTCATTTTTACTATGTTTGCTGTATGGCGTGTCATAACAAGAAGAAAAATTATTGTGCTTTTTTCAAATCCAATTGTTGTTTTCTGTCTCGTTTTCTCTATTACCTTTGCTTTTGCGATCGGATTATCAACCTATAACTTCGGCACACTGGTTAGGTATAAAATCCCGATGTTGCCATTATACATGATCGCCATGTTCATGTTACTTTCTTATTCAAAGAGGCCCAGGAAGTTTGTAGCATTTACTTCCAAAGAGTAGTGATTGACCAAGGTTTTTCGTCCTTTATGTCCAATCTCATCCCTTAGCGATACTGAATTAATTAACATATCAATATTCCTGATCCATTCTTCCTCCGTAGCGCATAGATATCCATTATTACCATGATGTATCAAATTTTTATTTAAACCGACAGGGGAAGCAACTGCCGGTATTCCCAGTGCAAAGTATTGCAGAATCTTGAATCCACATTTTCCTTCCGCCCAGGGATTTGAAGGTAAGGGCATCAAGCCGATATCGATCCCGGCCAGGTCCTTGATCTCTGTTGACTTATTCCAGGTGAGGAATTCCAGGTTAGGTATGTCCCAGTCTGGTCTTTTATTACAGATAATGCGAATACGTATTTGTGCATGCCTCTTAATGATCTTTTCAAGGACGGGTCTTATCAATAAAAGATAGGGTAGCGTTGAATGCGTACCAGTCCACCCCAGTGTTAATGGGTGGTTTTTGTTCATGCTCCCTGAAGGATTCCATATTCTAGCATCAATGGTGGTTGGAATTATCGAAATCTGTGGGTTATATTTCCTTACATTAGAAGCCAGGTAATCATTGCAGCAGCAGACCTTATAACTCCATTTACATATCTTGAATACTTTTCGGGGCATCTTCAATTTTGAAATGAACCTGTTCTCCTTAGATGTGTTTTCCAGCCAGATGGCATCATCAAAATCATATATGATCCGTTTTCGCATGATTTTAGACAGGAACCACTCGTACATGGGTGGCCCCAGTGGTGCTGTTTCTCTGTGGATGAACACATAGTCTGCCGTATAAGCCAAAAAGATGTGCACATATCTTTTTAAAAATCCCCAAAGGATCCCGGTTATTTTTTGAAAGTATCTTTCCGGCTGATATAATGTTTTATATGTTTTTTTTGTGTAAAAAGACCTTTGCAGAAATATATAATTATGCTCTTCAAGTGTACTGAAATATTGTTCAAATCTGAACCTTTGGGATGCTACTTCATCAAAGGGATAAGGGCAGAGAAATAAAATTTTTGTCTTTTTAGCCAAGGTTTATAATTCCGGTTAATTACCTTCCCAACCCGGGATTAATTGTGAAGATAATTAAATAATTATCATTAAATAGAATACCCTCTGCAGCAATATACTTGAAAACAATTATATACCGTATGTGTATAAATCCGTTAAATATATTAACTTGTTTACACGATGCGGGTAAGGGTTTAATATTACGAAATATGAAAAGACTGTTTCTTCTTACGTTTCTGTTTATGCCATTAATGGTTTATACGCAGGACGTGATTGTTCTAAAAGACAAAAGTACAATATCCGTAAGAGTGGTAGAGGAAGACAAAGAATCTGTATTGTATATCCAGCAGGATGATCAAGAAAAAAAAGTAAAAGAATTGTCTATGGACGAGGTGAGGAAAGTAAAATACGAGAAAAAACCTGCCTCTACGAATCTGATAAAGGTCGAACATGATTCTCTCGTAAACGAATTCCTTCTAAATGATATCATCAATCAATTTATTGAAGCAGGATACATAATTGAATCCTTTGATAATAAATATTATACCGTTAGTACCAATTCGATTAAAGAAGAACGGTTCACTGCTGAAATAGTTGATAATACCGCAAATTTCAGGTGTTTTTATTTCCCTCAGGAGACTGAAGATTATCCACCCAATGCTGCCGCAAGGGTTGTATGGGGAATAAAGCCAGAACCCGGCGAAAGGACCGGAACTTCTGGAAGTCCTGCCTTTAAAAAACTGGATGCATTCTGCAGAGCTTATTTAAAGAATGAGCAATGTGTTATGGAATATTTTACCGAATCCAGCGATTGATACAGGTGGTATAGACTTTCAGCCAATTGTACACAGCTTCCAATTGAAAAAACAAAAACCCCGGGAAATAACACGATATTTCTCAGGGTTTTCATGTGTTAGATGATATAATCACATTATACGTATCCCCATTGATTTATGATTTCCAGGTCTTCTTTCATACAATCGAGTGGTGTTTTCCCCTGGTAGGATTCTTGTTCGATTATAAACAACCAGGTTCCCTGTTCTTTGCTCATGTCCGTTACTTCCCTGGTTCCAACCAGTCCTTTTCCTAAGATGGTACTTTCGAAACCATGACCCTCTTCAGACTCACTCTTGATCATGTCTTTTACGTGAATGGTCTCAAACCTGTTTGGATATTTCTGGATAATGTCTTTCGCTTTCGCACCGGCAATATACATATTACCAACATCCAGTTGTATGCCTACTTTATCCGGGTCTGTGTTCTTGAGCATTATGTCAAACATAACTTCGCCATTTAGAATCTCACTAAATTCAAAATCATGATTATGGTACCCGAATTTCATTCCGGATTTCTGGCATAATTCACCACACTTGTTGAATACTTCCAGGAATCCCATCAAGGCATCATAAGAACTCCAGAAACTGTTATCCAACCAGGGACTTACCACGAATTTTTGTCCCATTGTCGCGGCATCTTCAATGGTATACTTCCATTCATCGGTAAAATCTTTTTTACCTTCATCCCAGTGGGCCTTGCCAAGAACCGTATGTCCACTAGGCATTTCCATCCCTAGATCGGCCAATACCTTCTTAAATTCACCGGCATTGTATCCATAAAATTTGCGGTCATTATAATCAGCGTGTTCTACATATTTGTACCCCATTTCCGCCAGCTTAGTTAGTGTACCCAGAGGATCCTGCTTCATATCCTCTCTGACGCAGTATAATTGTACAGCTACAACCTGGTCATTTGCGGCCACCACAGCTTGTTCAGCGGTAGCGGCTGCCTGTTTCGATGAGGTTCCCGAGCTGCATGAAATTAGCGAATTGGACACCAAAGTAGTCCCTGCTGCAGCAAGCGCACCATTCTTTAAAAATTCTCTTCTTGATGTTTTCATTATTAGTATGATTAATGGTATAAAAAAATTCCTTTAAAAAATATCATGATTACGGAGGGTTGAATTTATAAAAAGATTATGAAGAATGTTAGCAGAAAAAGAAAAATCAGGGGAATGTCTACTTGATTAAAGGTAGAAAATATGAAAATGACCAAATAGGAAAGCATGCCCGAATTGTAAATCAGATATTTTTTAATATCTTGTCCGGTTATTTTCTATTAAACCAAACTAAAAACTACTCTGATGAAAGGATATAATGAACCCCTTTTTACGCCTGTTGAGGTCACCAAGCGAATTGTTTCAATTGATATTTTAAGAGGGATTGCCGTTTTTGGGATTTTGCTTATGAATATAGCCGGCATGGGATTACCCGCGCCGGCTTATGGTGATCCTTCCATAGCGGGAGGTTCTGAAGGCTGGAACCTGAATGTATGGATCATGAACAACCTTTTTTTTGAAGGGACCATGCGTGCCATATTCTCGATGTTATTTGGTGCCGGATTCATTTTGCTAACTTCAAGGATAGAAGCAAAAGGAGGTGGAGCAGTCACTGCCGATGTGTATTATAGAAGGACCATCTGGCTTTTAATATTTGGACTGGTTCATGGATATTTATTACTGTGGGTAGGTGATATTTTATATGCCTACGGATTGATGGGGATGTTCTTATATCCGTTCAGGAATGTAACACCCTATAAACTTTTCTTGGCCGGGTTGATACTTTTAATTATTGGAAGTGTCCTGGATATCAAAGATTATATGATCAATAGCGAAACCCACAGAAAGGCGACCATAGCCCGGACTGCCATTGAGAAGGGCGAGGAGCCGGGAAAAGAATTCACTGAGGCTCTTGAAGCCTGGGAAGCCATTGAAAAAGAAGGGAAACCGTCAGAAGAGGAGATTCAGGAGAGAATTGAAAGCAGGCACAAGGGATATTTCTCCATCGTAAAATCACTGGCACCTGTAAATGCTAAATTTCAATCTGAGTTTGCTTACCGCTATGATGTATGGGACATTCTGAGTATGATGCTTATCGGGATTGCTTTGTTCCGATACAGTGTATTTAAAGCCGAAAAGTCATTCCGGTTTTACTGGATGATGGTATTGATCGGATACCCGGTTGGGATAGGTATAAATATATATGAAACCCATCACATCATCTCGAATAATTTTGAGATCATGGCGTTTCAAAAAGCTGGTATGACCTATAATATAGGACGGTTCTTTACAGCCATGGGGCATATTGGCCTGGTAATGATTTTCTGTAAGGCCAACCTCTTGAAAGGCCTGGCAAAAAGACTTGCTGCTGTCGGAAAAATGGCCCTTACCAATTATATCATGCATACTGTAATTACAGGTATTATATTTCTGGGATTTGGGTTCAGCATGTTCGGCAAACTGGAAAGACATCAACTGTATTTCATAGTCATCGGAATATGGATGCTGCAGTTAATACTCAGTCCGCTCTGGCTGAAATATTTTAAGATGGGTCCCCTGGAGTGGTTCTGGAGGTGGTTGATTTATAAGCAGCAACCTGAATTGGCCAAGCATTCACCCATGGGGCAGGACAGTTCTGAATCCAGATGACGCGCCAAAAACCTTTTATGCTATTTAATATGAAAAGATAGACAGACCGGCCTGTACAAATAGGATTTATTCAAAGCCTTGTGGCAATGCTTTACCGACCGGGCTAATAATTTATTTATTACTCAAGCCAGGTGCCATAAATCTTCCATAAATAAACAGACCGGTCTGTTTATAATAGATTTAGATCTTTAGCTGTGAGTGAAAATAAACCGACCGGTCTGTTTAACATTAATTTAAATATGTGCTGCGGATTAAAACCCCTCGATCTGTAAAATTTATTAGAAATCAAGCAGGGATTAAATAGTTAGGGACAGCATGAACAGATCTGTCAATAAAATATAGTATTACATTCTTATTGGTACAGGATGATGATAATTTGGATCTAAGAACCGGGCAGGAGGCGCAGCATCACGACACCGTGGGGTGCCACCTGTGTTGCGAATGAATTATTATAATTACCGATATCTTCTTGCCTCCATACATCGCGTAAAAGCCGATCCCCGGAAATCATCAATTCATCCCAGCTGATATCAAGGGAGGTTTCTTCATCCTTTAAATTGAACAGTCCAACGGCCACGGAACCATCCTCCAGTTCCTTGGCCAGGATGAATTCAGTATCCGTTTTTCGGATAATTTTGGCTTGTTTGCCAAGTGGGTCCTGGTTCACCTCTATAACTTCGTGATTGCATAGCACATTCAAAGTAAAGGCGTCAAGTTTGGCCATATCCCCACTAAAGATCAAAGGCGCAGCCATTAAACTCCACATTGACATATAAGAGTACTGTTCATACGGTGTCAGATCGGTTGGCGTGCCTTCTGCCATCTCATGGGCATTTCCTACCCAGCCAATTAAAATATAATCAGGGTCATTCCAGCCCCCGGGTTTGGCATAGACCCAATGCTCTGCGTTTCTCATGCCAATTGAATAAAAACCAGGCAGGCCTTTCCTTAACTCAAGACCGAGATCACCAGTCGTTCGCCAGCTATTGCCCACTTCAGCTCCCCATTTCCAGACATCCCCCATCCCGTACTGGCAAAGGTTCAATACTATATCCCGATCAAGGCCGGACAGGATATTCCACATTTCTTGATAAGGCTTTTTAAGATGTTCCACAGTTTTTCCTCCTGCTTTTTTCCTGTAACTGCACCAATCGTATTTAAGGAAATCGAATCCCCATTGTGCGAACGTCTCTGCATCAATTTGTTCGTGGTTATAGCTACCCTCATAGCCAGCACAAGTGCTGGGGCCCGGGGAAATATATATTCCGGCTTTCAATCCTTTTGAATGAATATAATCTGTCATTGAGTTCATGTCAGGGAACCTTGCATTGGTTCTGATCTTACCATTCTGTTCCCTGGTCTCTCCACCTGTTTCCGGATCTTTCGAATTAATCTTGATCATCCAGCAATCATCGATGTTTACATATTGATAACCATAATCAGCCATACCGGTCGCTATCATCTGATCTGCAGCCTGACGCATTAACTGATCGCTAATCCTGTCATAGTGTATATACCAGCTATTCCAGCCCATAGGAGGTGTAAGCGCCAGTTTATCACCCACTTTTATAGCATACTTTTGACAAAATTCACCTTTTGAATTGCTGGCACAAATATCCATTTCATAAGTTCCCGGATCAGGTATTGAACCAGTGATTATTCCATTATCCTTGTCCAAAAGAAGGCCTTCAGGCAGGTTTTCAATTCTGAAGGATATCGGGCGTTCCCCTGTACAGGGGATCCTGTAAATAACTGGATTGCCCGGCCTTACACCATATACCCTCGGCCCGTTGATCCTGGGTGATGGGGGTGGAGCAGGAGTAAGGATAAATTCTGAATAGTCTTTTTGAATGGATTCCTGACAAGTCAGGACATGGCACAATGCCATTAGAAAAAATAGGATCAGTGGGTATTTCATATAGACAAAATGGTTAAAAAATGATCTGATAAATTTAGTATTATTTTTGGGAATGGCTAGTCTTTTGCATCGTTCTTTTATCGCAAGAGTAAGGTATTTTAAGGATCTTGAAGGTTCATCCCCTATTGCTAAATACGGTTATGCATCCTGGGATTCTTCCAGGTTTGCATTACTTTTTTTGGTTTATAAATATTTTATTTTTAAAAAATTGACATAGGATTACCATTAGAAAAATTGCAAAAAAATTACGTTTAATTATGATAAATAAGCGTTTTTCTGAAATTTATTAATTCGGACTTCCTTTCCTGGCATACAATAAAATTCGAAATTTATCGTAAAAAGTTAAACCAAAAAAAAAGCTATGAAATCAATTATGAAGCAAATTCATGGATTAATTGTTCTAGGAATAATGATCACTTTAACCACATCCTGTGAGAAATATGATGAGGGAGGTTTGGTAAGCAAAGCCTCAAAACGGCTGACTGAAAATGGATGGAGACTTGAGTCATATTTCAGGAATGGGAATGATGAAACAACCCAGCTGTTGATCAGCGCATTCGAAGAAAATTTTGTAGATGGGGGATCATTAACCCGGAGTTATATTGATAAGGATGGTAATCCATTTACAGAGAACGGCAGCTGGACTTTTGATAATGACAAACAACAAATCAATATTACAGGCGTGGGCAGTGTCGATCTGACTGAAGAAACTACAACAGTGTCAACATCAGATTACAATATTCTTAAACTTACGAAAGACGAATTGTGGTATGTTTATGAAAATGGTAGTGATATGCACGAATTTCATTTTGTTCCCAGATAGAATTATTTAGCGCGAAAAAAATGCACAAGTGTTTACTACTTGTGCATTTTTTTTATACTGCCTGCACTTTTAAAGTGCATCTTGCGTATCATTGTTAACAATAGGCCATATTCCCGGTACCGGTACGCTCACGCCTTTATTTTCTCCCCTGTTTTCATCCTGTCCAAAGTAATACAATGGCCATCCCTTAAAGGTAAGTTGTTTTTCACCATGTACCATTATTTCTCCAAAATCATCTATGCTCATTCCGGATGGAAGATTAGATATCTCCGTATAAAAAATGGGCCATACTCCATTGTTACTAAAATCAGGAGCGGTAAAGTTATTGGTGTCCTTTGAATCATTTACCCATATATACAATGTTCTTCCCATGGAATCAACGAAATACTTTGTGATCTCATCTCCCTCAACATAGTCACCAGTATAGTTCTTCCCATCATTACCAATCAATTGATCATCCGCGATCATAAGGCTGTAATCAGGCTTGGCAATATACCATACGGTATTTACCCCTTCACCTGAGGTTTCTCCCGGATCCTCTACAATACCATCCCCAGAAGGGGAAAAATAGTATAAAGGCCACCCTTTGTAGGTATTTTGTTTAGTCGTACCGTCAGATAAGGTAATGGTCCCAAAATCAGATTGTTTTAGGACACTCCCTTCCTTCAGGATGATCTCCTCCACGTAGAAAATGGGCCAGAAGGATTCACAGTTCCCGGCACAATGATTTTCCCCGTTTACATCCCTTGTAAAGAAATACAAAGATCTTCCCTGTGCATCGACCAGGATATTTCCCAGCACCTCATCTTCTGACAACTTCACCGTTGGTGCAAGAGGTGCCGAATCCGTGTTAAGGTTTACAATGGGCCAGACACCTGGAGCGGGTACGCTGACTCCTTTTGTTTCTCCCCGGTCTTCATCCTGTCCGAAATAATACAAGGGCCAGCCCTTATACGTAAGTTGCATTTCACCAAAAACCTCGATTTCTCCAAAATCTGATGCATTCAGGGAACTTGGCAAGGCCTCCAGATCATCGTGAAATATTGGCCATACTCCATCATTACTGAAATCCGGTGCCGTGAAATTATTCTGATCCATGTAATCCTTTATGAATGCATAAAGTGTCCTTCCCTCACCATCGACAAAAAACTGGGAAATACCATCTCCTTCTATATAATCATCCGTGTAATTTTTCCCATCCAACCCTGTCAATTGAGCGTTTGCAAGCATTACCGAATATTCTTTGGCCAGGAACCAAACCCCATTTACTCCATCTCCAGAAGTTGATCCGGGGGCTTCCAGATTTCCATCACCAGCAGGTGAATAGTAGTATAGAGGCCATCCAAGATAGGTGATCTGTTTTGCTCCATCTGTTAGTACGATTTCTCCGAAATCGTCTGAACTGAGCCCAGGGCCAAGATTTAAATTCTCTTCGTAAAAAACAGGCCAGAAATCCAGGCAATTACCTGAACAATTGTTCGAACCATTCACATCCAGTGTGAATATATACAAAGTCTGGTTGTTCCCATCTACAAGATAATCACCAGAAGTCTTATTGATACTGGCCAATTCAGGTGGGTCTGTGTTTTCATCATTGTTACAACCGCCTAAGATCAAAATCCCAAAAATCAAGGCTAAGACCTCAGTCTGAGGTGGCATGAACCATTTTTTCATAATAATAAAGTTTAAGTTATAGTGTGTTTAAAATATCTCCCGAAGGAATATCGGGTGATCTTAAAGATCAATGACCTGATACGTATCTAGTCAAGATTTTCTGACTACTACCAATACAAGTGATCCTTTCAAAAGGTTGCCTTAGCCAAATAATAAGTATGCCATCCTGATCAGCTAAGTTTATTTAACCTGACTTGTTCTTCCAATCGTATTGTACCCGCGGGGATCAATGACCGGACATCTTAAATACCATAACTGATAAATAAAATATTCAATATCTTAAAAGTATCTATCAATAAAAAAAGGCCCCATTTTCCCATAAAGACCATTAGAAATATCCGCAGATATGTTATGGCTTTGATTAACCGGGTTTAAAACTTGTATGTTCAGCTGATTTTCTCCAGGCAATCCATTAAATTAGATGTATGTTAATGTAAATAATTTAGGATGATTGATAAATCAAGTATGTCACGCCTTTTCCCTCATCTCAGTGATGACCTGATTGCTGAAATTGTTTCAGTGGCGATATATAAAGAGATTCCATCCGGATCCACGATACTTAGAGCAGGGCAGTATGTAAAAGTAATTCCGATTGTCACCCAGGGACTCATTAAGGTATTTTCAAGGCATGAGGACAAAGATCTTCTCCTGTATTATATACAACCCAATGAATCCTGTATAATGTCATTTTCTGCAAGCCTCAAGAACGAACCGAGTCGTGTTTATGCCATTACTGAGGAAGATACATCTGCAATACTCCTTCCGGTTGAGAAAATAGACCAATGGATCCGGCAATTTCCGGATTTCAATTCAATCTTTTTTCAGTTGTATAATTTAAGATACAGCGAATTACTGGAAACGATCAGTGATCTACTATTCAATAAGATGGACCAGCGATTGTATGATTACCTGAAGAAAAAACATCAATTAACGGGTAAAAATCCACTAAAAATGTCCCACCGACAAATCGCAAACGATATGGGCACTGCAAGGGAAGTGATCAGCAGGGTTATGAAAAGACTGGAAGGAGAAGGTAAGGTCCGGCAACATACAAGCAGCATTGAAATACTATAGTTGTGACTTCAGTCACTGTTTGCTAAATCCCCCTTTCCCATATTTGTAGAACTATGGATAGTAAAAAAGCAATAAAATTCGTTTCGGTGTGTGTTTTATGCATCGGAATAATTACCGCCATAGTTATTCTTGTTCAATATTTATTAACATAAAAAAATAGAAAGATGAAGAAAAACATGGGAAATGCGGACAGGATTATCAGAGTGATAGTCGCCGTAATCATTGCAGCACTTTATTTTACCAACGTCATAACAGGAACTTTGGGTATTGTACTACTTGCTCTTGCAGGGATATTTGTATTGACCAGCTTATTCAGTTTTTGTCCATTGTATGCACCATTTGGCCTGAGCACATGCAAGGTAAAAGAGTGATATAAACACCATAAACCAGACAAAATGAAAGATCATAAAATAAAACATTTATGGATAATCCTTTTGGCAATTAGTTTTGGAATGATAGCCTGCTCGGATAACGATGAAAGTGGTCCGGACATTCCTTCCAAACAAGAAATAGAGGATTCCATGATTTCAGGAAACTGGAAAATTACCAAGTTCATAGATTCAGGGAATGATGAAACAAATCATTTTTCCGGTTATGATTTTGTGTTCAACGAGAATGGGGTTCTTGAAAGCAGTAATGGGACAAATACCTATACAGGGACATGGAGTATCTCAGACAGCAACAGCAGCGATGATAGTCCGGATGATCTGGATTTCAACATCCTGTTCAACCTCACTAATGATTTTGAGGACCTCAACGATGACTGGGATATCCTCTCAGTTACAACCAGTAAAATTGAATTGGTGGATGTTAGTGGGGGTAATGGAGGGACAGATTATCTGACCTTTGAGAAAAACTGATTAAGTACTTATTACAAATAAAGTAGCCGGAATATCCGGCTGCTTTACCTTTATCTCCCCTTCCAGCCAAAATCAAACAAAGGGCGTAATGCCCTGAAAACATATGGTCTTATACAAAAGATCAGAAGTTGAAATTTTAATGTCTCAGAGGCAACCATTGGAAGACTTCCCTTGTATTGTCTGTAAAAATGAGTAATTGGAACGAACAATTTAATCTTCAAAAAGCTTTTATTTTAAAAGATACCGATTGGGACCAGATCAAAAACTTATGTTACGCAACCTCATAAAGGGTTGTATTAAGAATGACAGAAAAAGTCAGAGAGATCTGTACCAACATTTTTATGCCTATAGCTTAAGTATATGTCTTAGGTATTCAGATAGCAGGGATGAAGCGGTTGAAGTTCTAAATGAGGCATTTATGAAAATATTCAAGAACCTTAAAAAATTCGATCTTTCAAAACCATTTACGCCGTGGCTTAGAAAGATCCTGATCAATTCATGCATCAATAATTTTAAAAGAAAGAGAATTATATTGATGAATGACGTGCTGGAAGAGCAGGTGCATTCATCCAGTGAGGATATATTATCCCATATTTCCTATAACGAGATACTGGAACTTATCCGGAAATTATCTCCCGGATACAGAACCGTGTTCAATTTATATGTAATAGAAGGATATAAACATGAAGAAATAGCGGCCATGCTGAATATTTCAGTTGGTACCTCTAAATCGAACCTGGCCAAGGCCAAAAAGAATATGAGAATTATTCTAAAGGAATATTTCCTGGAAGATTATGAACGATCAAAACAAGGATAGTTTAGAAAATTTCTTTAAGAAAGGAGCTCAAAATTATGACATTGAGTTCAGGGAAGGCGACTGGGAGAAAATGGAAGCCCTGTTGGATAGTGAAATGCCTGTTGCCTTCTC
>CBDUBA010000019.1:0-55559 GCA_965365275.1 uncultured Cyclobacteriaceae bacterium | reverse complement strand
ACAGAAGCTCTCAGTAAAGCGGGTTGAAGCGGTGTTATGGGAAATAGATCAAAGGATAATAATGAAACCTGAATTTGAGAAAAGAAGACGGTTTGTATTGAGTTTTTATATATCAATAATTTCCACTTGAGAACCTTGAGGGAGGAATAATTCAAATAATTATTTTTGTTTATGTAGCATTATGAGGGATTGATTGAATATTTTTGAGGTCTGGTCGGAAAAATATTTTTTGAAAAGATATTCTCTATATATTAAAATTCACTAACTATTGAAATTCAATAAATGCATCTCACTATGAAAAAATATTGGCTAATAATATTCCAGCTGAGTATAATATTGATATTTTCTGCTTCCATGCAATTGATGTCTTATCAGAATGCCTCATGGACGGAGGAAGAAAATCCTCCCTGGCAGGATCAGAAGGTATGGCAGATCAACAAAGAGGAACCGCATGCCCATTTTATTCCTTTTACCTCAAAGGAATCCATTAATAATGATAAGTTCTCTTCTGATTTGATTCAGTCGCTTAATGGAATCTGGAAATTTAACCTGGTTACTAAGCCCGCTGACCGCCCTTATTATTTTTACAAAGATGATTTTGATATCAGCAATTGGGAGGATATAAATGTGCCATCGAACTGGGAAGTATTGGGCTATGATTATCCGATATATACTAATGTCAAATATCCACATGACCAGACGCCTCCTGTTATTCAGGACCATTATAATCCTGTAGGTTCATTCAAGCGCACTTTTACTTTACCGGAAACATGGGATGATAAAAAAATCATATTGCATTTTGGTGCGGCCAGCTCAGCCATGAATGTATGGGTGAATGAACAAAAGGTCGGGTACAGTGAGGATAGTAAGACACCTGCTGAATTCGATATTACAAAATATTTAAGAGAAGGTGAAAATTCACTGGCGGTTGAAATATTCCGCTGGAGTGATGCAAGTTATCTCGAAGACCAGGATTTCTGGAGATTGAGTGGAATGACCAGGGATGTATACCTGCAGGCAAAGAACAGTCAGCATGTCAGGGATTTCAGGGTATATTCCGATTTGTCCAATAACTATACTGAAGGTGATTTTAAGGTTGAGATTGAGATTGTAAATGAAAAGGATGAATCTGTTCCTTCCATAATTGAAGCTACATTAAATTATGAAGGCCAAAAAATAGCTGAATTTGAAAAGGAATTGGAACTGATACCGGGGAAAAACATGATTGATTTCTCAAAAGTAATATCCCCCATAAAGCCCTGGACTGCAGAGACCCCTGACCTTTATGAATTGATCATCGAACTTTCTGACCAGGAAGGCAATACACTTGAAGCATTCAGGCAGGACGTAGGTTTCAGGACCGTTGAAATTAAGGATGGTCATTTAATGGTCAATGGACAATACATCTACCTAAAAGGTGTAAATCTTCATGAACATCATGATGTTAACGGGCATGTTATGGATGAAGCCACCATGTTGAAAGACATTGAAGTAATGAAGGCTAATAATATCAATGCTGTGAGAACCTCACATTACCCCCAGCCTGAGCGATGGTATGAGTTGTGCAATAAATACGGATTGTACCTGATCGATGAAGCCAATATTGAATCGCATGGTATGGGTTACGGGAAAGAATCCCTGGCAAAAGATACCACCTGGATGGGGGCGCACCTGTATCGTACCAAGAATATGTTCGAACGGGATAAGAACCAGCCATCCATTATAATCTGGTCTCTTGGCAATGAAGCTGGTAACGGACCGAACTTTTATGCTACCTATGATTACCTGAAAGAAATTGATAAAAGCAGACCAGTTCAATATGAAAGGTCAGACCTGGAGTACAACACGGATATATTCTGCCCGATGTACATGCGTATAGAAGGTATGGTAAAATATGCCGAATCGGATCCTGAACGGCCCCTGATCCAATGTGAATATGCTCATGCTATGGGGAATAGTGTAGGTAATTTACAAGATTACTGGGATGTAATTGAGAAATATGATGCCCTGCAGGGTGGATTTATATGGGACTGGGTTGACCAGGGCTTATTGACTACGAATGAAGAGGGAGAGGAATTCTGGGCATACGGCGGTGACTTTGGCCCTGATGATGTACCCTCGGATGGAAATTTCTGCAATAATGGTCTGGTAAATCCTGACAGGGTCGCTAAACCACAATTGTTGGAGGTAAAAAAGGTTTACCAGAACATTGGATTTGAAGATGTGGATCTGGAGAAAGGGGATCTTGGCATTACCAATAAATTCGGATTTACCAATTTGAGTGGATTTAAGTTTATTTGGGAAGTTCAGGAAGACGGAGAAACCATACTGGATGGTAACTTTTATCAAGTCAATCTCAAGCCTGGAGAAACGAAGGAAATACCTCTCCAACTTGATTTTCAGAAAAAGGTTAATTCTGAATATTTCCTAAATATTTATGCCTTGACAACTGTCGCACATAACATGGTGCCTGCCGATCACATTATAGCCTTTGAACAATTTGAATTGGCTAATCCGCAGCAGGAAACTATGACCGTTGAAGCTCCGAAAACAAGTTTAAAAGTGGATAAATCAGGTGAGAATGTAGTTATTACTGGTGAAGGATTTTCTGCTTCAATCAGTAAAAGCCGGGGAAGTCTGGACCAATACACAGTTAACGGGAACGATCTTTTACTGCAGGGTTTTGTTCCGGATTTCTGGAGGGCTCCTATTGACAATGATTTTGGCAATGATTTACACAAACGATCCAGGATTTGGCGTAAAGCCGGAGAAAGGAAAAGTGATGTAAAAGTTAGTGTTAAAAAACAAAAAACCCATATCGATGTGATCTGTGAAATGACATTAAATGATCAGGAGAATAATCCCATTGCGAGTTACTCCACCATATATTCAGTATACGATAATGCGGATATCATTGTGTCGAACAGTTTCGAGAAAACGGATGAAAAGCTTCCTGAAATAGTCAGGATGGGGATGAATCTTCAAATGCCCCGAACTTATGATCAAATAAGCTGGTACGGACGCGGTCCGCAGGAATCGTATTGGGATCGTAAGACAAGTGCCTTTGTAGGCAAGTATTCAGGCTCAGTAGAGGATCAGTACTGGGCTTATCTTAGACCTCAGGAAAATGGAAACAAAACTGATGTCCGGTGGGCAACTCTAACCAATTCCGATGGCGATGGACTGTTGTTTATCGGTCAGGAATTGTTGTCGGTCAACGCCCAGCATCTTATCATGGAAGATCTGGAATCACCCGAAAGGACGGATGGCCGTCACATTGAAGGTACAAGGCCTGTGAACCGGCATACCGATGACGTGAAATTCAGGGATCTGACCTCAGTAAACATCGACTATAAACAAATGGGCATTGGAGGAGATGATAGCTGGGGAGCCCGTACACATCCTGAGTACAGGTTAACGGAAAATGCGTATAAATATTCATTTCTGATATGTCCAATATCTCAGCAGGATGAAGATGTTACTGAAAAGGTAAAATCCAAGAGATCCACAGGAAATATGGCTTTAGATTATAAGTTATAGTTCAGCGGATTGATATATGCAGCAGCAAAGTTGTCCGTCAGCTTTATAAAGGTAAACAAATATGATTTCCTGGAATCGTATACTTTTAAACCGACCGGTCTGTCCAATGACCTCTGCATGAAAATCTGGTTCTATAGTGGCTGGCAGAAGACAAGTATCTCTAATGCATGCTAATAAAGTGGTTTGGAAATCTGAGAAAGTTAAAAAGGGATTCAAGCGGAATTCAATTTTATTTAAATAACAATTATCCAAATCCGCTGTTCATAAATGTTACTAATTGAAATAGTATAAAATGAAGGAAAATTCGATCAGATAATTGCGATGGCCTGAGGTGGACAGACTATTTTACAGGCCGCGCATCCCACACATTTACTTTTATCAAGAACAGGTAATGCAATTATACCTTCTTCAGTTCTCCTGATCTCTATTGCATGATAGGCACAATGGAATCTGCATAGATCACAATCACGCTGGTTTTGCAGCCAGCATCTGTCAAGATCAATATGGACACTTGCCATAAAAAGATCCTTCTTGCCTTCTTTGCTAAATTTAGTGATTGACCCGCTTGGACAAACATCACCGCATAGCGTACATTCCGGCAAACAATAGGATTCGGAGAAATCAATTTCCGGCGTTAGCAGACTACCCATCCTGTGAGTATCCACGGAGGGCTTGATGATATGGGTTGGACATGCACCTGAGCAATTGCCACAACGAGCACAAACCAGATTCATATCAGGATCCTGAAGCGCGCCAGGTGGCCTGATGCACTTGCCAGGTGAAAAAATTGATAAACCGGGCAAGGATATTCCTGCCAATATCCCGGTTAATCCGGCAATAAAGGAACGCCTGTTGGTTGAAGTGTTTTTTTTAATTGCTTTGGACTTTCGCAAAGCCTTGCCTAAATCAAATCCAAGTAATTGCATTCCTCCAAGAGGACATAAACTCCGGCACCAGATATTGGGGAATAGCATGTTTATCACGATGATTACAAGCAGAGGTATCATTTTTATGTAGGCCGAGAGTTGAAATCCAGTTCGAATTCCCTCGAATGACATGTGAAAAATATTAAAAGGGTCCAGTACAACCAGTACCGGAACCATTAATATAGCCAGAACTATGGAAGTGATCGCCAGATATTTATTCAATTTCAACTTAATGGTATTCTTATTCGGTTGAACTTTGGAAGCCCAATCGCAGACTACACCAAGTGGACAAACATATCTGCATATCCAGCGTTTTCGGAAAAACATAAATATTAGAGCCAGTAATCCTAACAGGTTAAATAAAACTAAACTTTTTATGGAAAAAAAAGAGATCAAAAGCATGTAGGGACTAATCCATAGCGTTAATCCTGAAAATTTTGAAAGAGGCAGTGGCAATGCGAACAGGATAGCAAGAACAAATAAAAGATACCTTAAGTATTTTGCTTCAAAGTTCATCCAAAATACACATTTTGCGCTTTCAATATGTGTTGAATTTCCTTAATATCTAACTGCCTGGTAGAATTTCCGGTCTTCACTGCAAGGGCAGCCGCTACACCAGCTCCATGACCAGTCACGAGGCAGGTGCCGATAATACGGGCATCCTGAAACAGTTCCTGTTCGAAGCTGAAACAGCGGCCTGCCACCAGGAGGTTTTGAGTTTTACGGGGTATCAAGGCACGATAAGGGATCTGCCAGATCGGGCGTTCTTCCCATTCTATTCTTTGGCCTTCATAGAGGAGACTTATCCAACCTCCGCTAACACCTATAACATCTTCAAAGTTCTTATAAGTCATTGAATCATCAAGCGTTAACTGATATTCACCTTTTAATATCCTCGACATTCTGACACCTTGCTGGGCGGCCGTGTCAAGGAGGAAAATATCTTCATAACCAGGGCTGGAACGAATTCTCTGGACATTGTCCCATATCTCAATACGATGTGCTTGTTGTAATTCTGAAAGACGCTTAAAATCGAGGGCATCTTCATATTCGCCTCCTGTCATATTCACCCAATTCACTGATGGAATGGGTGTTTCACCCCCGATGTTTAGTTTTTTGTAGCCTGCCCTGGATGGATCGACTCGGTCGATATTGCCTAACCTGTGTACAAGGCCAATCTCAAATTGCATCACATCATAATCTTCTCCCGCCAGATGAAATATATCCCCGTCGCCGGTACAGTCAATAACTACTTTTGGCTCGATAGCTACCCGTCCGGATTTCGTTTCGAGGATAACTGCCTTGATAGTATCATCGGAAGTAATAACATTGGAGGCCCAACAATGATAATACATGGTAATTCCAGCTTCCTTAACCATCATTTCAAGCACATATTTCGCAGCCTCAGGGTCCACTACCGGATTCACTTCGTTTACTGCCATTCCCAGATTCTTCAATCGTTCGGCGATTTCATCACCTATTCCATAAATGGCCTTAATCTGCTCATTCTTTTTACTTAGCCCATGAGTGGATAGCAAGGGTAGTACCAGGCCGCCAGTCCACAATCCTCCAAGATGGTTGTATCTTTCAACCAGAATAGTCCTGGCACCCGTTCGACTTGCAGCAATAGCAGCAGCGACACCACCTGGTCCTCCGCCCACAACGAGCACATCTGTTTTATCCACCACGGGGATTTCACGAGATGGTTCAACTATAAATCCTGAATTGGCATTTCCGCCCAAATCTCCACGGTCGAAGGTTTCTTTTTTATCGATGGATGGCCTGCATCCTGAACTCAATAATACAGCGCCAGCAGACAGGGAAAGTCTGTTTAAAAAATTTCGTCGTTTCATGATTTTATTAGATCCGGTAAACGCAACCTAATTTATGAAAAATAGTGGGTTAAAGGAATTATTATTAATTTGTATTAGAATTCAATAACCATATTTAACATAATGAAATCTTATTTATCACGACGGAAATTTTTAAATAGCAGCCTTAAGGGAATTGCTGGTACCTGTGTCGGAATTGCACTGTCAGATACTGCCAGGGCTTCTGACTTTTCTCGGTTATTTACACACCCGGTTTCTCAAAATTCCGACAAACTATTCTTTAAAATATCATTGGCCCAATGGTCCCTCCACAGGAGCTTTAATGATAATAAACTGAAGGCCGAAGAATTCCCTGTTATTGCCAGGGAACAATTTAATATTGATGCGGTTGAGTACGTAAATAGTCTATACGCAAAATATGCGAATAAATCAGAATTCTGGACCAAGCTGAAACAACGTGCCACAGATCATGGGATCCGAAGTCTGTTGATCATGGTGGACGATGAAGGAGATCTTGGGAATCCCAATGACAAAATACGTAAAAAGGCAGTAGAGAATCACTTTAAGTGGGTTGATCATGCGAAAGCACTCGGCTGTCATTCCATCCGGGTCAATGGTTTTGGCGATGGGAACAAGGAGGAAGTCAGTAATGCCCTGGTTGATGGTATGGGCTCTCTGGGAGATTATGCTGCTAAAATGAATATAAATGTTGTGATAGAGAACCACGGATTGTATTCATCTGATGGTAAATGGGTGGCTGATGTGATTTCAAGGATAGGGAAGGATAATTGTGGTACTCTGCCTGATTTTGGCAATTTCTGTACAGCGAGGAAATGGGGTAGTACACAGGACGGGACCTGTCCCGAAGTATATGACCGGTATCTTGGAGTAAAGGAGATGTTGCCTTTTGCAAAGGGAGTTAGTGCAA
This sequence comes from uncultured Cyclobacteriaceae bacterium, assembly GCA_965365275.1. GTDB lineage: Bacteria > Bacteroidota > Bacteroidia > Cytophagales > Cyclobacteriaceae > JAGTVG01. The sequence goes on along the minus strand of CBDUBA010000019.1, from coordinate 48,333 downwards.
AATCCTATCGTTTCGATAAGAATGGCCAGGAAACGACCATTGACTACGGAAAAATGTTATCCATTGTTAAGGAATCAGGATTTACTGGTTATATAGGAATTGAATATGAGGGGAGTGAATTGAGTGAGCCTGATGGGATCATAGCAACCAAGAATTTATTGATCTCTGAAGGGCAAAAATTATCCTGAAGGAATTCTTCAGATTCTGAATAAGGTATAACGTTTTATAAAAACGATACGCTGCTTTATGATCCTGCAGATGATAAATCTCTGATGAATTAAACTATTTTAGAAAAAAACCAGTTCTGGATCAGCGTTGTATTTTATATTAATATCAAAGACAAATCCGTATTTATCTAATTCTAAATGCCAATCCAAAGGTGATGTTTATAACATCAACAGATAGGTTATCTGTATTTCCAAATAATGTAATAGATGGATTGGTATGTAAGTAATCAATATATATAGGGAATGCAATTAATCTCCCTGCATTAAGTCGAAATCCCAATCCAATGTTATAACCAAATCCAGCTCCGTTATTGGATGTACTGCTTGTAGTGCCAACACCCATCATACCTCCCAGAAGACGAAAGTCGAACTCTATGACTTCAGTGGGCAGTGTAAATATCGGTCCGACCAGAAATCCACCATATACCCAATTCCCTAAATCTATAAGTGCGCCTGAGTTGGATGCGTGAACTGAACCCATGATCATTGTATTCAATCCAATATTGGGATGAAATTTATATCCAAAATTGATTAAAGTAAAATTGAAGCCTGTGCCGGCGTTTCCACCTTCCTCCGATCCGAAATCTCCAACAGGTACTGCTGCACCCATACTAAATCCTATCCAGCCTTTTTTAGGTGGTTTTTCTTCCTGTCCTTGTGATAAGAAGGGGATTACTATGGTTATTAATAAAAGTATAATTCTTTTCATTCGTAAAAATTTAGGTCAAATTAGCGAAATAATCAAAAACTACCTTTATTCATTTTGATTAAGCACTTCTATAATAATTAGTACAGACCAAAAATATTAGTAAATTATATCCGGTAGTGAAATGAATACTGGAATCATCATTTTTATTGTTTTCGGCATGATGTTTTCATAAAATTGATTCTTGCCTGGCCGGGTGAAAAATGCTCTTACCATGACATATTATATCTTAATCGATTTTTGTAAACCCGAATCCGGGACCATCGACAATTGACATCATTCCATCATGAATCTCAAATCCTCCTGTTACAATATCTTCGGCAAGGTCAAGGCTCCCGTCAAGATCGAGATAGCGGGTATTCCGACACGCAAATGCAGCATGAAGGGCTGCTGATATGCTGACAATACTTTCATCAAAACAACCCCAAAATAAATCTATACCAGCTACTTCTGCTATTCTGGCTATATCAAAGGCACCAGATAAACCGCCGCATTTCATAAGTTTGATATTGAAAATTCCACAGCTCATTGGTTCATTAGCGAGTTTAAATGCCGAGGCACTGTTTTTAAGGGATTCATCACAGGCTATGATCTTCCTGATTTCGTAGGGAAGCAGATCCATTTTCTTTTCCTCACCTACCTGTAAGGGTTGCTCTATCAGTTCTATTCCCAGATTCTTCGTCGCCTTATAGAATTTGATGGTTTGGCCCGAATCGTATCCCTGATTGGCATCCACTCTTATCTTAAAATAATTGCCAAATTCTTCTCTTAATTTAATACACCGTTCGATATCCAGGTCGACGTTATGTCCAGTTTTCACCTTCAATATTGAAAATCCCATGTCTTTATATTCTCTGGCTTCCTGTAGTGTTTTTTCGACATCACAAATGCCTATAGTAACTGACGTTGGTAAAGACTTGTATCGCCTTCCATAAAAATCGACCACCGGGATATCCAGGAATTTACAAAAGGCATCATGCAAGGCGATATCAATTGCTGCTCTGGTGGCTGAATATTCAGGGAAAAGTTTTTTAGATTCGTTTATCAGGGATTGAAAATGAAGAATATCACGGTCTATCCAATTCAAAAGATCTTCAGACTGCAAATTCGAAATTGTATCTTCCATTCTTTCACCAATCACAAATTCACCTTCGGCCGCAGCGCCTATACCAGTTATTCCATTTTCAAGCTGTATCTCTATGAAGGCATTTTCTGCACTTGTATAGGTCTGATAGGCAACAGTATATGGTTTGGTAAGTGCCAGATCCTTTCTAAATGCGTTTATACTTTTAATTTTCATTGTTTATTAATTTTTCCAGCACAGGCAGGATCTTCATAACGCCTTCTTCGACAGGTAGTAAAACAGGAATTTGCAATTGCTTTTCATATTCAAACTTCGCCGATTCAACTTCTTCCTTTGAACATCCCCTGGTATTTAAGACTAGTGCGATCACTTTGGAATTATAAGTCTCGATCAATTTGATCTCACTTTCAACCGATGGGATATTACCCCATTCTGGATTTTCATCAAAATGTTTCCTGCTAATTTCGTGAACAAGAATTGTATATCTTGCATTTCCTGAAAGCAAAAGTTCCGCACCGCAGGGTCCGCTTGGATTGCGAAGTGCGGATTGGCCTTCCAGAAATATGTAATCAGGATCTTCATTTCTGTAAGCATCTAAAATGGCGTTTGACAATTCCCCACTGACAAAATCGTTCAGGGTTGCGTCAAAGATAAATCCGTATTTATGACCCTGAAGCCATCCAGTCTGACCAGTATAGATCATCTCAGCTTTTTTCCCTGCGTGGCTTAAAGCATCCAAAATAAATTGTCCGGTTGTTCTTTTGCCCACAGCACAATCCATGCCCAGTAAGGCGATTATGGGACATTTTACAGAATATATCTCTGATGTCCAGAATTTCAATTCCCTGAAAGGCCTGGGTTTTCTGATATCGATTAATTGAGAATTATTTGATTCAGCCAGTTTTACATATTGGGGTTTTTCATTCAAAAAATCATGGAGTCCGTTGATAATTGATATGCCATGCATTAGTGCGTTTGAAATGGATTCTTCCAGAAAAGGAGGAAGCCTGCCTCCAACTGTGGCAATGCCTATTATACAATAATCAGGTTTGCCTTTTTCCAGTATTGCTTGCTCCATGGATTCGTAGATGGGTATATTCCGGTTATTGCCATCCAGTAATTCTCCTGCGTCATTATCCGAATAAATAGGATCTATTACAGCGGTTATGGTAAATCGATCGGAACCCCTGATAAGTCCATGAGAGGTTTTTGCATCTACTTTCATAAATGCTCCCCCGGTTAACAAAAATGCTGTACCGGTAATATTATTTTTTATCATGAATGTGGTTCAAAAAGTAAAAAATTAATGCCAAATTAATCCATATTGGTATCATTGACAAATTGGATAATGGCCTATTTGATTAAATTTGAAATCGTTTTTTGGAAGCCCTAACAAAGCTTTCTGTAGCCTGATATCTAATCTGGCTAATAATATAAATATCTGAATATCAGCAATATAGTTTTTTTGGCATACCCTTTGCAACATTCATATTGAAATTAAGATTGGCGCCATGATTTTAAATATATTGTTATACTCGTTTGCATCTCCTCAGGAAGAGGAATCAGAGGCAGACTTAAAATTTAAAGTCATGAAAACTACATATTATACATACAAGTTAAACCGAATCATAATATTGATAAGCATATTGTTATTAATATTAAGTTTCGCAGTAAATGCACAGCAGCGGTCCAGTAGGAACGGGGATAAAAACCGGAGCAGGACAGGAACTACGACTGCTCAGAGAAGTGATGATAACAGCCATAGCAGGCTCAGGGCTACTACTTCCTCAAGAAGTGAAGATATAAACAGGAGTCGAAGTGGTTCAGGTTCGGTCGCCAGGCAGGATAATGCAAGAAATGCAAGAACATCCTTGAACTATGATCGGAGAAATACTACTGCCAGCAACGAGGGTAGGTTTATTGAGCGTGAAACTAAGCCCAAGAAGCAGACTTATACTTATAAGAGTAATGGTTATAATAATCATAATACAAGTTATAAGAAGCATAAGTGGTATCATAAGCATCATCATGCGTATAACAAACACTACTATTACACGAAACATTATCATCCATCACCCTGGACATATTACAATTACCCGGTGGTATTTTATCATTCGAATTTTGGGGAATTCTATTACCATAGTGGAAGATTTTACAGATATGACTGGCGTCATGGTTACTTCACTGTTGACATGCCAACACATGTTTACTTCAATACAATTCCACATGGATATAGTAGAGTGTATATAAATGGAAGGCTGTATTATCAATATCATGATATATTATTCAGACATACACCGCATGGTTATAAGATCGTACCTCGTAGCTCTGGCATTTACTTTCATGTCAGTTTCTAAATTTCATATTCAGTTTTTGAAAAGACTGCCCATCCCCGGGCAGTTTTTTTATGTCTTTAAATGTAATAATGATCTGTGAAAGAAATTCCATAATTTTAAGGGAACTAAACTCAATAAATATATCTTTAGAAATTAACCAATATTCATGTTGAATACACGTGCTGGGAATCTCCCTTTGGATCTTTCACGTATAACTTTTTTGATCGGTAATGCAAAGAATTTAATTTCATATACTTTTTAAAGATGGGGTATTTTTAGTAATATTCTTTTGTTGTCTTTTTTGAAACACTGTATTTAAATTTAGTATAAATGGGATATGTGGAAAAAGATTATTTAATGCGTTACTTTAATCAGCTTGGTGTGGTAATTGCCAAGTTATTGGGATTAAAAGAACAGGGAAAATTCCATGAAGCGAAAAAGGTCATTGAGAATTCATCATTGGATTTCGGATTAAAAATGCCTGAGGTTTATCTAAACATTGACCACTCTGAATTACTATCAAGAATCATAACTACAGATGATCTGAACGATGGACAAATAAAAATTCTTGCTGAACTACTATTTCAAAGAGCCGAAGTCGAAAGAGCGCAATTAAATTATGAAGTTGATAAGCAGTATTATTCGAGGGTGTTGATTTTACTTGAATACCTTACCGATAATGAAAAAGTATATTCTTTCGCAAGAGGACAAAGGATTGAATGGATTAAATCATATATAAGTAATTATTCCAACAGGGGTTAGGGTAAGTGGGCACCTTATCATGTTTCCTTTATTTGCTATCGAAGGAATAAGCTCCCGACCATTTCCACTAAAAAAGCATTTCTATCAATATGGCGACCAGTGCACCAAGAAAAACGATTCCTAGCCTTGGAAGTTTTAACTTATGTTTTGGATTAGATTCGAAGAATATGGTCGTGGAAATATGTAGGAAGCTTCCGCTAACTATGGCATATAACCAGGCCATTTCTTTTACGGAAAAGACATGATAGTTTCCAATGAAAGAGGCAAGGATCAAACCTAAAGGTGAGCAAATACTAAAAATGATAAGATAGAATAATGCTTTTGCCCTGCTGGTATAAGCACTTATGATCACCATTAAGGCAAGTGCAGCGGGTATTTTATGTAAAACAATACCAAATATGATACCCCCGGCATGATTGTGAATGCCTGAACTGACCGGGTGGGCAAGAATAGTGCCTTCAAGAAATGCATGCACTCCCAAACCTATTACCAGGACTAAAGGTGTTATGTGTTTCTCATTTTTATCGATATGATGAATATGACCATGTTCCACACCGGTGGACAAAACACCCAGTATCATCTGAAGGGCAAATCCTATTAAGATAAATATACCGATCTGAAAAGAATCAGAATATTGCGCATATACTTCAGGAAGAATATGAATTATAGTAATCGAAAAAAGATAGGCTCCTGCAAAGATTAGAAGATAATCCAACTTCTTATCTTTCAGGGATGGGAAAAGATAAAATGATATCCCTCCCAGGATCGCTGATAAAAACAATATGATTGAATTCAATACCATGGATTTTATTTCTTTAAGAGAAAGATCATTCGGTCAGATTTTTCAGCTACATAGGGATTCAGGTCATAATCCCCAAATATTTCAAGGACATCTAAACCGGTATTATTAAAGTATTCGAGAAATTCAACCCTTCTAATGGTTTTAACTTTTTCATAAAAATGATAATCACTTCCATTATCAGAAAATTTTATATCCTTTACGATCATCCCATCATCGATCTTTTTTGTAATGTGAAATCTTATTCCATTGATTTCTTTAATCTCTTCGGGGGCCAGATGATGTATGACGGTATACGGATTAAGAAAGTCAATTAATAATTTACCACCCTTTACCAATCCATCAGCTGCCGCTTTGACTACGCTTTCATTTTCCAGTTTGGAATCAAAATATCCGAAGCTTGTGAAAAAATTAAATATATAATTAAAATAGTTCTTCCTGAATAGGAACTGCATATCATGAACATGAAAATGAAGCCTGTCATTTTCATAATCCCGTGCCTCCTGAATATTTTCCTTGCAAATATCGAAACCAGTGACATCGAGCCCTTTCTGATTTAAATAAATGGCATGGCGACCCTTTCCACAGGCAAGGTCGAGGATCTTGTCATCCTTCTGAATATCCAGGTAATCTATCAGTTTATCCAGAAATAACTGGGCTTCGTTTGAGTCCCTGTTCTTATACAGAATATGGTAATAGGGTGAACCGAACCATTCATCTACCCACTCAATCTTAGGTGTCATTTTAATTTTCGGTTTTTAATATGGATCTAAATCCCTCAGTCATAAAGGTATTTATCTTTCCATCATTATCTGAAAAAATAAAATAAGCATCCATTTCCGGATGATTATTAATTATTGGAATAGCTTCCTCCATACCTAAGACCATAAAGGCAGTCGCATAGGCATCAGCGGTCATACAATCGCCTGCAACAACGGTAGCGCTCAGCATAGAGTGTTCCACAGGGTATCCGGTAAAAGGGCTTATCGTGTGCGCATATTTCTTGCCATCTTTTACATAATAATTACGGTAGTTTCCGGATGTTGCAATGCCTTTGTCAGTCACTTCAATAACTGCCTTTATTTTCCTATCGAAGATTTCTACTGATGGATCTTCGATGCCTGTTGTCCAGGGAGTCCCGCGGTCATTTTTCCCTTTACATACAATTTCACCTCCAATATCAACCAGATAGTTATCTATACCCTTGCCTTCCAGCATTTTACCTACCACATCAACACCGTATCCTTTTGCAATGGCACTGAAATCCAGGGCCATCCCCGACACGGATTTTCTAACCTCATTTTCATTAAATATGATCTTATCGAATCCAACCAATTTGATCAATTCATTGATCTGGGAGCTGTCTGGCATATCATTATCCTCAGGCCCGAAGCCCCAGGCGTTGACGAGAGGCATGACTGTTGGATCAAAAGCTCCATTTGTGGCTTCATAAACTTGCCTGCTTTTTAATAACACGGGATAAAAATAAGGAGATCCAAAAGCAAGGAAGTCATTTCTGTTGAACTGGGAGATTTCTGAATCAGCTATATAAGTTGACAAGGATTGATTCCATATCAACAAAAGGGAATCGACAGCAGACTTGTAAATTGTCCCATCAGGGTGGAGGTAAATAATGTTATAATAGGTTCCCATCGTTTCACCATTGAAGGATACCTTTTCCAGTTTTTCCGAATTCTGGCGTAACATCCAAACCACAAACACCACCAGGATCAATATTACAGGATATATTCTGCTTTTGTGAAACATTATAGTTTTTAAATATATGGGCCAATTTACACCCTTTTTGTGAAATTTTTCAGATGTCGTTTGCAAGATAAACATTGCTGTTTACCATTTTTTTTTCCATTAGTAAATAGAAAGTATTAACTTTCCGATTGCTTAAAAATGAAACCGGACCATTCCCGGCTGATACAAACCTTTTTATCTAAGTATGAACACAATGAAAATGCTCAAATTCTGGATAGTATTATCAGGGATCATATACTTTTTCCCAAGCGATCAGGTTTTGTCGAGTGGAATAAAGGATAAAGCAAATACTGAAAAATTCTATGAATACAATGCGACAAAATCTGGTATATGGCCGGAACCCACGTCTTATGCCGGACATATCCCTGTCTATGAAAAATTCTCTGATATAGAGCCTATGTTTCATTTGGATAATGATACAACCTACATCATCAATTTCTGGGCTACATGGTGCAAACCTTGTCTTGAGGAGTTGCCCTATCTGGAAGAGATAAATGAAAAATATAGTGACGAGAAAATTAAAGTTATTCTATGCAGCCTGGATTTTCCAAAACAGATAGAAAGCAAGCTCCTTCCTTTTGTTGAAAAGAAGAAACTGAATTCGATGGTTGTTGTGCTGCTGGATGGAAACTTCAATGACTGGATTGACAAGGTATCCAGCGAATGGTCGGGTGCTATCCCTGTAACATATATTTATAACGGGAATAAGAAACATTTTGTGGATGCACCCTTTCACAGCACACAGGAATTGGAAGAGATAATTAAACCATTTACTAAACAATAATCAAAATTAATAAGAATGAGAAGACTACTATTAATTTCAATGGCTCTGGCCCTGGTATCATTTACCGGCCAGTCAGGTAAAGATGTTGTCTCTGTTAAAAAAACAGCAGAAGCAAAGGAGAACGCAGGAGTTAAAGTTGGGGAAAAAGCTCCTTATTTCAAATTAAAGAATATTGATGGAAAAGAGTATTCTTTTGAGAACATTATGGATGGTAATGGAAATAAACCAAAAGGCTTTATTGTGATATTTACTTGCAATACTTGCCCTGTAGCAAAAGCAAACGAGCAACGGATTATTCAATTGCATGATAAGTATGCCTCGAAAGGATATCCGGTCGTTGCAATTCAGCCCAATGATCCTGATGTTGTACCCGGAGACAGTTTTGACGCTATGAAAACGAATGCCAAGGAAAAAGGATTTGAATTCCTGTATCTTTTTGATGATGGACAGGAGATTTTTCCTAAATACGGAGCCACAAAAACTCCGGAGGTGTACCTGGTAGATAGCAATCTAACTGTTCGATATCATGGTGCAATTGATGACAACGCACGGGATGAAGATGGTGTTAATGAAAAATTTCTCGAAAATGCTATCATGTCTATTGAAAAAGGTCAGGAACCTAAGCCTGCGACAACAAAGGCTGTGGGATGCGGGATTAAAACATCTTGATCTAAGGAACTGAATTAGAATTTACGGGTTATGCGGCCCGTAAATTCTATTTTCCCCTTAAAAAGCTCAATTGTAATAAGTGAAATTAACCTATTTGTAACCTTGGTTAAGGCTTAACCTTGAGATCCTGCCTATCTGTCCCTGCCAGGCCTGCTGTTTCTTCCAAATCCTCTCCTGTCATTAGGAATACCCATCCCTCGGTTTGGGCCTACCGCTCGCATCATGGTTTCTAAAAAAACCTCTTTCTGTTCATCATTACATATGGCCATAATCTCTTTAAAATGATTATAATTTATTAATTCCAGCTCACTTTGCTTCTGGCCAATAGTCTGAACAATTTTTTCAGATTCAGAAGTGAATTCCTGATTTTGCATCATTCCCATAAGTTCTTTTCTCAAGGAGCTTATTTCTATTACTTTTGAGTCGAGTGTGTCGCGGTGTTTTGTTAATAGTTTATCAAACTGGGCTTGTTGTTCTGGTGTGAAATTCAATCGTTTGTTAAGAAAGTGGTCTTTTGCCAACGGGCGTCTGAACTCTCTGGTTTCCCGAATCCCGGATTCCCAGGGCCTTAACCAGATTGTTGAAAGTGAGGCAATATTAAGGATCAGCAAGATCAGGATAATAATCCATAAAAACCTTTTATTTGTCAGTATTTCCATCATCTAGGGATTTGAAGTCGTTAACGTTATATTGTCAAGAGTAGGGATTGAAGGGTAAAGATCTTCCACAAAGGCTTGTTCGTTTTCTTCAAGCGAAACATTTGATACAGAATTACGAAATATTGTGGTCGCAGTATATATATTAAAGGATATGATCAAGATTATAAAAGCCAATCCAATACGCTGAATTACAGGTAATGTAAAACCAGTTGACCCAGCCAGTGATTTTTCTTTGCGGGCCATTATTCTTGTATATAAAAATGGCTTGGGTTTGGCCCGATCTACACCATCAAAAGCACTCAGGGTCTGTTCAACGAGGTTTTCGATATCTTGATCTGTTTTTTTCATTGATCTACTATTTAGATGTTGTTATAAGAAATAACTTGCGCTCTTAAGAAGATTTATAGTAATCATATAATGCCTTCTTTAAATTTGTTTTTGCCCGGTGCATAAGCGATTCTACAGAGGATAGTGTTTTTTGCATGACTGCAGCAATCTGTTCATATGATAATCCTTCCAGCTTATGCAGGGTAAAAGCTATCTTCTGTGATTCAGGTAATTTTTCCATTGCCCTGAACAAAATACGGGATCGTTCTTCGTTCTCTACCTGTACACCTGGATGATTAAAATCGGCAGCTACCTGTTTCATATCCTGATCATCTTTATTGAACCAGGTCAGGATCCCCGCTCTCTTCTTTCTTTTCATTCTCCTCAGATGTTCCAGGGATTTGTTGACAGCAATTCGATATATCCAGGTTGATAAAAGGGAATCCTCCCTGAATTTATGTATGGATCTGAAAATTTCTATAAAGACTTCCTGAGTGAGATCATCAGCGTCTTCAGCATGCTTAACCAGGCTGATACAGGTATTGAAAATCTTATCCTCATATTCCCGTACCAATTGGCGAAAAATTTGCTCATCAGCATTTTTTAATTTAGTAACAAGCTCTGAATCACCAATTTCCATATGTATTGTACCCTGTAGAATAAAGATAATTGTTTATAGGTAGTTTAAAAATGCAGACTAAATAAAACCGGGAAAGAAATCTTTTCTTCACCGGTTTTCACTTTTCCAATCTCAACGTATTAAATTTATATCCTGCCACGACCATACCGGCCCATGCTACCGGAATGATGATCCCTCCCATTAAACCTGTTACCGGAAAATGTATCGAATTTGATTTTCTGTTCATCAGTGAGCAGTTCCCTGACTTTAAAATGAGTGCTTATACGACCCTTTCGAACAGTGGCTTGTAGTTTGCTGATTTCATCGATCAACTGGTTGATCTTTGATTCACTTTCGTTTTCAGAAATCAAGGTGCTAAGTTTAGCATTCTTCTCTCTTATTTCATTCAAGGTCGGTAACAACTCCTTTTGCATATCCAGATGAATTTTTTCAATCTGTGTTTTTTGTTCATCGTTAAGATCAAGCGCTGATTCCATTCTGCTCATAGACCCCGGTCCATCTCCCACACCTCTTGGATTTCCTGATCTTATTCCTTTTCCAAATCCGCTTTCCCGATCCCTTTGAGCTTCTGCCTGATGGCCGGCAAATATTAGAATTACAAATAATCCCAATGCCCAGATATTAAGTTTTGTACTTCTCATTTCTTCGTTGTTTCAGTTTAACTTTTGATATTTTGATGCTTTTAAATCAGAAAACTTGCGGAAGCATTTTATAAAAATCATAGAATCTCAAATTTTCATGATTCATACATCAAACATAGCATATTGCGCAAGGATTAAGACCTCCTCTTTGTCTGTTGTTAAAATTGAATCATAAATGATCAGTTAAAGTATTCCGGGCAAATTCTCTCTTTTTAAGGAATGACCTTAGGGGGCAATTCAGAGAGACAATATTTTCTAACTACAAACTTATTTTCGTATAACCAGATATGTGATGCTTGATTTTATTTTATATTAATCCAGGATGGGTTACAGGTTAAGCCAATACGTTAATTTAATAACAAAAGCTCTTAGTTTGGGACGGCTGAAATCAATGAACCTGTCTTCCAGTCCGGCAAAGTAATTGTCAGTATAAACTATGAACAGATCTGATACCGGTTTGAACCTCCATTGAAAACGGGTATTTACATTCACATTATTGATCTGGCTATTATATTGAATAAAAGTTGTCCAGAAAATATTACGTGTAAAGGTAATGTCAAACCTGGGCCCGACCAGAATAAGATTCGAATCATTGTAAGGTGATGGCAAGCGCACCCGGTTAAATTCGAAATTTACAGATACAACGGCATAAGGTATAAAGCGATAGGATAATGTTCCTTCAAGGTTGATATTTGTTCCGTTGTAGTATTCACCGGATCGGGTAGAGACCGTATAGAAAAATGGCTTCCTTTCATCTGAACTGAACCTGGCAATAATAAAATTATAAGCATATTCGGAATCTGCCGGAAGTTCAATCCCATCCGATCCACTGGGATCAAATGGTTCATATAAATAAGTATATTGACGTCGTAATCTCATACTTAGTCGAGCTGTATTTCTGAAGTTTATACGATATAATATATTGGCATCCCAGTCTGTTAAACCATACAGTCTGGTATTCAAAAAATCAATATCCAATCCCGGAGCATGTGATTGAATGAGTCCTCGCGATGGGTAAAAGTTATAATAAACAGTAGCTCTTATCTGGTTAAAATCTGTTCGTCGAACAAAACCTACCCTTGGATTAAAATTAGCTCCAATAGATCTGAAATCCGACCGTGCCTCCCAGCGGTATGTATTGTAATTTACACCTACTCCGTAGGAATACGTTGAATCCAATCCCATTTCATCCCATGATCGATGGTAATAGCCTTTTCCGCTCCATTTATTATCCGGGGTTGCGAGGTTCACATCAAGTCCAAGGGTTCTGTTCCATGTGCTTGGCTGTACGGTAAACTCTCCACCGATTGAGTCCTGAAAAGGTTGTTTGCTTACGAACATTGCTGCTATGTTTGATCTTTGGCCCAGTCGGTATTGTACTGAGGCAACGGTATAATTAATGGATGGCAGGGAAATATCATTATCTTTCGCTGCTTGAATCGTCAAAAACCCGGTTCGCCACTTGTTGTTAATATTTCCACTTATCCTTGCTCCGAAATACAAGGGATTCTCCAAATTGGTCCCCGTTGCAGTATCTCTCGCTATTCCAATTCTTCGTGAAAAAAATGGTCTTGCTGCTGAGGTTCCAAAATCTGCGAACAGATCAGCGTTTTCCAGGAAGAATTGTCTTTGTTCAGGGAAAAAGATCTCAAATCGATCCAGGTTGGTCACCTGCTGATCGGCTTCTACCTGAGAAAAATCTGGATTGATCGTTAGATCAAGATTCATGGCCGAAGATAACGCCAATTTAGCATCCCCGCCTCCAGTGAATTTTGTCTTTGTCGGGGTCCCCTCCTCATAATTCTTCCCAACTTTGAAGGCGGCATAGGGGATTAAGGAGATATTCTTCCCCGGGTTTTTTAAGGGTTGATCCCATTTTAATTCTTTATTAAAAGCAATATTAATCAGATTGAAATTACGAGGAATTGGTGACCAGGTGGATCTTTCTGCATATTCACTGTCTATGCGGTAAAAGTTTATAAACCAGGAATCCATACCTTCTTTAAACCGGATTGATTTGAAAGGTATAGCCATTTCAGCTATCCAGTGGTCTTCATAGATCTTGGCTTCAGAATACCATTTATTGTCCCAGGTCAGGGAGAAATCACTGCTCCCTTGCCCTCCTCTTCTTCGCGAGTTTCCTCCATTTGAAATCAGTCCTTCCCGTTGAACACCATAAGGGTTGACGCCGAAAAGAAAAGCATTTGTTTTGTCTTTATATGTGTCGAAAATTACAGAAAAACCATCATAAGCTTCTCCTCGATAATCCCTTCGGAGAGATGGTATAACATACTCCCTGGGGCCCAGACTTCGCATGATCGCTACAACGTAGATGTAATTATCATCATACGTCATTCTAACCTCAGAAGGTGCAATGGCTTCTGAACTGTCATATGGGAAATATTGATTGAAATGGTCAGCAACATCTGCCTCCAGCCAGGCACCTTCATCCATCACCCCATCGATTTTTATGGGCGTAGATGCTCTTTTGATATGCAGATCCTGCCCATTTACATCAAACTGCATCCATGTTAATGAAAGAAATAATATTGAAAGAAAAAGTCGTTTATTCACTGATTTCCTCCGTAAGCCTTCTCCCGAACAATCCTGTTTTTTTGACTCCAATAGTTTAAAAAATTGCTATTTCCTTAAAATTAACATATTATTCTAATTTCTCCTTGAAAAATTCAATTGTCCTGCTCCATGCTAACTCTGCAGCCTCTTTATCATACCGGGGTGTGGAATCATTATGGAATCCATGATTTACATCAGGGTAGATATATGCCGTATATTCCTTATCGTTCTTTTTCAGGGCTGCTTCATATTCCGGCCATCCTTCATTTACCCTTGTGTCCAGTCCAGCATACTGCAATAATAAGGGGGCATTGATTTTTGGAACCTGGTCACTGGATGGCTGTCCACCATAAAAAGGAACGGCTGCCTTTAGTTCAGGGACTTCTACCGCCATCATGTTGGAAATCCATCCTCCGAAACAAAATCCTACCACTCCTATATTGCCTGTGCATTCAGGACTATCTTTCAGATATTGGAAAGCGGCAATAAAATCCTGTAACATCTCATTACGATCCCGCTGACGCTGTAAAGTCCTGCCTTCGTCATCATTGCCCGGGTAACCTCCCAGGGGTGTAAGTGCATCTGGCGCAATTGAAATGAAGCCTGCTATAGCGGCCCGTCTGCCAACATCAGCTATGTACGGATTCAATCCACGGTTTTCATGGACAACGACTATACCAGGCAATTTTCCGGAAGCATTTTTTGGCCTTGAAAGTTGCGCTTTAATATCTCCTCCGCCTTTTGGTGAATTGTATGTTATATACTCAGTATTTAGTCTGCTGTCATCAGGTTGGATTTGTAAATTATCCTGGTAATTGGGCATGATAAAGCTCAAAAGAGAGCTGACGGTCAATCCGCCTACTGCGTAGGTTGATAATTTATCGAGGAATTTTCTTCTATCTATTTGATTGTGGGCATATTTATCGTAAAGGTCAAATACTTCCTGTGAGATGTCTTCTTTTCGGATCTTTTTCATTTGGTTTTTTCACTAAACGTAAGGCTTAAATTTGAAGAAAATCTGAAGTATTTTAAAAATTGTTATTTGATTGCATATATTTCTACGAATTCTGATTTCAATTTTAAATATTAAACACTTAATTGTATCTAAGATTTATCTAATACAGGCATTTTAGAATGCAAGTTCAATCATAAATATTTAATGATGGTGTGCAGGTGATAATAATCTGCTAAAATCCTTTTGATGGTAAAACAAAAAATGACGATCATGAATAAGATTCTGTTAGCTCTTGCATTCTTCCTATGCGCAAATTACCCTATCCATGGCCAGAATAATGTCAGTACAGATAGTCAAATGAAGGCTATCAATTCTTTAATTGACACATATCTTGATGCCAGAGAAAATAAGAATGAGGAAGTCCTCAGAGATATATTGGATCCTGAAATCGATCAACTGGTGTCGTCCGGGGTCTGGCGTGTTGGTATTCGGGAATGTATTGATGGGATGATGCAGAGTTCTGTTAATAATCCAGGGAAGCGAACCATCGTGGTTGATAAGATCAAATTGCTCAATCCGGAAGCAGGTATTGCAGATGCTAAATATGAAATAATAAATGCTGACGGATCAGTAAGAAAAATGTGGAGTACTTTCATCCTTGTTCGTAAGAATGACAATTGGCGTATCGCCGGGATCAGAAATATGCGCTATGACGGCCTGTAGAATTATCATATTCTGGGTTATAAGGCTACATATGTTCATCAGAATATCGTTCATTTTACTTCGGAAGGGAAGGATTTGATCACTGAATTTTATAATCTGATGGTCAGATACCTGGCATCTGATCAGCGATGGGTTTGAAATAATAAGTATTTCTATCGTTAAAAGACGTATTTTAGAAATCGTGTCATTATTTTAGTACTAACTTAATACAGAATATGAGAGAGGATTTCCTCCATGGTGATAAATCATTTTTAAGTCCTGAAGATCAGGAGATAGAGCAGGCCCTCAGGCCTTTGACTTTTGAAGATTTTACTGGGCAGGCAAAAATCGTTGAAAACCTGAAGATATTTGTTCAGGCTGCTAAAAAGAGGGGCGAATCCTTAGATCACGTATTGCTTCATGGCCCTCCGGGCTTAGGTAAAACCACTTTATCTTATATTATATCAAATGAACTTGGGGCCAATATAAAAGTTTCATCAGGCCCGGTATTAGACAAACCGGGCGATCTCGCCGGATTATTGACCAACCTTGAGCCACAGGATGTTTTATTTATCGATGAGATCCACAGGCTCAATCCGGTGGTGGAAGAATATCTGTACAGCGCCATGGAGGATTTCAGAATAGATATCATGTTGGATTCTGGTCCAAATGCAAGATCAGTACAGATTAAATTAAATCCATTCACTCTGGTTGGTGCCACTACAAGGGCTGGCTTATTAACTTCACCGCTCAGGTCAAGGTTCGGGATCAACTCAAGACTGGAATACTACCAGGCCAATTTATTATCGAAGATCGTGAACAGGTCAGCAAGAATACTTGATGTTCCAATTGAAAAGGATGCGGCAGTTGAAATAGCCAGGAGAAGCAGGGGTACGCCAAGGATCTCAAACAATTTGCTAAGAAGAACACGTGATTTTGCAGATATCAAGGGTAAGGGAATCATAACGAAAGAGATCGCCGAGATCGCCCTGCAAGCGCTGGAAGTAGACCAGAATGGATTGGACGAAATGGATAACCGGATTCTAATGACCATTATTGAGAAATTCAAAGGTGGTCCTGTTGGTTTAAATACCATTGCTACGGCATGTAGTGAAGAAGCTGATACCATCGAAGAAGTTTATGAACCCTTTCTAATTCAGGAAGGATATATTAAAAGAACTTCCAGGGGAAGGGAAGCAACTGAGCTCGCTTATAGACATTTGAACATTATCCCTCCAGGTAAAACCGGCACTTTGTTTTAAGATGGCGAATCCTGACATTTTAAAGAATACCGCTTTTGTTAAAAATACTGCAAAAAAACTGGGTTTTGATTATTGTGGTATATCCAGAGCTGAACATCTAAAAGAAGAAGCGCCCCGTCTGAAAAAATGGTTGGAGAAAAATAATCATGGCAAAATGGCTTATATGGCCAATCATTTTGATAAGCGTCTGGATCCTACCCAACTGGTTAACAATGCAAAATCAGTCATCAGTTTACTTTATAATTACTATCCGGAATCAGATATTGATTCTGAAAACTCCTTCAAAATTGCCCGGTACGCCTATGGTAAGGATTATCACTTTTTAATAAAAGATAAATTAAAGCGCTTTATAAAGCAGGTCCAAAATCACATCCAGGATGTTGACGGGCGGGTGTTTGTGGATTCGGCACCCGTGCTTGAGCGACAATGGGCGGCGAGAAGTGGATTGGGATGGATTGGGAAGAATACCATGCTTATCAATAAAAACTCAGGGAGCTATTTTTTTATTGCCGAGGTTATATTAGATACTGAATTGGAATACGATGGTTCTATAGGTGATTTTTGCGGGACATGTTCCAGATGTATGGATGCCTGCCCGACGCAAGCACTAACACCATACCAGATGGATGCTTCTAAATGTATTTCCTATCTTACCATTGAATTAAAGGATGATATTCCTGAGGTTTTCCGTGGAAAAATGGAAAACTGGATCTTTGGATGTGATATCTGCCAGGAAGTGTGTCCCTGGAACCGTTTTTCGAAACCGCACAATGAACCATATTTTAATCCGGCGGAGAAACTGAAAAAAATGTCCAGGAGTGATTGGGTTGAGATGACGGAAGAGGCTTTTAATTTAGTATTTCGGAAAAGTGCTGTTAAGCGAACTAAATACAAAGGATTGATGCGGAATATCAGATTTAATAAATCCTGATATGCATTTAAATGCAAAAATTCTATTTTCTACAGCCATTTTTTCCGCCTCAAGTATATATACATGAGGATGACAACGATCAGCATGAACACCAAAATGGCCGGATAACCCCATTTATAATTTAATTCCGGCATATACTCAAAGTTCATTCCATATATTCCGGCGAGAAAGGTAAGCGGAACAAAGAAAAGTGAGAAAATAGTCAGGGTTTTCATGATGATGTTGAGGTTATTGCTCAAATTAGACATATAGATATCCATGATGGAGGCAACATAATCCCTGAAAGATTCAAAATCGGAACTCAAATGATTTGTATGATCCAGTATATCCTTGAAATACATTATCGTATTTTCTTTAATATTATTGCCCCCTTCCGATACGATATACTTTACTGCCCCATGCATCATAAAGATCATTCGTCTTAATTCAGAGATTTTTCTTCTTAACCGGAATATCTCTTCGTTCATATTTTTGGATGGATTGGAAAGGACAAAATCCTCCAGATCTTCAATTTGCTCCCGGATATATTCCATTACGAGGAAGAACTGATCAACAATACTGTCTATGAGTTTATAAAACAGGAAATCTGCCCCTTTTTGACGTAACTTTCCCTTATCCAATAAAATGCGCTGACGAACCGAACTGAAAACATCATCTTCGATTTTATCCTGAAAGGAGATTACGAAATTGTCGCCCAGCACTATGGTTAGATGCTCTTGAATGATCTGTATATCATCATTTTCCTTTGTCAACCATACCATTTTTAAAGTAGTAAACAAATGTTCATCAAATTCTTCAGATTTTGGATGATGTTCAGTATTCATGATATCTTCAGTCATCAAGTCATTAAACTTAAAATATTTGGCAATTTCTGTCATTATATCCCTGTTCCCAACACCATTCAAATTGATCCAGTTAATCTTATCAGGTTCGAACTTGTCTATCAAATCCTCAGTATTCTTTATTTCAATGCTTTCAACTGTTTGTTCATCATATTTAATCAGAGTAATCTGAATTTGCTGATCCTGGTCCCCAATATATACCAGATCTTCTGGAGAACTTCCGATCTTTTTTTTGAACAGGGATTTTTTAATTGCTGAGAGAGGATTGATGATTGACATTGTTTAATACGTTTATTCAACTTCAGATTGTATATTTCATGCAATAAATATATATAAAATATTCAATTATTCTTTTTCAGGATAACATCTGTGATTTCCCCGAATCATATCTGGTTTTTTGAGAAGGCAACTCGAACAAATTGAGAATATAGACTAAATGCTCTATTGATAGTGGATAAATATTTCGAATACGCACTAACATGAACTTATGATTTTTGCCGGCAACTATTTTTATTTAATCAGGGTCTTTATGTAAATTGCTTAAACTTGAAGCTCGACAGAGAAGATCCAATGTGACCTTATAATCCAGGATGATATTTTTTAATAGACAGATCTTAACTTACATTGTATGCATCTTAATATTTGCGTATAACACTAAGGTTCAGTGCCAGGAATCTCCCTACAATGCCCGGGCATATTTTGAAGCAGAGCATAACAAGACTTATTTGGCCCTGGTTGAAAAAATAGAAAAGAATGAAGTCCTAACTAAGGAAGAATTTCAATATCTGGAGGAATATGAAAGTTATCTCCTGAATTTTTATCAGAATCTTTCTGAATCAGAAAAGAACAAGTATCAGAAAAACAGGTTAAAATGGTCAGGAGTAGAGGAAAAGAAACCTGCCGGGAAGGATACCGTTGCATTTGATATTACACCTGTGGGAAGCAATCCGGAGCATAAATTTTATCTGAATAATGGATTATACGGATTAGGTTATGGTATAACTTCCATATTCCTGATCCAGCCTGATGTTGCCGGAGTAGCAGTCACCTTACCAATTTTATCCTTAGGAATTTCACTGGCTTATCCAGCCATTAATAAAAAAAAGTATCAGGGAATAGACTACAGCACAATAATGATGACGAGACATGGGAAATTCATTGGATTGCTTGACGGTGCGGCCCTTGGATTTCTATTGTACGGGGATATTGGCGAAGATCCCTGGAAAGGTAAAGCTTTTGCTGTCACCATGATGGCATCCAGCATTGCACTTGGGGAAGTGGGCTTTCATGTTGGTAAGAAGAAAGGATTTCCTGAAGGAAAAGTAGCTACGTTTAAGTACTACAGTTTACTCATACCTTTTTTAACATTCTCAGGACTAGTAGCAGGAAATGTAGAAGAACCCAGAGTATATGGCGCATCCGTGCTGGCGGCCGGAGCAGCAAGCTACTGGTTTGCCGGTAAAGTATATAATAAGTATAAATTCACGAGGGGGGATATGCTCGCTAATTCTTCCTTTGGATTGCTTGCGACAGGCCTGGGATTTGGCATTTCACCGATGGAAGATCCATGGCATTTCATCTTTCCAGCTGTAACGGCCATCGGCGGCACCTATGCCGGTCACCGAATTTTCAGGAATACAAGATTCAGCAGGAAACAGGGCCTGAATACAAACTATGCAACCTTGGCTGGTTCCACCATTGGTTTCCTGATTGCCCTCTTCATTCCTACAGATTCACATCACCTCTATCTGCTTCTCCCAACCGCAACGGGTACTGCTGTATGGGCAGGATTTGTAGCCAAATATAAAAAAGAACAATCCTTGTCTTCCCGAAAGAGCAGTAAAAAATGGGCTGACATGTCATTTAGTTTTACGCCGCAGAATTACTTTATTAACAAGCGACTGGGAAATCCCGGTAACGGAGGAAATAAATCCATGGAACTACCTTATAATATGGGACTGCCCATGTTCAGCCTGAAATTGAAACTGTAAATATTCCTTTCAGCGGAATATTTATATGATGCCCGTGACATGAATTTCCGGCGCTGTTTTTTTTCGCAGGTATTGAATATTCTTTCGGTGAATTATTAATCTCGGAACCAAAAGGAATTTAATATACCTTATCTTTTCATAGGGATATTGTATGCCTGATCAGGGATATTTTACCTGGAAATTGAGAATTATAATCTCTGATTCCTTTGTGAGTTTATAAAAAAAATTTACTTTTGCAGTCCGTTTTAAAAATTAGAATCAATGTACGCTATAGTAGACATTGCAGGTAAGCAGTTCAAGGTTACAAAGGATCAGCAGATCTTTGCTCCCAAATTAAGTGGTGAAGCTGGGGATAAGGTTGAGTTCAAGGAGGTCTTACTTGTTGATAATGATGGTAAGGTCAAAGTGGGTAACCCAACAGTAAAAGGAGCAAAAGTTTCCGGAAAAATTGTGGAGCACTTGAAAGGCGATAAGGTGATTGTGTTCAAGAAAAAAAGAAGAAAAGGATACAAAGTTAAGAATGGTCACCGTCAGGCTTATACTAAATTATTAATTGAAGAAATAAAATAAATTAATATGGCACATAAGAAAGGAGCCGGTAGTTCAAGAAATGGTCGTGAATCAGAAAGTAAACGACTGGGCGTAAAAATCTATGGCGGGCAGTTTGCCAAAGCCGGTAACATAATTGTCAGACAGAGAGGCACGAAACATCATCCTGGTAAGAACGTAGGGATGGGTAAGGATCATACCCTTTTTGCTTTGACCGATGGCGTTGTAGAGTTTAAAAAGGGACAAAAGGACAGGTCTTTTGTATCTGTGACATCAGCCGAATAAAAGAATTGATAATATACAATTTAGATAAGGCTGTCTCAATAGGGGCAGCCTTTTTCATTCAAAACAAATCCCGCATCAGCGGGATTTGTTTTTTATTCTAAATAAGCTTGTTTCGTGGTTACCATCAGATGTCCCGATCAACAGGTCGGGGCAATCAGTCTTTCTCCATAAAAGGATACCTGAAATCAACCGGTGGCACGAAAGTTTCCTTTATGGTACGGGGAGAGACCCATCTCAAAAGGTTGATCATAGAACCGGCTTTGTCATTCGTTCCGGATGCCCTGGCACCCCCAAAGGGTTGCTGACCTACTACAGCTCCTGTTGGCTTATCATTGATATAGAAATTCCCTGCAGCATTCACCAGTCCATTGGTGGCCACGTTAATGGCATATCGGTCCTTTGAAAATATTGCACCAGTTAAAGAATAGGGCGAAGTACTATCAACCAGCTCTATGGTCTCCTCGAATCGGTTAGCATTGTAGACATATATAGTCATTACAGGCCCGAAGATCTCCTCACACATGGTCACATATTGTGGATCTTCAGTTAAGATCACAGTTGGTTCAACAAAATAGCCCTTGGATTTATCATAACCTCCCCCCGCAATTATGCTGGTCGTTTTATTTGCTTTCGCATTGTCAATATACTTTGCTATGGTGTCAAAAGACTTTTCATCTATCACTGCGTTAAAGAAATTGCTGAAATCCTCAACAGGACCCATGGTCATGTCTTTAAGATCCTGCAATATATAATCTTTTACCTCAGACCACAGGTTATCTGGTATATAAGCCCTGGAAGCTGCCGAACACTTTTGCCCCTGGTATTCAAACGCACCACGGGTAATAGCAGTGGCTACCTCTTTTGCATCTGCAGAATGATGTGCAAGGATAAAGTCCTTACCGCCTGTTTCACCAACGATTCTCGGATAAGATTTATAGCTCGCGATATTCTGTCCAATGGTTTTCCAGATGTGCTGGAATACTGCAGTTCCGCCAGTAAAGTGGATGCCCGCAAAATCCGGGTGACTGAAGATCGTATCGCCGGCAACAGGGCCGCTCACGAGTATCAGATTGATGACTCCATCAGGCACCCCTGCTTCTCTGAACACTTCCATTAGCACATGGGCAGAGTATATTGCCGTTGTGGAGGCTTTCCACACGACCGTGTTCCCCATAATGGCTGGTGCACTCGGCAGGTTGCCTGCTATGGAGGTGAAATTAAAGGGTGTTAATGCAAATACGAAACCTTCCAGGGGGCGTTGTTCAAGCCTGTTCCACATGCCCGGGGCTGATTCAGGTTGTTGTTTATAGATTTCCGTCATATAATATACATTGAACCTCAGAAAATCGATCATTTCACAGGCTGAATCGATTTCTGCCTGAAATACATTTTTGGACTGTCCCAGCATCGTGGCAGCATTTATCTTTGCCCGGTAAGGCCCCGCAATAAGTTCAGCAGCCTTCAGGAAGATGCTTGCCCTCTGTTCCCAGGGAAGTGCCTCCCATTCCGGCTTGGCTGCCATGGCGGCATTAATAGCTAGTTCAACATGTGACTTATCTCCCTGATAATAATTGGCAATAATATGTTTATGATCATGTGGTGGGGAAATGGATCTCTTATTTTCACTTCGTACTTCATTACCACCTATGAACATGGGTATGTCGATCACCTCTGACCTTAATGAATCAATAGCCTTGCGTAATTCCTTTCTTTCCGGAGAACCCGGCAAATATGATTTTACAGGTTCATTGATTGGGATAGGTGTATTGTAAAATCCTTTTGACATAATTTTATGGGTTTATGTTAAAAAAAACGTAATCTTTTCAGGATTGCAAAAGTAAGTAATATACTTCAAATTCCCCATTTTAGGCAAGGCAAAACCCGGCGATTACAGGATTGCTTTCAGGTCGATTAATTTCCTGATCTCAAAAGTAACAGGCAAGTCATGATTGAGGTTGTCTGGATTAAAGAAAACCACATCCAGGTTGGCATTTAATGCACCTTTTATGTCCGTTTCAAGGTTATCTCCTATCATAAGGCAGGACTTTTTTTCCGCACCGATCATTTCAACCGCCTTGTTGAACATTTCACGACTGGGTTTTTTATATCCTACCGCCTCTGAAGTAAAGATCCTGTCAAAATATCCGCGAAGATTACTGCTGTTCAGTTTAGTATCCTGTATGTCATCAAATCCATTGGTGATTATATGCATTTCATATGATCCTTTTAGATAATCCAGTACTTCAAATGCATCAGGGATCACATTACTTTTGGTAGGACAGATGCTCAGATAAGTATTACTAATATCCTCTGGGATGTCTTCAATCTTTATTCCAAGTTGGGACAGAACCATTTCAAACCGCCTTGTCCTAATATAATCCCTGTCTATCTCATCGCGGTCATACTTCTCCCATAATATTGTATTTACTTCCTTGAATTTATCCACGAATTCCCGGCTACTGAATGCATTGAAACGCTGCATATCATAGATGGAATAAACCTCATTCAATGCCTCACTTGAATTTCTTTCAAAATCCCAAAGTGTATGGTCCAGGTCAAACAGTAAATGAGTGTAATTCATAATGAGGATTTAACAGCCGTTGTATCTATTATAAGTAACTTTTTTCCTTCTGATGAAATTTAGCCAGTTCATCCTGCTTTAGAAGGGTTTCGAAATTTTCTAGATCTTTCTTTAAAATGTGGTCTTTATTAAAATAGTCAAAGATCAATTTTATCAGGTCTGTCACTTCCTCTTTTATAGAATAAAAAACCCATTGATCAGCCTTTCTTGAGTTAACAATCCCTGAGTTTTTTAGGTATGACAAGTGCCGGGATGTTTTCGCCTGTGTAAATTCCAGTATGATCTCGAGATCTGTGATACACATCTCACCCTTCATAAACATTAAATTCAAAATCCTTACCCGTGGTTCTTCGGATAATGCTTTGAAAAGCTGAACGCCAAATACAAGGGAAAAGTTCTTTAAACGCATAAAACCAGGATGAAAGTTCAAATATAATTGTTTAAGCGATTAAGTGCCACTCAATGATATTTAATTGTTAAAGATTGTTAAAATGAGTAGAATTGTAGTCATATTATTCATCTTTGGGTATATAATTCGAGCTTTCAGATTGAGTCGGCGAGTAAAAATAGTTATGGGAATTGTGTTAGTGAGCCTTTCTCTTCTATATGTGAAAGATGTTCATGCACAGGGAGGTGAATTGGAAATTATCCAGTTTTCCGGAGTAGTTCTACGACCTGACAGTACCGGTGGCGTGCTTGGTGTACACGTATATGTACCAAAGGCAGGCAGGGGTACCACAACCAATCAGTTCGGTTACTTTTCAATGCCAACACTTGTAGGTGATAGTGTGGTGATCAGTGCGATTGGCTATCAAAAACAACATTTTATTGTTCCGAAAGACCAGGGAGATGCCATTACTGTAATTATTCCATTGAAAGAAGATACGATTATTTTGCCCGAAATAGAGGTATTTCCTTATCCGACGGAAGAACTGCTGAAAGAGGCCATATTGGCCATGCGCTTGCCAAATGCAAGGGATTATAATGCCATAAACCAGAACCTTAATGAACAGATCATGGCTGAGATGTTCAGGACCATGCCTATGGATGGAAGTCAGAATTACAAGTATTATATGAACCAGCGACTTACTTATTGGAATGATGCCATAGGACCCCGATATAATGCACTCCTCAACCCATTAGCATGGGCAGATTTCTTTAAATCACTGAAAAGAGGGGACCTGAAGAAAAAGTAATTTTTAGCTGATCCGGAAACAATTATTATAAAATCCTCACGTTTATAATTTAGCTGTTTAGTGGCGGGCTTATATGAGAAGATTTTTTATTATTATTTCAGGGGTTTTATTATTGACATTCAATCATTGCGCACCAGAGAAGGAATCTGAAGAAAATTATTTCACGGGTACCTGGGAAGCTGAATGGTATTTTGTTGATGAAGACATGCATGGCATGTTTTCTGAATCTGATCTCACTATGACTGGTCAGGTAATAATTGAACAGGACCATGAAGTGGAGATAATAGCTTTCGGTTTTGAGGGATGTGTTTTTGCTTCCGATACGGCCAGGAATACCTTGCATTATGAGTTTCAGGACAGTGTATTAAATCTGATTAATAAAGAAAAAGAGGTAGTTTTCTCTTACAGGATAAAAGAAAAACTACCTGATAAACTTACACTTCTATTGATGGATGATATTCAACTTACCTTAAGTCGTTGATCCTTCAATATTTACATTATCCAGATTTATGAACCTTATTTGATTGTTTTTATCGAGATCTATACCGACAATAGAATCATTTTGGATATCTCCGGATAAGATCGCTTTCGAAAGTTCATTTAGTATCTCCCTTTGTAAAATTCGTTTTAAAGGTCTGGCTCCATATTGAGGATCAAATCCAATCTCAGCTATATGTTCAAGGGCCTTGTCAGATGCCTCCAGTTTTATACCGTTTGACATTAGCATCTCCTGGATATTCCTGAATTGGATTCCAACAATCTTTCGAACATCTTTCTTGGATAACGGTTTGAACATAATCGCTTCGTCAATCCTGTTCAGGAATTCTGGCCGGAAGGTTTGTTTCAGCATATCAAAAACCTGCTTCTTTGTATCTTCAAGAACCTTCACCTCATTTTCTTCGGTAAGCCCGGCAAACATCTCATGGATGATATGGGATCCTATATTGGTAGTCATTATTATTATAGTATTCTTGAAATTAGCAACCCGGCCTTTGTTATCTGTCAAACGGCCGTCATCCAGAACCTGCAATAATATATTGAATACGTCCGCATGAGCCTTTTCAATTTCATCAAGTAGAATTACGGAATAAGGTTTCCTTCTTACTGCTTCCGTCAACTGACCCCCTTCATCGTAACCTACATATCCGGGAGGTGCTCCTATCAACCTGCTCACCGTATGTCTTTCCTGGTATTCCGACATATCGATGCGAACCATAGCATTTTCATCGTTGAACAGAAATTCAGCTAATGATTTTGCCAATTCAGTTTTTCCAACACCCGTCGTGCCAAGAAATATAAAGGAACCTATAGGCCGCCTTGGATCCTGTAATCCTGCCCTGCTTCTTCTCACGGCATCAGAAAGAGCCCGAATGGCCTCCTCCTGTCCGGCTACACGCTTGCCTAACTCCTTTTCAAGCAATAATAGTTTTTCACGATCACTCTGAAGCATTTTTGATACGGGAATGCCTGTCCACTTAGCCACTACTTCCGCAATGTCCTCACTGTCCACATCTTCCTTCAATAATGGGGAATTGTCTTTCATCTCTTCCATTTGGGCATTGAACACTTCCAGTTTTTTCTCACTTTCCACGATCTTACCATATCGTATCTCTGCTACCTTGCCAAAATCACCTGCCCTTTCAGCCTGTTCAGCCTCATGTTTATACTGATCGATCTTTTCCTTCTCTTCCCGAATGCCCTTTATTATTTCCTTTTCACCTTCCCACTTAGCTTTGAGCTCATTTCTCTGCTCAGACAAATTGGCTATTTCCTTTGAAAGAGCCCGCTCTTTTTCTTTATCCTTTTCCCTTCGGATGGCTTCACGCTCGATTTCAAGTTGCATGATCCTCCTTTGCAACTCATCCAGTTCTTCGGGAAGTGAGTTGATCTCTATCCTTAATTTAGAAGCAGCCTCATCCATAAGGTCTATGGCTTTGTCAGGAAGGAAACGGTCTGAAATGTAACGGTCGCTTAATTCTACTGAGGCAATAACAGCATCATCTTTGATCCTCACCCCATGATGGACTTCGTATTTTTCTTTAATCCCCCTTAAAATGGAAATGGAATCCTGCACAGAGGGTTCATCCACCATAACGCTCTGGAAACGCCGTTCAAGTGCCTTATCTTTTTCTATATGTTTCTGATATTCTTTCAGTGTTGTGGCGCCGATAGCATGTAACTCACCCCTGGCTAATGCTGGCTTTAAGAGGTTCGCAGCATCCATCGCACCTTCACCGGCACCAGCTCCGATCAAGGTGTGTATCTCATCAATAAACAAAATGATCTCTCCATCTGAATCCGTAACCTCTTTGATTACTGATTTTAATCTTTCTTCAAATTCTCCCTTGTATTTGGCGCCTGCTACAAGTAATCCCATGTCAAGAGATATGATTGACTTTGACTTAAGATTTTCAGGGACATCCCCATCAACCATCCTTTGGGCCATCCCTTCAACAATGGCTGTTTTTCCCACACCAGGCTCGCCAAGCAGGATCGGATTATTTTTAGTTCTTCTTGACAAGATCTGTAATACCCGGCGAATTTCATCATCCCTGCCAATAACCGGGTCGATCTTACCATTCTTGGCCATCTCATTCAGGTTTTTGCTATATCGCTCTAATGAGCGGTATTTGCCCTCTGCGTTTGCATCATTTACCTTATTCCCTTTTCTAAGCTCGGTAATGGCCATTTTCAGGTTTTTTTCATTGATACCTGCATCTTTCAGGATCTGGGCCATTTTGTCTTTACCCTTAAGTATGCCCAAAAGTAAGTGCTCGATGGAAATGTATTCATCTTTTAATTCGCTGCTGAATTTTTCAGCATGTTGCAGAACCGAGGAACTGTCATTCGACAAATAAGGTTGCTGTCCCCCGCTAACTTTTGGATAGCTTTCCATCAATTCCATCAACTTTGTTTGCAGATGGTCACTGTTTACATCCAGTTTATTTAAGATGAAGGAAGCTACATTCTCATCCGTGTCAATAATGCCTTTGAATAAATGAGCCGGTTCAATGACCTGGTTGCTCATTTCCTGGGCAATCTGTACAGATTTCTGGATCGCTTCCTGAGATTTTATGGTATATTTTTCAAAATTCATTTCTAGTTTCTCCTTCTATTAATTACATTCTCAAGGTTTCAAATTTCAAACCATTTTGAATTTGAGCAGCAATTATGCCAAAATGTCCGATTTTGAACACTAATATGATGGATTCATGCCAGATTGGCTTATTATTATAGATTGAGAGGATCTGCGTTGATATTTAGATCCTTAGATTTCATAAAACCTGAATTCAAGTGATAGTACAATCAGTCATAAATTGAGATTGCGGCTTTATATGCGCAATCATAATAACTTATCAGGTTATTCCAGTCAAAATGAACAGAAGTATTTTCAGCTTTATAACGAAGATCAATCCTTTCCCGCCTGCTTAACCTGGCAAATTGCAGCATTTGATTGGCCAGTTGGTTGGCTGCCTGGTCAAAATCCTGTGTCTTGTTATTGGTTATATAAATTGGTTTCTTATTTACGGGTTTTATATGATTTACAACATAGTCACCGAATCCGGAAAGGTTACTGGTTATCGCCGGGACTGCTCTGGCAAGGCATTCCAGAGGAGTATAACCCCAAGGTTCATACAGACTGGGGAAAATGCCCAGGTGACATCCCCTGACGAATTGGTCATATTCCATACCAAAAAGAGGATTTGTAGTATTTATAAAATCTGGATGGTAAACGATCTTAACCCGGTCTTCCTCATTATTTATAAGATTGGTGGACCGCAGAAAGTTCAATATAGGATCATCTCCGTCATTGATCAGATTATGAGTAATTATTGGTGGGAGGGAGGCCTTCTTGAATGATTGGAGTGTTCTTCTGTATCGGAGTCTCCAATAATCATCAACAAAGTCATTCAGAACCGGAAGACGTTGATCTTCACTGGTTGCAGCAGCATAAAAGAGACGTTGCGCAACTTGTTCTTTCACTGTATCAATGGTATTTCTTAATTCCTCCAGAACAGCTTTTGAATGTAAAATTTCAGGATTGATGGAATGGTATGGTTGTTTTGTAATAAAAAACATAATTACGGTAACATCATCGCCTGCCCGCTTGAGCTTCCAGTTAAGTCTTGATAAAGCCTCTATGGTCAGGTCAAAACCTTTATTCCGGTATTCAAATCTTCCGGATGTAAAAAAATAAAGTGTTTTGTCCAGGTCGAAGGTATAACTAGGGAAAAAGTGGGCCATGATGAATTCATTGATCCTTTCCTTAAACTCCTTATGGAGATTCTGAAATTCATGTAAAGCCGTAAATCTTTGAATATTTATTCCGTTAGGTAAAATGTAATCAGGCTTTCGGCCAACTAAATGTTCACATTCCCTGCCGGTAACCTCACTAACCGTTGAAAATATATGGGCCCCATGTGCCGCCGACCTTTCTATCCGGACCTGAGGTTCGATGTTGAACTTTCTGGCTTCATCCAGCCAGTTGAAAAATGGTAAATGATCATAAAACTGAGGATCATTCATAGCGAGGTACCTGCCCAGCATGGTTGCATGTGTTGTAAAGATCGTGCTGACGGGTATATTTTCATATCTTATCTCAGGGATTGCCGTTCCGGCCATCCATTCATGAAAATGCCCAATGATCTTATTGCTTGTAAAGCCATCTATGGCCAGATGTGCGAAAAAAACCTTGACCAGATAACCAAAAGCAATGACTTTATCTAATAGCTCATCTCCCTCGGGGAAGGATATATCGTGGTGGTCCCACAATTCATATTTGATTGAACCGAGTCGGTCGTAGACACAATATGGATTTAAAAGGACAGTATTGGGACGGCCGGTAACAAGCCATTTCCCGTACTTTGCATCAAAACCTAATTCCTTTAATTTCTGAACAACCTGGCAATAGGGGTCCGGAGAATCAGTGATCTCTTCAAACTCAGAGATTGCATATTGATGTATAAATGGTCCAACGGTACAATAGTTTCTCCCCCATTTATTAACCTGTGTGGGAGTTTTTGATCTGATTACGGTATATATTCCACCCACCTGGTTACAAACTTCCCAGGCTACCTCTACCAGCAAAGTGTTAAAAATTTCTCTCTTGGTAATCTTCTTTGCTACATCAGATTTTGTATTATTTGTTTTTTTCATATTCTTACTCAGATGAATAAAAAATAATTACTCCATAAATTAATTAAATAATTATTCATGTTGAAAGTATTTAGGGATTTTTAGCTTCCCGTGATCCCTTAAGCAGCATGCGGAGTCTTGGGATGAAAGCAGGCACCTCTGATCTGTATTGAGAATAAGCTTTGCCAAATGATTTGATCAGTTTTTTCTCTTCGAAATAAGAACCAATAATGAAATAGATGATCATTAATAACACAGATACCAGGTTAACCATATTTGGAGCAAAGATCAGGTAACCGATCAAAAAAAGCATTGAGCCACTATACAGGGGATGCCTTACATATTTTAAGATACCTTCCTTAATGAATCCCTGTTCTTCCAGATTCCCCTTAGCTTGTCTGAACCCAAGAAATTCCGCAGTATCGTAAAATGAAAATGATTCAAGAATAATTTGTAAACCAACTGTGGCAAAGAATAATCCAATACCTGTAGAGAGTGTGTTCATCCCATACAACAGTGAAAAAGGAAGGGAGGATTGAAACAAGAAGATCACTGCCAATCCTGCAATGGAAAAGAAAACATAAATGGCCCTGTAGAACCTGTTAAAGCGAGGTAATATCTTACGAAATTTCTTTTTTACAATTCTAGTGGCAAATAAGCTATGAATAAAGAAATACAATATCCAGAGTAAGATCAGTTTTAGAATAGATGCCATTGCAATTTGTTAAATATTTATTTTATATTAAGTTCCTGTATCAGCTAACGTGATACCTGATTTTGATCTTTATACAAAAATGAACAAAATAAAAATTGGAATTGCAAGAGAAGGAAAAATCCCTCCGGATAACCGGGTTCCATTAACACCATGGGAAGTTATAGAGGCACAGAATATTTTCCCTTCTTTTGAAATTGTCGTGCAGACTTCCGGCATACGCTGTTTTGCGGACGAATCCTATTCAGCTTTGAATATTCCTGTTGTAAAGAAACTGGATGATTGTGATATCATTCTTGGTATAAAGGAATTTCCAGTAGAGGATCTGATACCAGAAAAGACCTATTTATTCTTTTCTCATACCATTAAAAAGCAGTCCTATAACAGAAAATTGCTCAGATCAATCCTTGATAATAGAATTAAGCTAATTGAATACGAATGTCTGACAGATAAATTTGGTAAGCGGATTATAGCATTCGGGCGGTTTGCAGGAATAGTAGGCGCCTACAATAGTCTTTTAGGTTATGGGAAAAAGTTTAAGCTATACCATCTAAAGCCTGCCTATCAGTGCAGTTCCTATATTGAACTGAAAAACGAATATAAAAAGATGCAACTTCCTCCGATAAAAGTTGTACTTACCGGACATGGTAGCGTGGGTCATGGCGCGAGGGAAGTCCTTGAGAATATGGGAATAAAAGAAGCAACAGTTCATGATTTTATGAACCATGAGCTGAAAGATCCTGTTTTTACCCAGCTGCACTCCAGGGATTACTACAAACGTTTTGATGATGGAGATTTTGATCGCGAAGAATTCCACAGGTCCCCGCATTTCTATAAGTCTGATTTTCTCAGATTTGCCAGGAAGGCTGATATTTTCATAAACGGGACTTTCTGGAATCAGGGAGCCGACCGCTTCTTCAGTATTGCTGATATGTTACACGATGATTTTAATATCAAGGTCATAGCGGATATTTCCTGCGACATAGGGGGCCCGGTACCCTCAACATTAAGAGCAAGCACTATCGAAGAACCGTTTTATGATTTCAATCCCATCGAATCCTGCGAAAATCCTCCTTTCACGGACGACAAAAATATTACCGTTATGGCTGTTGATAATTTACCAAACGAACTTCCAAAGGAAGCTTCCAATTCCTTCGGCCGTGCATTGATTGAGAAAGTATTTCCGAATATGGTTTATGGAGATGAAGATGAAATGATTGAGAGAGCAACCATAACCGATAATGGAAAGCTTACCCCCAGATACAAGTATCTTTATGATTTCGTATACGGCAGGAAATAAAAAATCCCGTCCCAGGCAATTTTCAAAGTGAGACGGGATTGATATTTTTTTGTAAGAGATTAACTATTCATTGTCAATAGAAACTCTTCATTGTTTCGTGTACCTTTCATTCTTTCTATCAAGAATTCAATGGCTTCATTGGAATTCATATCCTGAATGAATTTACGCAGGATCCAGATTCTCTGGAGTGTTTCCTTATCAAGCAGTAAATCTTCTCTTCTTGTACCTGAAGCAGGAACATCAAGTGCAGGGAATATCCGCTTGTTGGATAGCTTACGATCCAATTGTAATTCCATATTACCTGTTCCCTTAAATTCCTCAAAGATAACTTCATCCATTTTCGAACCGGTTTCTATCAGGGCAGTAGCAATAATGGTCAACGAACCACCATTTTCTACATTTCTTGCCGCTCCAAAAAATCTTTTTGGCTTGTGCAATGCATTTGCATCGACACCTCCTGACAATATCTTTCCGGAAGAAGGAACCACAGTATTGTGCGCCCGTGCTAACCGAGTGATAGAGTCCAGAAGAATAACCACATCATGCCCGCATTCGACCATTCTCTTTGCCTTTTCCAGAACAATATTGGCAACCTTGACATGTCTTTCAGCTTGTTCGTCGAATGTAGAAGAAACAACTTCTGCTTTAACAGAACGTGCCATATCTGTAACTTCCTCAGGTCTCTCATCAATCAACAGAATCATCAGATATATTTCAGGATGATTTTCTGCAATGGCATTTGCTATCTGCTTTAATAACACAGTTTTACCTGTATAGGGTTGCGCAACGATCATACCTCTCTGACCCTTACCTATTGGGGCGAATAAATCGTGGATCCTCATAGAATAATTTCCAGGATCAGACTTAGTTGCCAGATTTATTTTCTCTTCCGGGAATAATGGCGTGAGGTATTCAAAAGGAACCCTATCTCGTATTTCTTCTGTAGTCTTACCATTCACATTTTCAACCCTCAGCAAGGCAAAATATTTCTCTCCTTCCTTTGGTGGTCGGATTTGACCATGAACAATGTCACCGGTTTTTAATCCAAACAGCTTGATCTGTGAGGGTGATACATAAATATCATCCGGGCTGGCCAGGTAATTATAATCCGATGAGCGGAGAAAGCCATAGCCATCCTGCATAATCTCAAGAACACCTTCGTTCTCAATAACTCCATCAAATTCTTTAATTGCCTGCTTTTTATGACTCTGGTCATCTTTACGTTCCCTTCTATGGTCTTTCCGAGGTTCTGAACCACCCTTGGATTCAACTTTTTCAGGTTTTTCTCGTTTTTCTACAATTTTGGACTCTTCACCTCCGAATTTTCCGAAGGTTTCATCCAATTCCATGTCAAAAGATTCAAGCAGTTCGTCAGCTGATTTATTAGCTGCATCCTTTGTCTCTATTTCTTTTACATTTTCTCTTTTAGCAATGGTTGCGGTAATATTCGGTTCATTAACCGGTTCTGTCTTCGCAGGTTCCTTCTTGCTCTTTTCTTTTTTTGTTTGTGGGTTAGCGGCCTGGTAGTCAAGAATCTTATAAATTAATTCTTTCTTGGG
Source organism: uncultured Cyclobacteriaceae bacterium (assembly GCA_965365275.1). Lineage (GTDB taxonomy): Bacteria > Bacteroidota > Bacteroidia > Cytophagales > Cyclobacteriaceae > JAGTVG01. The sequence continues at coordinate 14,357 of CBDUBA010000019.1, read as the reverse complement.
AAGTTTTTTAAAATTTTTAACTCCCAATCCCTCCGCGATTTCTTTCAGCTCGGAAAGAAGCCTCACATTTAAATCATCAATATTATACATAATAAGGTATTAAAAGTAATCTAGGATTTGTTTTGATCTTATTGAACAGTTATGAAAAAGAATAATGAATTTCTACTCTCAGAATGGGCTATCTCTATAGTCCACAGATGAATTGATGGTACAATATTATACCACATACCCTTAATTGTCAAGAATATACATTTATTTTATCTAAACAAATATTTTAAAATATTATTTCGAAAAAATAAATTTTTTTATTGTTAACAATAATTCCTCTTACATTTGCAAAAAGAATAAATCGATACAATATGCTTCAACTAACGCATATAAAAAGTAATAAATCAGACATAATAAAAGGGCTTAGGAAGAAAAGATTTCCTGATGCTGATGTTACCATATCACAAGTTATCGAGTTGGACAACAATCGACGATCCTTACAGTCTGATCTGGATTCCGTTTTGAATGAGTTAAACCAGATCTCACGTTCGATTGGAGCCTTGTTAAAAGAAGGCAAGAAGGAAGAAGCCGAGTTGGCCAAGCGGACAACCAGGGAACTTAAGGAAAAGAGTAAAGGATTAGGTGATAATTTGACTGAAGTGCAGGGCCAACTTGAGGAATTGCTTTATTCGATCCCGAATATTCCTCATGAAGATGTTCCCGAAGGGATAAAACCTGAGGATAATCTCACCCTCTTTGAGTGGGGAGATATTCCTGTACTGGGCGATGAGGCCTTACCGCATTGGGATCTGATTCAGAAATATGATATAATTGATTTTAATCTCGGAAATAAGATAACCGGAGCTGGATTTCCAGTATATAAAGGAAAGGGAGCCAAACTCCAACGGGCCTTGGTGAGCTTTTTCCTGGAAGAAGCTGAAAAGGCGGGATATGAGGAGATCCAACCGCCAGTCCTTATAAATTCCGAATCTGGCCGGGCGACAGGACAGCTGCCAGATAAAGAGGGACAAATGTACCAGCTTACAGATGAAGATTATTACCTGATTCCGACTGCAGAGGTCCCGATTACGAATTTATACAGGGATTCCATAATTAACAGTGATGATTTGCCAATTAGAAATGTAGGCTTTACGACTTGTTTCAGAAGAGAGGCTGGATCCTGGGGGGCACATGTTCGGGGCCTGAATCGATTACATCAGTTTGATAAGGTTGAAATTGTGGAAATACATAAACCGGATGAATCCTACAACGCACTGGACAAAATGTGTGATTATGTAAAAGGACTTTTAATTAAGCTGGAATTACCATTTCGAATGATACGCTTATGCGGTGGTGATCTTGGATTTACATCAGCCATGACCTACGATATGGAAGTGTTTTCCGCAGGACAGCAAAAATGGTTGGAAGTAAGTTCAGTAAGCAATTTCGAAACATACCAGGCCAACCGTTTGAAATTACGGTTTAAGGATGATAAAGGTAAAAACGTGCTGCTGCACACCCTCAATGGTAGTGCCCTGGCATTACCGCGTATTGTCGCTGCCATCCTGGAGAATAATCAGACAGAGCATGGTATAAGGATACCGGAAGTCCTTCAAAAGTATACCGGATTTCAGGTAATTAATTAATACTAGTGAAGATGGTTGTAAGAAAGGGTAGAAAAGAAGACCTTAAAAGTGCTTTAGAACTGGTAAAGGAGCTAGCTATTTACGAAAATGCACTTCATGAAGTTAACAACACTGTAAAGGAAATGGAAAAAGATGGATTTGGCTCAAATCCAGTATTTGATTTCTTCATTGCGGAGAACGATAGTGGTATTATCGGTATGTCCCTCTATTATTACAGATATTCAACATGGAAAGGAAAAATATTGTATATCGAAGATCTGATCGTTTCAGAAAAATACAGAAGAAGTGGAGCCGGCTCACGCCTGATGGAGGCTTCAATTGAAGAAGCCAAAAAACAGAACTGCAATGGAGTGCAATGGCAGGTCTTGGATTGGAATGAACCTGCAATTAAATTTTACGAGAAATATAATCCTGTCCAGGATTCTGAGTGGGTTAATTTCAGAATCGACAAAGAGCAGTTAGAGAATTATAAATCGAGTTCCTGAAGAACAGTCTGAAAGGCAACATGCCTGTCTTTATATTTAAGAATATGTTCCTCTGCCAGGGTTTGTGCTGATTTCTCCAGGAATTCCTGAATTAGTTCCAATGAATCGGCCATGAACTGAACGGAAAATGTTGAGCCTTCGTCATCAACTTTCAATAAGCGGAAAAACCGTACTGAAGAGAAATATCCCGTATTCATCATTTTGGGAATCTGATCTGACTTCATCCAATCGATCCATTCTCCTTCAATGTCACTATCAATATTGTAAGTTATGTTATATAAGATCATTCAGGAAGTGTTTGGAATATTTAAAAATTTTCGCATAAATTGAATTATTGTGGTTAAATGTTGGTTGATATGAACAAATATCTGTTAAATCTTTGTCCTTTTATAACAAAAATCAAACAAAAAGGATCAGGACTAGTTATCACAATATCATTGAAAAAAATATAATTGTGTCAACATATTCAATAAAGGACTTAGAGCAATTATCAGGAATTAAGGCCCACACGCTACGTATTTGGGAACAACGGTATGATTTTATCAAGCCCAAGAGAACAGATACGAACATAAGATACTATGACGATCGTGATCTGAAATTAATTTTAAATGTTTCCTTGCTTAAGGAGAACGGTCATAAGATCAGCAAAATCTCTAGAATGCACTATGATGATATGCAGAATGAGGTTATTAAGCTGACTGAGAAGAAATTGAATTATCCAGAACAGATCCATTCCCTAACCCTGGCCATGATAGATCATGATGAGGAGCGTTTTGAAAAGATCATGTCTACCATAATTTTGCAGCTTGGTTTTCAAATGACTATGGTGAAGGTTATCTATCCTTTTCTTGTCAAGATCGGAATTTTGTGGCAGACTGGTGCTATAACGCCTTCGCAGGAGCATTTTATCTCCAATCTTATCCGGCAAAAAATTATTGTTGCGATTGATGGTCTTTTTGTTCCAGCTACAGAATACCGGAAAAAATACCTTCTTTTTCTCCCCGAGGAAGAAATGCATGAATTGTCATTGCTTTTCTCCTCATATATCATAAAATCCAGGAAGAATAAAGTGGTTTACATAGGACAGAATACTCCTTTTGAAGATGTAATTAAGGTTTATAATCAGCAAAAGCCAGATTTTCTACTGACAGTTATCACGGCTCACCCCCAACCCTGTGAATTGCAATCCTATCTTGACAAATTAAGCCAGACATTTCATAATACTCAAATATTAATATCCGGACGCCAGCTCATTGGCGAGGAACTGAAGACTGGTAAAAATATACATCTCCTGAATAAACTGGAAGACCTGATTGAATTTGTTGATGAGAAAAATGGAGAATAAGACTGTTTAATTTTTGATCATTATACCCAAAGCCTTCAATTAATAATTCTACCTCATACTTCTTCAAACATTTTCCATTTGATAATCTCTCCTCTAGAGAAATTGTATTTCCTTTGAACTTTTTTTTATAATAATCAATAAATGATTCCTTTGCTTTTATAAGCACCTGGAGCATACCTTCAATTCATTTATTATGCCGGGACATTATGGAGCACTGATCGCAGCTGACTTGTATAAGCACTTAAAAGTTAAACAAAAGCAAAGTTACACGCCGCCAACACACCTATTTGTTTAATGTTTTATAACTTATGTGATAAAAAGTTAAACAATAAATTTTTTTTAAAAAAATAATTATAGTTGTAACATATTGATAATGAGAGAATAATACCTTTTTATTGGCAAATCCTTAATAATTTTTTAATAATTTGTTTAATATATATTTGCAAAAGATAAACAAAATGATTTATATTTGTTTAAGTATATAAAATGAAACATTAAACAAAAGAGATATGACAGCTTTAGAATTTAGTTACAGCATCAGCAACCTGACAAAATCCTTAAAACCGGTTGCTTACCGATTAACAAGAGACAATGAGGATGCGGAAGACCTCGTACAGGAAACAGTATTCAAGGCATTTTCAAACAGGGAAAAATTTACAGAAGGCACTAACCTGAAAGCATGGTTATTCACTATCATGAAAAACACCTTTATAACCAATTATCAGAGAATGGTAAGAAGGAATACTTTCATTGATACTACAGATAATCTTCACTATATTAACAGTACAGATAACATCACCGAGAACCTGGCTTATTCCAGTTTTGCGATGAAGGACATCAAAAAGGCAATTGATAAATTAGACGAAATATACAGAAAACCTTTTATGATGCATTTTCGTGGATTTAAATACTTTGAAATAGCTGAGAAATTGGATATTCCGATTGGAACTGTCAAGAATCGTATTCATATTGCACGAAAAGAATTAAAAGGTTATCTTAAGGCTTACAGTAAAAGATAGTTATTGAAAACAGCACTTGTCATAGGTTCCGGATTTTCAGGTATTTCGGCAGCTACGCACCTTGCCAAGAGCGGCCTGAAAGTTACTGTTCTTGAAAAGAATGATTCCCTGGGAGGAAGGGCCAGGATCTTTCAGGAAAAGGGATTTACTTTTGACATGGGGCCAAGCTGGTATTGGATGCCGGATGTTTTTGAAAGGTACTTTAACAACTTTGGAAAGTCTGCTTCCGATTATTATGATCTTGTAAGACTGGATCCATCCTATAAAGTTGTATTTGGCAAAAATGATGCTATTGATATCCCGGCTAACTATGAGCTTTTTAAAGAAATGGTGGATACCATTGAGCTCGGTGCAGGAGATAATATGGATAAGTTTCTTGAGCAAGCTGCTTATAAATATGATCAGGGTATAAATAATCTCGTCCAGAAACCCAGCCGTTCGATCACTGAGTTTATTAACCTAAAGCTTTTGTTTGATGTTATAAGAATGGATATTTTCATGTCCTATGAGAAGCATATAAAAAAGTTTTTCCATCATGAAAAGATCCTCAGGTTAATGGAATTCCCCATTCTTTTCTTAGGTGCAATAGCAAAAAATACCCCAGCCCTGTATTCTCTTATGAATTATGCGGATATAAAACTGGGAACCTGGTATCCTATGGGTGGCATGAATAAGATAATAGAAGGGATGGTTGACCTTGCCAAAGAGAAAGGCGTTGCTTTCATAACAGATCAGGAGGTCCGGAAATTTGAAATCGAACATAAAAGCATACAAAACATCCATACGCAAAATGCTACATATTCTGCAGACATGGTTATTGCCGCTGCAGATTACCAGCATGTTGACAGCAAAATATTGACACCACAATATCAGAATTATGATGAGGATTATTGGGACAAGAAAATCTTTGCACCAAGCGCAGTAATTTTCTATTTGGGTGTGAATAAGAAAATCCGGAATCTGAACCATCACAATTTGTTCTTTGATGCTGACTTTGAAGCACATGTTGAAGAAATTTACACCAATCCCGAGTGGCCTGAAAAACCATTGTTCTACGCGTGTGCTCCTTCCAAAACAGATCCATCTGTTGCACCAGAAGGTATGGAAAATCTGTTTATTCTTATCCCCGTTGCCGCAGGGATAAAGGAAACGGATCAAATCAAAACCAAATATTTTAACCAGGTCATAGAAAGAATGGAAGAATATACCGGCGATAAAATCAAGGATCATATCGTATTTAATCGTAGTTTTACAAGGAAGGACTTTATTAAAGATTATAATTCCTTCAAAGGAAACGCCTATGGCCTGGCAAATACATTAAGACAAACGGCCATACTTAAGCCAAGTATTAAAAATAAAAAGCTTAAAAACCTTTACTATACAGGTCAACTTACTGTTCCCGGACCTGGTGTACCTCCTTCTCTGATCTCGGGTGAAGTGGTAGCCAGGGAGGTAATTAAAGATCTAGTTCAGTGATATGACTAAACAACTTTACGATATATCATCACAGGTTTGTAGTAAGGTAATTACTAACCATTACAGTACATCTTTTTCGATGGGCATCCGTACCCTCCATAAGAAATATCGAATGCCCGTCTACAGTATTTACGGATTCGTCAGACTGGCTGATGAAATTGTAGATACCTTTCATGATTTTGACAAAAAAACACTGTTGGAATCCTTTAAGAAAGATACTTATCAGGCCATAAATAAAAAGATAAGTTTAAACCCGATCTTAAATTCATTCCAGTTGGTAGTTAATCAATATGGAATTGAAAAGGAATTGATTGATGCATTTTTACTTAGTATGGAAATGGATCTTTCTGAGAATGAACATAACCATGCAACATATACAAAATACATCTATGGGTCTGCGGAAGTAGTCGGATTAATGTGCCTCAGGGTATTTGTTAATGGAGATGGGAAACTATATGAGGAACTTAAGGAACCTGCCAGGAGGCTTGGCGCTGCTTTTCAAAAAGTTAATTTTCTGAGGGACATACAAAGTGATTACCAGGAACGGGGAAGAATATATTTTCCGGGAATCGATTTCGAACATTTTAAGAACAAAGAGAAAGATTTGATCCAAAAGGATATTCAGGAAGACTTTATAGCTGCTTATGATGGGATTATTAAATTACCCAAAGGAAGCAGGAAGGGTGTTTACCTGGCTTATATATATTATTTAAAATTATTCCATAAAATAAAAAAATTACCTGCGTCAAAAATACTTTCTGAGCGGGTCAGAATCCCTGATATTACCAAATTTGCTTTATTGCTTCCTGTACTTGTATCAAACAATTTATCATCACCCGAGTTTTCAAGATAAGATGAAAAACATAAAGGTTGATATAGACGTAAATTCAGGCTTCTGCTTTGGCGTGGTCTACGCCATTGATATGGCCGAAGAGATCCTTGAGGAACAAGACTATCTATACTGCCTTGGTGATATTGTACATAATGATGCGGAAGTAAAACGACTCGAAAAAAAAGGACTGAAAATCATTGACCATGAATTTCTCAAATCGCTTAAGAACGAAAGAGTCCTTATAAGAGCGCATGGCGAACCTCCTGAAACCTACAAACTGGCAGTTCACAATAATCTTGAACTTATTGATGCATCATGCCCCGTAGTGCTCAAGTTACAGAACCGAATTAAAAAAGCCCACGACCGGGATGAAAAAATTTATATTTACGGTAAGCATGGTCATGCTGAAGTATTGGGTCTGCTGGGTCAGACAAAAAATGAGGCTACTGTTTTTTCCGATATAAAGGAACTTGATATTTCCAAAATGCCGGATAAAATTTCACTGTATAGCCAAACTACCAAAAGTATGGATTCCTTCTATAACATTTCAAGTGAATTACAAAAGGCCGGTCTGGAAGTGAATGAGAATGATACCATTTGCCGTCAGGTTTCAAACCGTGATAAGGAATTAAGAGAATTCGCCAGTAAATATGATATTATTATATTTGTATCCGGAACTAAATCATCCAACGGGAAAGTTTTGTATCAGGTATGTAAGGAACGTAATCCAAATACCCATTTTATATCTGATCCTGAGGAATTGGATCTTTCATGGTTCAACTCAAATGTCTCGGTAGGTATATGCGGGGCAACATCCACACCCATGTGGTTAATGGAGAAAGTGAAACAGAAAATTTTAAAATTTAATTTGAATAATGTGGCTTAATATTACCTTATTGGTCCTCACCTTTTTCTTTATGGAGTTTGTTGCCTGGTTTACTCATAAGTATATCATGCATGGTATATTATGGTCCTGGCATGAATCACATCACAAAATACGAAAGGGAATATTTGAAAAGAATGACCTTTTTGCAATTGTATTCAGTATTCCTGCCATTATATTAATTATTCTGGGAAGTTATTTTTCGATACCGGAGATCATGTTCATTGGATTTGGCATAACAGCTTACGGGGTCTTCTACTTAATATTTCATGATATAATAGTGCATCGACGCATACAGATTAAGTTTAAGGCAAAATCCAGGTACATGAAAAGGATTATGAATGCCCATTATATCCATCATAACAAACATACAAAGCATGGGTGTGAGGCATTCGGTTTTTTATATGCCCCCAAAAAGTATACACCCCAAAAATAATTTAACCGTTCAGATATATTGGCTATCTTTAGATCGGTAAATTATTTTAGGAAAATGAGATCTAAAAATTTTATTTTATTTTTTGGTATCACCATACTATTTTTTCAGTGTACAATAAACCGTAATAAGTTGGAAAGAATTACATCAGAACCTTTCGGGAAAGCACCAGATGGCACACCCGTTGAGCTTTTTACACTTAAAAACATTAATGGCGTTTCAGCTCAGATCACCAATTATGGAGGTATAATAACGACACTCAAGGTTCCTGATAAAAATGGAAACTTTGAAGACATAGTGCTCGGCTATTACACCCTTGAAGAATACCTTGAGAAAAGTCCACATTTCGGATGTCTCGTGGGGAGATACGGGAACCGAATCGCTAAAGGGAAATTTACCCTGGATGGAGTAGAATACCAGATGGCCATTAATAATGGGCCAAACCATCTTCATGGAGGATTGGTTGGGTTTGACAAAAAAGTCTGGAAACCGGAAATGCTCACAAAAGATGATGGAGCAGCCCTCAAGTTGTCCTATTTAAGCCCTGATGGGGAAGAAAACTACCCGGGAAACCTGAATGTCGAAGCAATGTATACCCTTAATGATGATAATGAACTTATCCTTACATTTAATGCCAAGACTGACAAGATAACGGTTCTAAATTTGACACATCATTCCTACTTTAATCTTAAAGGACATGGAAATGGGGATATACTTGATCATGAAGTTCAGTTCAATTCCAGGGAAATAGTTGCGATTGACAGCACCTCTATTCCTCTTGGTCCATTAATGAAAGTAGAAAATACGCCCTTCGATTTTCTAAAGCCAAAACCTGTCGGCAATGATATTGATGCTGATGATCAACAAATCAGAAATGGCGGTGGTTACGATCATTCATTTGTTGTTGAAGGATATGATAAGGATTTAAAACTTGCATGTACGGTCCGGGAGCCGGCTTCTGGAAGAATCATGGAAGTCTGGACAACCGAACCGGCAGTCCAGTTTTATACCGGTAACTTCCTGGATGGAAGTATTAAGGGAAAAGATGGTAAAATATATCATAAAAGATATGGCTTCTGCCTCGAAGCACAACATTATCCGGATTCTCCAAATCATCCGGAATATCCGACAACGGTCCTTAATCCAGGAGAAGTGTATGATCAAACCACCATATACAAATTCCTGGTTGAGTAACCAGATTATTTTTCAACCTGTACCGGAAGGTTCGCACTTTGCCATAGTGTGCAATGTTTGATTTTGTCAACTAATCTCAGGTGATAAATTTTAATATCTGACCATATATTAAAGATATTAGAATTATTGTTTATTAATAAAATCATGAACCAAAGGCATTGTTTTTTAATAATATGTAAATATTTAAGCCTTTGATGACATATTTGCAAAACATGACAAATATCATGTTTTGATATGATATTTGTTGGATTAATAATTGTCATATATACACTATCTTTATCTCGTTGTTTGGTTTAGTGGTTCAATATCTTTAGCCTTTAGAAATTAAAGATTTTTTGCTTTAGATAATTTGATAAGTGATAATTACCAGGAAAGGAAGAAAGTGAGAGAGCGGTGGTTATCAACATTTAGATTGGAAGCGTTTGGTGATAGATCGTGGATTTTTTAATATTATAGGAACTTTTGGGATTTTTTAAACTGTTTGCCTTGCCACGTATCTTTTTCGTCCATAACGCTTTCAATTTTTTTTTGCACCCAGTCAGCCCTTTTGTTACCCCAACCCGGATTGATGCGATGTGAGGGCGGTGCCTCACTTACAAGTCGTTCTATTGCAATATCAGGATTCAGTTTTTCTAAAAATTGAATTATGAAATCGATATATTCCTCCATTGAAAATAAAGAAAACATCTCAGGGCTTTTCTGGAATAACCTTGCCAACTTAGTGTTCTTCATTACCTGAAGGTGATGTAGTTTTAGAGCATTCAGGGGTAGCGAAGATACTATTCCAGCCTGGTTTAGCATAGCTTCCCGCGATTCCACAGGTAATCCGAATAATAAATGACCGGTAACCTCAAGTCCTCTTTGAGAAATCATATCGATAGCCTTTATCGTATCATTAAAAGTATGTCCCCTGTTGATCCATTGTAGGGTGTTATCATAACAGGATTCAATACCTAACTCAATAGATACGTAATAGTCCACGGATAGTTCTGCAAGATAATCCAGAACATCATTATAAACACAATCGGGACGGGTAGAAACCACAATTCCGGAGATCCTTTCATGGTTCAGAGCTATAGAATATATGGATTTTAAGTCCTTCAGAGGTTTATATGTATTTGAGAAAGACTGAAAATAGGCTGCATAAAATTTGGGACTTTTATAGCGTTTTTCCAGGAACTCAACCCCTTTGTCTATCTGCCCTTCTATGTCTTCCGTATCAACACAATAAGAAGGTGTAAAGCTCTGGTTATTACAATATATACATCCTCCAATTCCTTTGGTCCCGTCACGGTTCGGACAGGTAAACCCGGCGTTTACTGAGACTTTCTGAATCCTGCCACCGTATTTATCTTTGATGCGATTTGAATTGGCATTATACCGCCTTTTATCCCCCCATGGAAACCTTGATCTATTCATTGTTTATATGGGCCTTCCATAAAATTTCAACCGGGTGTAAAGCTTTTCGACCCGTTCCATCCTGGATCTGATGCCGGCAACTCGTCCCTGCGGCAGCAATGATGGTCTTATCATTGGTATTTCTTATTGTGGGAAATAAAACCAGTTCTCCAATATCCATAGATAACTGATGGTGCTCTTTTTCAAAGCCGAAGGAACCGGCCATGCCACAACATCCCGAAGGGATTTCATGCACTTTATAATTCTCAGGGATTGATAAGATCTTTTCAGTAAAATCAGGCGATGATAAGGATTTCTGGTGACAGTGGGCATGATAATAAATGTCCCCCGTCTTAGACGTAAAATCCTCACTCCCTATGTTACCATCTTCCAGGGCATGCGCTAAAAACTCATCAATAGTGTAAGTGTTATCAGATAATTCCTTTGCCTTAGGTCTGAAACCTTCTGAAACCAGATCAGGATATTCATCTCTGAAACTAAGAATAGCAGAAGGTTCGATTCCAACTAATGGGTTCTTTTTATTTACGAGGCTGGAGAACGCATTAATATTTTGTTCAGCTAATTTCTTTGCTTTTTTTACCAGACCTTTTGAGAGGAATGCCCGTCCACTTTCCGGATGAGGTATAACTTTTACTTCAAAACCCAGTTGAGCCAGGAGCAATATCGTAGAGATGCCAAGATCAACATCAGTATAATTCGTGAATTCATCCACAAACAGGTAAACTGATCCTTTCAGATTTTCAGAATCAGGAAGTAAATGTCCCGGGTTCTTTTTAATCCATTTCCTAAGACTCAGTTTATTTAATCTTGGGAAAGACCGTTTTGTTGCAAAACCAAATAACCTCTTAAACAGGTAACTCAAAGTGTTTTTGGAAACAAGAAAGTTATACAAACCAGATATATGTATACCGATTGCATTGATCCTGTTTATGTAACCGATCAGCCAGGACCTTATAGGTATGCCATTCGAGTCATAGTAGTTTTGAAGAAATTCTGCTTTTAACCTGGCCATGTCAACATTTGAAGGGCATTCTGATTTACATCCCTTACATGAAAGACAAAGGTCAAGCACTTCTTTGATTTCAGTATGATCGAAGGGATTTTCTTTGGGTGAATGTGTCAGATACTCCCTCAAAATATTGGCTCTGGCTCTTGTCGTGTCGTATTCATTTCTGGTGGCCATATAACTCGGACACATTGTACCGCCCGATAGAACCGTCTTTCTGCAATCACCAGATCCATTACACATTTCAGCGGCTCTAAGTATTCCCTTGGTCTTAGAAAAGTTAAAATATGTATTGACCATTCTTGTTTCCTGATCAGCCTCATACCGTAAAAAGGTATTCATGGATGGAGTGCGAACGATTTTACCGGGATTAAAAATATTATCCGGGTCCCAGCTGAATTTGATCTTTTCAAGAAGTGCATAATTTTTTTCCCCAATCATAAAAGGGATAAACTCTCCTCTCAATCGTCCATCACCGTGTTCGCCACTCAGGGATCCACCATATTTCTTGACTAACCTGGCAACTTCACTGAGAACAGTTTTGAATAATTGCTGACCTTCCGATGTCTTTAAATCTATAATCGGCCTGAGATGCAATTCTCCAGAGCCGGCATGAGCATAATGGACACAATAAAGATTATATTTTTTTAGCGTGTCATTAAATTCCCGGATATATGCCGGCAGATCGTTTACATCCACAGCAGTATCCTCTACCACGGGAACAGGCTTCGCATCACCGGGTATATTCGATAGCAGGCCAAGACCTGCCTTCCTCAGCGACCAGATCTTACCAATATCATTGCCCTTCAAAACCGGGTAGTGATAGCCGAAGTTATTGGCTTTAAGTTCTGCGATTAATTTTTTAACGGTCTTATCAAGATCATCAGGATTGTTCTTTGCTATCTCCACAATAAGGAGGGCTTTGGGATCTCCCTGTATGAAAAAACGGTTTTTACTTTGGGCAATATTTTCCTTGGTACATTCAAGGATATAATGATCAATCAATTCACTGGCATAAGGATGATATTTTAATGCAATAAGATTGGCTTCCAGAGATTCATATAGGGATTCAAAATGAATACAGATCATAGCGTTGTGCCTGGGGGGTAAAGGATCAATATTCAGTTTAACTTCTGTGATAAATCCCAGCGTACCTTCTGAACCAGCTACCAGTTTGCACATATTGAATTTTTCTCCTTTGCCTGAAAATGGCTCCATTTGCATCAGCAGATCAATAGCATATCCTGTATTTCTCCTGGTCACACTTGGTTTCGGAAATTCGGATATGATTTCCTTCTGATTTTCCTTGTCAGATAAAATATCATTTATGATGGAATAAATATTGTGCTCAAGGGTAGAAGTGCAGGTCAAACCTGAAACTTTGTCTTTAAATTCTGTAAGGGATAGTTCTTTAAACTCAACTTCTTTTCCATCTGCCAGGATCATTTTAAGAGATATCAGATGCTCCCGTGTACTTTTATAGACCACTGAATTAGATCCGCATGAATTATTCCCGACCATTCCACCGATCATAGCCCTGTTAGCCGTAGATGTTTCAGGGCCAAAGAACAGGCCATATTCTTTTAGAAAGACATTCAAATCATCCCTTATTACTCCGGGTTCTACGCGTACCCATCTTTCCTTCTCATTAAATTCCAGTATCTTGTTCATGTGTTTGGATACATCAACTACAATGCCTGGTCCGACCACCTGTCCAGCCAGAGAAGTCCCTGCGGTTCTAGGGATGAGGGAGGTCTTGTGGTCACGGGCAAACCGGATAATTTGTATCAAATCAGATTTGTCTTTTGGGATGGCAACTGCAGAAGGGATTTCACGATAGGCCGAAGCATCGGTAGCATATAATGCTTTCAATTTATCATCTGTAAAAACATCCCCCTGGATTGAATTGCCCAGATCAGTAAATATTTCTTTCTTCAACACAAGAATAAAAAATTTATTTCCCCGGTTCAAATATACGATAATGGGGATTAGCTTGTCCTTACCCTAGCTGAAATATTTCTTCCACCAGGATTGGAAAACGATCAGTGCCCAGATGTGTGCATGGGCATCCCCGGGATTGGGTGAATACAATCTTTTCTTTAGTTTCCTTATGCTTACCAAATCAAAAATTCCCTGCTCCATGATAAAATGATCTTCCAACAGATCTTCTTTTATCAGGGTTTTCAGGTCTTTTCTGAACCAGCTCAGTAAGGGAACTTCAAATCCATGCTTTGGCCTTTGATACAATTGCCCGGGCAGCAAGTCTTTTAATACCCTCCGAAGAATAATTTTTTGTTCACTTGTATTGATTTTAAATTTTTCGGGGATCGCCATAGCAAATTCAACAAGGTTATGGTCCAGGAAAGGAACTCTTACTTCAAGCCCATTGGCCATACTCATTAAATCCACCTTATATAACATATCATTAGGCAATACCAGGTGGGTATCGGCCATCAGGATCTTATTTATGGAATCATCATAATTAAGCGGTGAAGTCATCAGATGTTTGAATTCAGTTATTTCCTGACCAATGTATTCACTTAAGAAATTCGTTGTGAAATAGGATAAAGCTTTTTTTTCATTAAGGAAAGAAGCCCAAAACCAATATCGCTCATCCGGAGGAAGTTTAAG
>CBDUBA010000018.1:0-56654 GCA_965365275.1 uncultured Cyclobacteriaceae bacterium | reverse complement strand
CCTGTACCCGGAATTCTCATTCCATAAACCATTTGATCGCTCCAGCCATGATAGGCTCCTCCGACCTTAATTACTTTTTTCTTTTTTGTAGCTAATCTGGCTACCCTGATAGCCGCCATTACAGCTTCTGTTCCACTACCCAGCATTCTGAACAGATCAACCGAGGGATACAGATCACAAATTTTCTTTGCGATCTTGTATTCATATTCATGAAATAATCCAGTAGATGGCCCACAACTATTTAAAAGATCAATTATCTTATCTTTTACAACCGGGTAATTGCTTCCCAAAACGGTTGGCCCTCCTGCCTGAAGAAAATCAATATACCTGTTCCCATCGATATCGTGGAGGTATGGACCCTCTGCTTTTGTGAAAACTAAAGGAAAAGGATAATTAAATGCCAGGTTATGCTGTACTCCACCTGGAATTACTTCAACGGATTTACCCGATATTTCTTTTGATGTAGAACATTTATCATCAAAATACGCATTATACTTTTCCATAGCATCCCTGTCAATGGGAAGAATGGGTTGACTTAACAATTTATCCAGTTTCTTGTAAATTGGCTCTACCTCATGATAGGATTTAATAGAATAACCTGCTTCACTCATGTTTAAAAATATATCGATAAAAAAATTCCCAAAATTGAAAGGAAGGTTTTAAAAACGCCTCCGATGAAAAGCAAATAAAGCCTAAAAATTACTTACTGACGCTGTGATCAATAATATTTTTCTGTTAAAATCAATTAAAATTTAAAAATAAATAAGATCATACAAATAATAAAACCTCGAGATACAGCAAGTGCTTATAATTCAATAAATAATTGAATTATATTGAATAAAAAAATTGATTACCAGCTATATATAAATTTAAAAACGATATTTCTGTTATTATCTGTTAAATACTCTTTGCCAATACAATAGATAAAATAAACACTGTTAATTTTATTTACGCATTGTATAAAAAATATCAGACTTCCTTTCGAAGTATGACAAGTGGGGGTTTATTAACAATTGACCTGGTGTTAATCCAGCCAATTATAATCGTCAAGGCTATTATAATAAGCCAGATCAGAATCAAACTGATAAAATCCGGAAAGAATAACATTTTAAAGAAATACACAGATAATGCCCAACTCGCGATAAGGGCAAGCAGGCTACCGGTTAACCCAGCTAATATCCCCAGGTAAGCATATTCAATCAAGGTCATGCTAACAAGCTGTTTTTTCGATGCCCCTATGGTGCGCAATAATACATTATCCTTTAACCTGGCAAACTTGCTGTTAATCACAGCTCCTGATAAAACAAACAATCCTGTAATAACACTGAATAAAGCCATAAAACGAATCACCATAGCAACCTTATCGAAAATACTATCAAGTGTTTCCAGAATCAGGGTAAGATCAATGGCTGAAACATTTGGGAAAAGCCGTACAAGATCCTGCTGGAACATTGCCGATTTATCTTTTTCATCTATCCTGGTAATTAGGACATTGAATTGAGGTGCACCATCAAGCACTCCTTCCGGGAATACTATCATAAAATTTGTCTGGATCCTTTGCCAATCGACTTTTCTGATGCTTCCCACAAAGGTCTTTACCGGCACACCCTGAACATTAAAAACGACTTCATCTTTCAAAATTAAATTCATACGCTCTGCCAGTCCGGTCTCAATCGATATAAATACACTATCATCAATTTCTGATTTATCGGGATAGAACCTTCCTTCAACCAGTTCTTCTGAACTGATAAGACTATCCCGGTAAGTTACCCTGTATTCTCTTGTCAATGCCCAGTTAGGGATTTGTCTGGTTGTATCATCCTGCCATTCCTTCACTGTTTTACCTTTTACAGCATTAATTCGTGTGGTTACTATCGGCACCATCTGCTGAACTGGAAAGTTATAATCTTTCACCAGTTCTATAATATCTTCTTTTTGATGCGGCTGAATATCAAATACCACAGTATTTGATCGGTCGCCGGATCCCACGAATTCAACCTGTTCCAAGAGACTGTTTTGTATCAATGACATTACGGATATAAGAAATGCTCCCAAGCCTATGACCACAATCATAATAGTCGTTTGATTATTCGGGCGAAATAAATTGGCCAGACTCTGACGCCATATAAAATTAAATTTGGTGGGAAAATATTTTTGTAAAAACCAGATGGATCCCCTGGCAAGCAACCAGAGGCTGCCAAAAGTAATTAATAAGCCGGCATAAAAAACAGAACCATAAAGCCAACTTTCTGATTGGAAAACAGCAAATAACCAGGGAAACAATACAATAAGCACAATTATAAAAGATCTGAACCTGGAACGCCTGCCCATCCCCTCTATCATTGAGCGGAATAATGAAAGTGGTGGTATCAACCGTATATTAGACAGTGGTAGGAAAGCAAATAATGTAGCCATTATAAGGCCAATAGCAAACCCTTCAATAACGGGGATCCATTGAAGTGATATGTTTACAGCCACAGGGATAAAATCCTTAACAACATATGGCAACAATAATTGTATTCCTATTCCATGAAGAACCCCTATCAAAGTTCCCAGGAATCCAAAGGCAGCAATCTGTATAAAGAAAACATTAAATATCTGCCAGCCTGAAGCACCGAGACATCGTAAAATTGCTGCGCTGTCACGTTTTTCCCGTATATATATATGAACCGAACTGGCAACGCCTATACTTCCAAGTATTAAGGCTACAAATGTCAATAGATTGAAAAACCTGTAGAGGTTTTGAAAACCCCGGCCCAGATCTTCCTTCCTCTCTTCCACATCATCGTAACCATAACCATATTCCCTGAGCATGGGTCTTAATTTTTCAATCAGTGCCTCAAGCTCAGCCTCCGGGACCATTAAATATTTATTATAATCATACCTGCTCCCAAATTGAATAAGACCTGTAGATTCAAGCCTATGGTAAGGAATATATACAGATGGAGAAAACGTAGTACTGATATTCGTATTCCCCGGGAATTTTTTAACTATTCCCAAAATTACGAACTTTCCGTTGCCCAGTTTAAGGCTGTCATTGATCTGAATATCATACTGTATGGCCAGACTTTCGTCGATCATAGCACCATCCTTTTTATAAAATCCTTCGAAGGTCTCTGAGTTTAATAATTCAACCTTACCATAAAAGGGGAAATCCCCATCAAGAGCCTTTACCTGGATTAATCTGGTTCCTTGATTTTTAGGGAAAAACACCATTGAGGCAAAACGTACATCGCCAGTCATACGATATTTCAGTGAGTCAATGGATTTAAGAAAAGTGGTGTCAAAAGTTTTATTCCTGCTTTCTATAACCAGATCGGCACCTAGAAGCTCTTTGCTCTGATTGTTAATATCCTGCTGAAGATTAATATTAAACGAATTGATTGCCACAAGAGCAGCTATTCCAATCACAATGGAGGAAATGAATAAGAATAACCTGTTGAAATTATATCTTGCATCTTTTAAGGCAAGCTTCCATATCCAACGTTTTGTGAATTGGCCCTCGTTTTTACGCCTGATCCGAATTTCGTAATCAATCATTTCCTCAAACTGTAATATCCTCGATCAATAATCCCCGTTCAAGCTTTAAGATCCGGCCTGTATTTTCGGCCAGGTTTAGATTATGGGTTACAAGAACGAGTGTGGTATTCTCCTCCCTGTTTATCTGAAAAAGCAATTTTGATACTATGTCGGCAGTTTCTTCATCAAGATTACCCGTGGGTTCATCAGCAAACAGGATCTTAGGCCTGGCAATAAAAGCTCTGGCAATTGCAACCCGCTGCTGTTCACCCCCTGATAACTGCGATGGGTAATGGTCCATTCTTTCTTCCAATCCTACCCGGGTGAGCATCTCTTCTGCCCTGCCCCTGATCTTCTTTTCTCCCCTCAATTCTAATGGAAGCATCACATTCTCCAGCGCATTAATAGTAGGTAATAAATGAAAATTCTGAAAAATAAATCCGACATATTGGTTTCTTACATAGGCCCTGTCATCTTCATTCAACCGGTTCAGTTCTATATCCAGGAGTTTGATAAATCCATTGGTGGGTTGATCCAGTCCAGCACATAAGCCCAGTAGGGTTGTCTTTCCACTTCCTGAAGGCCCAACGATCGACAAACCCTGACCTTCATCAATTGAAAAATTTATATCCTTTAATACTGTTAATTCCCGTTCTGCGCTCTTAAATGTTTTCGTGAGGTGATTTACATGTAAAATATGACTCATTTTCCGAAATTAGTGTTATTCTTTGAAAGACTTATAACTAATATCATTAATATTTGATTTATTTATGGCCCGGAATTTGATAAATTTTCTGAAATATTTTGATATGAAAGCAATATACATGGTTATAATCCTTCTTGTCGGTTGTCTTAATAACATTAAATTCGCAGATGCCCAGGAAGTTCAAAAAACAATTCTCTGTTTTGGCAACAGCATTACAGCCGGCTATGGTCTTGATCCTGAGCTTGCCTACCCTGCTGTACTTGAAAAAATGCTGAATGATAATGGCTACAGCTATCGTGTAATCAATGCAGGATTGAGTGGAGAGACCTCTGCAGGTGGGCTTACCAGGATAGACTGGATCCTGCAAAACAAAATAAATGTATTCATTCTGGAACTGGGGGCCAATGACGGATTAAGGGGGTTGCCGCTGATACAAACAAAATCGAATCTTCAAAGTATAATCCAAAAGGTGTTAAAGAAATATCCGGATGCACAGGTTGTAATTGCAGGAATGATGGTGCCCCCCAACATGGGTAAAGATTATGCTACTGAATTTTCATACGTATTTAATGAATTGGCTACGGAAAATGATGCTATACTTATTCCATTTCTCCTGGACGGCGTGGGAGGCATTCCCGAGCTGAACTTACCGGATGGAATACATCCCAACATAGAGGGACACAGGATCGTTGCAGAGAATGTATTTGAAGTATTAAAAGATGTACTTTAAAACTTGAGATTTTTATAAGATTTTCTGATTCAAAAGCTAATTAAAAAGTGGATATCTCTCCACCTTCTTTTAGCCCTGTAGTGTCTATGATTTGTTGATTCAGCCTTAACTTTACGATTATAATTTCTTAATACTTATTTTTTTTTGATATCTTCGATCTGTAATTTTTGAGGGACAAGGTGAATAAATGGAAAATTTTTTCTCTGAGCAATCATACTATCAATTTCCATCGTTAGAGTCTGCGGTATATGCGCTTTTATTGTCATTTATATTAAGTACAATTATAGCTCTAACTTACAGGTATACCTTCAGAGGGACCGAATATTCCAAAGATTTCTTTCAAGCCGTAGTATTGATCTCTATTATAGCTGCCACGGTTATGATGGCCATTGGGGATAGCCTGGCCCGAGGATTAGGGATTCTGGGTGCATTAGCTATAATCAGATTCAGGTTTCGGTTCGAAAATCCCAAAAACATAATCTACATTTTTGCTTCCCTGGCAATAGGCATTGGTTGCGGTGTTTATGGATTTGCGGTTGCCGTTGCTGGCACAGCAGTTTTCAGCGCAGTATCTTTTGCTTTATATTTTTCACCAATTGGGAAAGCCCCGGTTTACGACACATCCCTCTCCTTTTTAATAGATGATCCATCGAATATCTCTGCTATAGAATCCATGCTTTCTGAGTTCTGCCTGGTAATTAAATTAACCAGTATAGGGAATTCAAATGAACTTATAAAATATGAATATCAAATAACCTTAAAGAAAGGGGCTGATCGTTATTCAATTTTTAAAAAATTGAATGAAGTAGAGAATGTTTCAAATATCAGGATTAACAACAGGGCATCTGTTGACAGGGTATAGTTATGAAAAGGATTAATGTTTTTTTTATCTTCTGGATATTAACTGCCATAGTGCTGTTAATAGCCTCTCTTATTTATAAAAAGCAATCCGATGCCATTGTAGCCGAAGTAGAACCTCAAAAACTGGCCATTAGTTTTCAAAAAGCTGTAAAGATAAAATCAATTCATGTTCTTCCGGGAGAAAACGTAAAAAAAGGAGATCTGCTGGTAGAAGTCATCAGGCCAGACCTTATGTATGATATTGATAAAGCGACGAATGACCTGAATACGTATTTACAAGAGAAAGATATGTTGATAACCAACCTGAATTACCAGGTTCAGATGACCAGGCTCGAGAAAATCTCTGAAATTGAGAATATTGATGAGGATCTATTCCGGCTAAGAACAAGATATGAGCAGAACCAGGGCATCAAAAATGCTTTGGAAGGAATAGAAATTTATGAAGATACTTTACAGGGTCAGTCGCAAAACATGTTGTTGTTACAGATCAATTATCTTGAAAAGAAAAAAGAACAAACTACAGATCTGTTCGATCAGAAACTAATGCAACTGGAAGAGAAAAAAAACAATGAAACTGAGATTCTTGATCTTAAAATAGAACAACAAAGAAAAGAACTGGACCTGCTTGAGAATGAAGCCAATTTTCTGAAAAACTACTCTCCAGTGGATGGCACTATTGGAGATGTAATGGCCCAGTTAGGTGAATTAATCCCGCCATATAATACGATCATGTCTTTATATGAAATAAATCCCACCATTATAAAAGCCTACATGAATGAAAAAAACAGGTACAATTTATCTGTTGGAGACGAAGTAATTGTGGAATCATCGAATCGGAATTATAGTATTGCCGGTAAGGTAACAGAGGTTGGTTCCCGGATTGTCTCCTACCCCAACCGACTGCTGGAAGTCCAGGACAGAAAGATATGGGGACAGGAAATATTCATTAGAATCCCGGAAAACAATGATTTCTTAAATGGGGAGAAGGTTTATGTTCGGGCTTTATAGCATATCGATGGTGAGAGCCCGGTTTCTGATACTCCTGATTTTCTTGGGTAGTAGCATTGCAAAAGGACAGTTTTCAATGAATGAATTCCTGAGTGATGCCAGAAATGATGTAAGACTGTATGAAAATAAAATAAAATCCGAATTCCTTGAAGAAAAGCGGTACAGATCACCTATACTTCATCGTGTTGAATTTCGTGCACGAACCAATGATTTTAATATAACCCAGGACGATTTCAGATTAAGATTCAACCCTACCAATCCCTGGGAAATAAGTGCCAATAAAAAGTATTACTCACTTGAAAAAAATTCACTTATTATTGACTACCAGTATGCCCTGAATAAAGCAATATATAAAAGGTATAATCAGCTCATTTCATTTTTTCAACTATCCGATGAGATCCAGTATAAGAAAAAGGAAATTATACTTCAGCAAGATCAACTTAAGATCCTTGAAGCAGCGCTGAATAATTCAGATTTCGACATTACTGAATATATAAAGGAGAAGGAGAATTTATTAAACCTGTCCCTTGACTTAAATGACCTGAATCATACAAAGCAAAAAGTTGAACACGAAATCAAATCATCATTTAATTATTCGGGTAATATTGAAGACAATGTGAACATTCAGCTCATATCATATGAACAAATTAAAAATATAGTCGAGCTCAAATCGGTGATCTCCGACACAGTCAATAATATTCATATTGAAAATCTGAATAGGCAGATCACACTTGATGAACAAAGGATTGTGATCGAGAAAGCGGAAGGGAGGAGAAATATTGGGTATATCCAGGCTGAATATGACAGATTACGCGGGGATGATTTTGATAACCATTTTGGTGTTCAAATAGGTGTAAGAATTCCATTAACCAATGCCGACAAACCTGATTTGAACAGAAGAAAATTAAACCTCATGGAGGATAAAGCAGATGTTGTAAGAGAAAAAACCACATTAGACGTACAGTGTGAATTACTCAAACTCGACCTTGAATTTCTTTTCAATCAGTATCAATTGATAATTGGTGAAATATCGAATGATAAATTGCTTGTACTTTTGAACCAGAACCAGAACATTAAACCCGAAGACCTTTTGGAGGCTCAAAAAAGCATCTTGAAGATAAAGAAATACGAAAAACTCATTCAGTGGGATATTTATAAGTCCTTTATCGACTATCTGTACTATTCCGGTAAATTGATAGATATTCCACTTAAAAATTACTTGTCAGAAGGTCTCGAGGAGATTTAAATAAGTTTTTGATATCCTGGAATCATCTTATCCCGAGCATCAGGCAGTCACATTAGAAAACGAAAGGTTTAATTCATTCAGAAAGAAGATAATTTATCCTCTGATGTTAATTAAGGATTGGGGATTTGTCCTATTTTAAAATTGACACTGTTCCATTGATGTTCTTATCCGGTGATCTGGGTTCATTCAATTCAAGGACGTAATAATACGTCGAATTAGGCAATATCTGCCCATTGTACATGCCACCCCAATTATTCATATATTCTCTCGTTTGATACACTTTCTTACCCCATCTGTTGAATATCGTTAATTCTGCATTAGGGTAATGTTCAATATTATCTATGTGAAAGGTATCATTTTTGCCATCACCGTTTGGTGTAATGATGTTGTACGGATACAATTCGGGTATAAATGTAATACAATTTATATTTGACCACGAGTAGGCATTATTCCCTCCTGATTCAATCGCTTTCACTACGAAGCAATGTTCAAATCCGAGGTCACTACTCGTAAATGTGTAATTTAGTTGACTGGATGAAAGGTCTCCTATCATTTTATACGCATCACCATCCACACTCATATATAATTCGTAGAATTCTACGCCCTGGGCCCAGTTTACATATGGATTCCATTCCACCTCAGCGTTTTCTTTGATAATTTCATCAAAATCTACATTTAAAAGAATATTGTTATGGTCTGCCGATGCAATATGATTCTGACAATCTTCATTAGTCACAATCTCATAATTATAGATCAAACTGTCCGAAATTACCGTACTATCCGGAATTATCAGTTCCAGATTGGAAATAGAATCAAGGAGAACATTATCCCTGTAAAGATAAAATGGCTTATTATAGAATTCCCCACTGTCATATTTCCATTTGATTATTAACTCATTAGGCTTCATTTCTTCATGTGAAACTTGAATAATTTCGATTGAAGGCCCAAATACCTTCAAGTGTAGTCTGGAGACTGAATTCATATCACACACACCCATCGTATCGTAAGCGATTGCGGTTATCTCATAGCTCCCGGGACATCTATATGTTATTGTGGGATCTGAATGAATGGAAACAGAGTCTAGGATCCTTTCTTCATCGAAATGCCATGACACAACACTATACAAGGAATCAGTTTCAAGCTGAAATTGAATGGGTTCATCTATACCATAGGAGGATTTATCTGTTATAATGTTCAGAAAATCATCAGGATTTCTTTGAATATATACTGAAAGGGTATCTGATATACCCGAGCAAACAGTATCGGTTACACTATGCTGCTCGAACCATATATAACCCATTCCCCAGGAATCCCAATTTACCTCTACATCATGGCTACCCTGCCCGTCAGAAATTTCACCCAGAATAAGGTTCCAGTCAAATGTCGAACCATTTGTATAATAAGTTTCATAAGATATATCTCGAATATCAGTGGAACATAATGTGTCTGGCCCAAATGGTGCTTCAGGGTCCAGCTGAACCTTGATCTTAATGGGCTTCGTTACGGTATCACCTATGCATCCCCTGTCATTCCATGCCAGGACTTTTAGCCAGGCTTGGTCATTGGTCGGTCCCCAATCAACTGAAACAGAATCTATATCCATATCACTGCTTATTACCCCTCCTTCAATAAACCAGTTCAAATGGTACTGATCTTTTTCTTTAATGGTATAGGATACATCTGTTGTATTTGGACAAATTGACCTGGGGCCCATGATATTTACACGAGGATGGAGAACCCTTACAACTTTTACACTTTTCTGTTCCGCACCTGATAGACAACCTTCACCTCCCGAGGTTCCAGTCACTTCCACAATATATTTCCCCGGCTTTTCGTAGATGTGGGCCACCGAATCAGCATTATTTTGTGTAACTATGGTCCCATCGCCAAAATCCCATCGGTACTGAGAAAATTCAAATTCCGTGTCTGGTTTGAACCAGATTTCTGTTTGAAAACAGATACTATCTTCGGGGATGTTGTCCCCTTCCTCATCAAGAACTTTAATATCCAGATTCAGATTTGTGAGACCTGCTCCTGTGGGATAACCAAAAGACTCATTGCTTCCGTAGGCATATACATAGGCAATTATTCCTTCCGCGGATCTAAGCGTGTGATTCCCCGAATATATAGAGATCTTGGCATATGAGTAGGTTGAATCAAATGGGACATATCTGAAGTTCCCTGAAATATTTGTGCCATCAAGTGAAACAGTAGGAACATCACTGGTCTTTGCAACAATGCTAAGGTTAAAATTTCTTAGAGTCGCAATGGAAGGTGTAAAAAATGTTATCTTTTTAAGTACCTGTTCATTTGGATTTATAAGTATTATGAAAGGATCACCTGTGGTATTGTCGCAAGCCTGGCTACGGCTGAATTGAGCAACAGATATAATTTTATCGGATGATATATAATTTACCCCCTGAAGCTCTTTTAAAAATAGAAATTCCCCGGATTGCAAGGTTCGCACATAATTTCCATTCAGAAAGATCTGTGAATCATCTTCAGATGAAATTACTTTCACATGATCCCCACCAATACGGGTGTTGAAATCTACAGTGATATATTCCTTTCCCCAGGTATAAGTGGGATACATCTGGGCATACAGGTGGTCATGACCATCAGGATGATCACATTCCCCTACTTTGGTATACATATTACCGGCAAATACAGCAAATTTTTTGCATTCACTATCCGTATTGGCCACAGCATTGATTTTCGTCCCTGTCAAATCCCCCTGTGCTCTTACAAAATGAGTTTCTCCCTGGTCTAATGAGACCTGGTATGGTACCCCCGCAGGTCTTGAATCTCTCGTCAAATGAGAAGGTGTTACTTCTATCAGGGTATTGTCTTCAACACCTACAATCAAAAATTCAGAATCTGAGTTTCGGTTATCATTTCTATTTCCATCTTCCCAATGGGAAACAACCAGATATTCATTCCCAAGGGTGTAGGTAGGCAATATAACGGCCATATCCGCACTATATTGACGCTTATTCATTGCATAAACACTGACATCCTTATCTGTTTTAATATGGATCCCATTCTGGTTTGAATTTGCCGGGGTTGACATGGCAATACTTGTCGGGATAAAAAGTCTAAGTGTTTGCTCAGGCAATACAAGTGTATCAATTGGCTGAAATGCACTTTTTAAAGGCATTTCGATCCTGGCCCTGGTGGAATCTTTTGCACTGATGTAAATTTCCAGAATAATAGGATTGTTAGCACCCACATCCCAGTTTTGGAGAAAACCAACCCAGAAATCATCTCCTTCTGTAGATAAATTCTGGCCATAAGAGGAATTTATAAAAGCAGAAAATAGAGCTATACCAAAAACGAATATATAAAAAATCCTTTTCACATTAATCAATAACACAAAATCCGAAATAATAAAAAATACCTGATATAGCTATGATTGTTTAAATTTACTACAAATAATAGACCTATGAAAAGAATTGCTGTAGATATGGATGAGGTGCTTGCTAAGTATACAAATAAGGTAATAAAAGTACTTGAAAAGGAAACTGGTTATATAATCAATATAAAGGATGTCTCAGGTGCTTTTCTAAGCAGATCCCTTCCTGAGAAATATCTGGATATCGTTACAAGTTACCCCTACAGGGAAGGATTCTTTAGTGATCTTGAGGTAATGGAACACAGCCAGGAAGTACTTAACCGGTTGAATGAGGATTATGAGGTCTATGTAGTTTCATCTACCCTGCAACACCCTAATGCGCCAAAGGACAAACTCGCCTGGCTAAATGAGCATTTTCCTTTTATACATTTCAAGAAGATCGTTTTTTGCGGAGACAAAAAAATAATACGCGCAGATTATTTAATTGATGATCATCCTCGGCATCTTGAGGATTTCCAGGGAAAACCAATATTATTTTCCGCTTTCCACAATATTCATGAAAACCGGTTTATAAGAGCCAATAACTGGCTGGAAGTAGAACAAATCATTAATAGTAATGCTTAATTAATAAGATTTTGTCATTTTTGAATTCAATAATTGATCAATTTATATTTTGAAATCCCCGGATTTGCGCATAACCGCTGAAGCAGCAACTTCTCTTGTCCTTATGGCAGGTGTGCCCGTTTTCATTAAATTCACCAATGCAAATTCCTACACCATAGGAATTGTACGGTTAATTATGGCTTCAATTCTAATAGGATTACTCCTATTTTATAAAAAGGAAAAACTTCCCCTCAAAATTGCATATATTAAAAAACTGATAGTAATAGGTGTTGTTTTCAGTATTCATTGGATCACTTATTTTATTAGCATTAAAATATCAACGGCATCCATAGGAATTCTGGGCGCATCGACTTATGGCATCCATTTAATCTTTCTTGGGTGGATATTCCTTAAATCAAAGCCCAGGATTATTGATATTTTCACCATCGCATTTGCATTTTGGGGAACCTACTTGATAATTCCTGAATTTTCATTGAAGAATAACATTACACTTGGATTGGTGATCAGTATAGTTAGTGGTTTATTTTTTGCCATGTTGCCAATACTACATCAAAAAAGCCAGTTTATTTCGGGGACACAGAGAGCATTGGGTCAGTATATTTTTGCAATTCCTTTATTCTTACTCTTTATACCTCAATATGATTTTGATTTGAATAATGCCGATTGGTATAGTTTATTATATTTAGGCATTTTTGGAACATTCATGGCGCACACTTTATGGATCAATGTGACGACAAAACTAAATACCACCGTTACCAGTTTAATATTTTATATCATCATCCCCATCACCATGACAGTAAGTTATTTCTGGCTGGGTGAGGAAATGAAGTTTAACAAACTATTGGGCGCTTTAATGATTATTACTGCGAATATTATTGGTATTCTTAGCCGTTTTTACTCCAGGAGGACTAAACTGGCTAAAGCCGAAAACCTGTAGCCCTATTTATTAAATTTAATCACCATCGTATGAAAACTGATAACAAGTTCATTTTAGTCATATTCGGGGCCTCTGGAGATTTAACTATTAGGAAATTAATTCCAGCTATTTACCGATTGTTTAAAGGCAAATTATTGACCAGGGATCAATTTATTGTTCTTGGTGTTAGCAGAACAGAAATGAGCGATGATCAGTTCCGGCATAAGATCCGGGAATCTGAATTTCTAAATTCTGAGGATTCCGGAGAAGAACTTATGGAAGAATTCATCAAACTGGTACATTATATCCAGATGAATACATCTGAACCTGAATCCTATATCACTTTGAAGGAAAGACTTGAAGAGTTATGTAAATCCAACAACCTGCCTGAAAATTTCCTTTTTTACTTATCTACTCCTCCGAGTTTGTTCCAAATTATTGCGAAAGGCCTGTCAAAGTCTGATTTAAATAATAATAATGACGGAACATTCAAACGCTTGATCATTGAAAAACCTTTCGGTTACGACCTGGAATCTTCCAGAGAATTGAATACTAATTTGCATACCTGTTTTAAGGAAGATCAGATCTTCAGAATCGATCATTACCTGGGAAAAGAGACAGTACAAAACCTTCTGGTTACGCGGTTTTCGAATAGCATATTTGAACCATTATGGAACCGGAATTATATTCATCACATAGAGATCACTGCCTCAGAAGAAGTTGGCGTTGGTAATCGCGGTGGGTATTATGAATCCTCAGGTGCACTAAGGGATATGGTTCAAAACCATTTATTCAATCTATTGGCCATGGTAGCAATGGAACCTCCTGTCAATATGCAGGCACAATCAATTAGAAATGAAACTGTAAAAGTTTTCCAGTCAATCCGTAGATTTTCCAAAGATGATATAGAAAATAACATAATCAGGGGTCAATATACTTCAGCTCATATAGGAAACCGAAAGGTAAATGGATACAGGGAAGAACCTGGTGTTGATGAAAAATCTGTTACAGAAACATATGTAGCAATGAAAGCTTATATCGACAACTGGCGTTGGTCAGGCATCCCATTTTATATCAGAACCGGAAAATGTCTGCCAACAAGAGTTACCGAAATAGTTGTGCATTTTAAATCCACTCCACACTATTTGTTTAAAGAGCGACATGAAATCGTTGATAAGAATAACATTCTTGTTTTACGTATTCAACCGGATGAAGGGATACTATTAAAGTTTGGTATCAAAACACCGGGGGCTGGTTTTAAAACCAAGAGCGTCAATATGGACTTTCATTATTCTGACTTTGCTGACATGTACATCCCCGAGGCATATGAGAGATTGTTATTGGATGCTGTGCATGGAGACGCAACATTGTATCCAAGGAGTGACAGTGTTGAGGAAGCTTGGAAAATAATTGATCCTATTCTAAAGGAATGGGAATCAAATAAAGAAATAAAACTTTATGGTTATCCGGCTGGCACATGGGGACCAGAAAATGCTGATGAAATACTAGAAGGCAGGGAAAATCAATGGAGATATCCATGTAAAAATTTATCAAATGACGGGGTATATTGCGAGTTATGATGAATCAGCAATTTAAACTAGAAGTCTTTAATAATTATCAGGAAATTGCCGATTATGTGCGTTCCATTTTATCGAAGGAGGCGGTTACAGATAGCTTCAGTTTAGCCTTATCAGGGGGAAACACACCAAGGGCAATATATTCCTTCCTTGCTGAAAATAAGAAACCATATATTCCTTGGGAAAGAATTAAGTTCTTTTGGGGAGATGAAAGATGTGTTCCACCGGACAATGCTGAAAGCAATTACCTTATGACCAAGGAATCACTGTTTAATAAAATAGATATAGCCAATCACCAGGTTTATCGGATTCAAGGTGAAAACAATCCTGAAGTAGAAATGCACAGATACGATAAGATTGTTCTTTCGAATACCAGGGGGATCTTTGATCTAATGCTCCTTGGGCTGGGTACTGATGGTCACACCGCATCCATTTTCCCAAACCAGATGGAACTGTTCGACACCAGGGAAGCCTGTGCAATTGCAGTTCATCCGAAGACCGGGCAGGTTCGCATTACGCTTACCGGACGTATAATAAATGCTTCCAAAAAAATTCTTTTCCTGGTCACAGGTTCAGAAAAATCTAAGGTAATATATGATATAATATATCAAAAAGGAGATTGGGATAAATACCCGGCTTCCTTCGTTAAGCCGATCCATGGAGAAGTAATCTGGATACTCGATAAAAAAGCGGCGGCCAGAATCTAGAATTACAATGCAGGTAATTCAATAGTAAACTTCGATCCTTTTCCAAGATCAGACTCCACAGTGATTGTCCCCTTTATTTTTCCTAAAGTTTCTTTTACGATATAAAGACCAAGACCTGATCCTTTGGTGTTCTCAGAAGCCCGGTAAAACATTTTAAAGATCTTTACAAGATGTTCCTTGCCAATTCCTGTACCATTATCCCTGATAACTATTATAGCTCGAATCTTATTGTATTTAACAGATACTTCAATGAATTTATTCTCTTTTGATCTGTCGTGATAAATAATGGAATTTGTTATCAAATTATTAAGGATGACCGATAATCTGCGAGGATCACTTTTAAAGTCACCATCACCCTCTATTTTGACCTTCTTATTGATTTCTGCTTCTCCTTCTAGATATTTAACATCAGCTAGAGCTCCATCGATTATTTTTTGAAAATCGATAACACCACTTACGACCTCAACACTTGTATTCCTTGAATAATCAATGATGTCTGCAATAAACCGTTCTAATTTTTTAATGCTTTGCTCGATCATTTGGAGGTAAAGCGGCATACTACCTGTAGCACCATCTTTTTTTGCTATATTAATTAATCCAAGAACTGAATTTAAGGGTGCCTTCAGATCATGGGAAGCTGAATAAACGAATTTATCCAGTTCTTCATTTATCTTATTTAACTCCTTGTTTCTTTTTTCGATAACATTTATTCTCTTTTTATAGGAAAACCATCCAATAATGACAACAAAAAAGAGAAAAACGACATATAATTCAATTCGCTGGTAGAAATACGGTTTAATTTTGAATGAAAATGATGCCCCCTGTTCATTCCATACATTATCATTATTACAGGCCATTACATTGAATGTGTAATTCCCTGGTGGAAGGTTTGTATATTGTACCTCGCGAATATTTACTTTTTCAATCCAATCCTCATCAATCTTGTCGAGTTTGTACTTAAACCTTACCTTTTCAGGAGCCTGGTAACTAAGGGCAGTATAACGTATCTGGTACCTGAAATTGCCTGGTTCCAGAACAAGTTTCCCTGCTTTAAGGTCTTCACTTATAAATTCACCTGACCTGTCTGTTAGAAAATCAGTGATGATAACCGGAGGTTTAAACTCATTCGTTATTAGTTCTTCAGGATCTATAATGGCAACCCCACCCAATGTAGGAATCCATAGTTTACCATCTGAGGCCCTGAGTAATCTTGTGGCCCCTGTACATTCCTTATTACTCATTCCATCATTATGGTCATATAAAAAAGAAGGTATCTGTTCTGTTTGTCCGTCTAGGAATGCCCTTGCATCACTGATTCTGATTCTATATAGTCCAATATTGGATGTAATCCATAAATTACCCACATCATCCGAGACGATATCAAAAAAAGTATCATTTTGATAATTACTCGCTAATTCCAACTGTTTGAATTCTGCATTTTCAAAGTAGAAAATACCAATATTAGTCGCCAGCCAAAGTGTATTTCCATCATCTAAATGAATATTAAAAATTAGAATTCCGGATGCATCTTTTTTAAATGGATTATAAGATTTTAATTGATCATTTTTATCTATTGAAATTAATCCACCCCCATTTGTACCAACCCAGATCAAACCTTTCTGATCTTCTTCTATTGACAATATATAATTGGTAGACAATCCAGTATTTAGGTCAAATATCTTTTCTATGGTATCGTTTTTGAACCTGATTAAACCTGCTGATCTGGTTCCAACCCATATTCTGTTTTGACTATCCTTAAAAATTCTTCGAATATCATCTGAAGGCATTCCTGTATCCTGATTCAAGAGTTTTTCATTAATCCCTTTCTTAATCAGGATTCCTCTGTAACTTCCTATCCAAATCTCGTTTTGATTAATAAAACAAATGTCTCGGATCCCGTTTCTTTTCAAATCGGTATTAAACCTCATCCTGCCTACAATTCGATTTGAAATTATATTTATGCCTCCTTCATCCGATCCGACATAATATAAGCCAGGTGATTTCTCAACAATTATGTTTACCTGGTTTAGTGCTAATCCATCTTTAGTAGTATAATTAATAAAATTTCCATATTTCAAACGTAAAAGACCACCCTTTTTAGTTGCAAGCCATAAATTACCCTCATTATCAAAATCCAAACCAGAGACTTGTCGTGTAGGCAGACCATCCTCGGGTGTAAAGAGTTCTTTCGTTCTATATCTTTCATTTATTCTTCCCAACCCCATTTCTGTTGCCACCCATACAGATCCATAACCATCTTCAATAATTTGATTTATTTCTATGTTTCGAAAGTATCTTACTTTGCTGATCTTTCCATTTTTCAATATATTCAGCCCATCTTTTGTACCTATATACAATGAATTATCCTCGGCAAAATACAGACAGTTAACCACATCTGAATACAGGCCGTCTTCTTCTTTATAGAATCTAATTGGAGTTTTGTCATTTATTTGAATAAGACCCGCACCTCTGGAAGCCACAAAAATGTTGTTATGTCTGTCGAAGGCCATATCCATGACTGTTATATTTTTCAGTTCAGGAATATCCAGCATAATGGCAGTATCATTCTCAATAATGTATAGCCCTCTATTATTAGCTCCTGCCCAGATTCTTCCTTTATCATCAATTTTGACCTTCCTGATATAATCAGGAAGGTTATCGTTGAAGCCAGGCGACATAAACATTCCACCTTTATATTGAATAATTCCACTTGCCTGAGTTGAATAGAATATTCCATCGGAATTACTCATATATGAGTTCATAAAAGCATTCGAATTCAGTATATTCAGATTCTCTGAATCAAACAATGCAAAGGAATGCCCGTCAAACTTCAATAAGCCATTAAAACAAGTAACCCATAGAAATCCATCCCGGTCTACATTGACTGAGGTAAGATTGTTTGATATCAGGCCTTGTTCTGATGTCCATTGTTTTAATACCAGGGATTCAACCGGTGTTTTTGGATGTATTGATTTTATGTCAAGATCACTACCGTTAACAGTTGAACTAAACCATATAATTAAAAAGAAGAGTATTCCCGCAATTCTATATTTTCCCTGTCTGATCATTCAAAAATAACTATGACAAATTTCTGCATTTATATCCACTCATTACCGTTGATATTAATGGCACGCAATATGTAACCTAAACAGATAAAAAACCATGGATAATTGATATAGAACTTACATTTAAAAGAAATATCTGACATCAAAATATGTCCAGCTGTTTAGCCTTCTTCTACCTGCCAAATAGAATGAGGCTGTTAAGCTTACGGAGACTTTCTCTGCAAATAGTTTTCCCAACTGAGGCCTGATACTTAAAGTACCTTCATCGCTGGTAAAAGAATAGCTGAATCCCGGAGATATGCCAATCCAGGCCTCATTAAATTCATAATTAAATATAGTTTCAAATTGTAGTGATCTTATCTTTTCTTTTTCTAAACCGGAATTACTGGGTATGGTACCATAAAATCCACCGGTACCATCATATTCGGCCTCACCGAAGGAATGCAGGTATCGGATATGGGGGTAAATAGCAATTTGCGGAACCGGCCTGTATGCAAGGGTAAAACCCGGCATCAATATAGGAACACCGGCTCCATGTCCGTACAGGGTATTGCCTGTAGGGATTGAAAGATCCAGATATAAGCCTGAAGAAGCCAAAGTCCTCATGCGCAGTTCTGAATCATATGTAACTAAATGATAGCGGATATTTATATCTCCGATTCCTGTCAGCTGTTCTACTCCCAAAGCTACTGATCTCACAAATGGTACTTCAACAGAAATTCCGTGTTTATTCTGACCAAAAGCCACCCCACCCTGAAATGTCCATTGCCAGATATGGCCCTCGATCATGTCTATGAGTTCTCCGGAGAAGGCGATATTGGAATATGGATGGGTAATATCTGAGGGATTCAACTCCTTCCCGCTGGGCAAAAGTGGCCATTGAGCCCACGATTTTATAGAAACAAATATGAGCAAAATAATTATAAAATATATTTGAAACCTCTTCATTATGATTTTTGAACAAATTAAATTAAAATAACTATGAATTTATAATTTTATATTTTTAATTCTGACTTGTGCAAGAACCTGACATAAAAGCAGAAATTCTACTTTCTTACTCAAAAGAAAATACCGTAAGGGTTGCAGCTTTAATCGATCAGGATGAAGTTTTGTTCAGGAAACTTTTCAGAATGTATTCAGATACTGAAAACATCGATCTGGCTAAGAGAGCAGCATGGATCATGACTCATTGCCTGAAAAAACATCCATATCTCGTCAATCCGCACATTAAAAACATTATAAAATTACTATCACAAGCTTCACAACATGACGCTGTAAAAAGAAATGGCCTGAAAGCATTGGAATTAACCTCAATTCCAGAAAAATATTATGGAAAGATAGCGGAAATGTGTTTCAGGTTTATTAATAGCGGAAAAGAGGCCATCGCCATCAAAGCCTATTCTATCGGAATACTTGATAAGATCGGGGATGAAATACCCGAGATCAGACAAGAATTGAAACTTGTTCTCCAGGATTTAATGCCGTATGAATCAGCTGGATTTCAGTCCAGGGCCAGGAAAGTACTTTCTAAATAATTGCTTTCAGCATAAAAAAAAGGTATTAATTTATTATATTGTATCTAAAGCTATATCCGATGCAGATTAGATCTTATATTATCCTGATATTACTGTGCCTTACGTTTAGCTGCAACCAGAAACCTGACAAAAAAAACCAAAATGATCAAGGAAGGGATAAAATAATTACTGATTTCTGGCAATGGGGACCATTTGTAAAAATTGATAGTGCAAATCCTGTGATGATGCCGGATCCAACAGCTACTTTCCTGTGTCCGATTAGAGGGGAACTTGTGAGATGGGAAGAGAAAGATGTATTTAATCCTGCAGCTGTGGTCAGGGAAAATATGATCCAGATGATCTATCGCGCTGAAGATATTGTTGGGAAACATGCAGGAACTTCCCGATTAGGGCTCGCTTTTAGTTCTGACGGGATCAATTTTGAACGATTGGATAAACCAGTATTCTATCCTGATCATGATGAAATGAAAATATTTGAGTGGGAAGGTGGGGTTGAGGACCCAAGGATCGTCGAATCTGAAGAAGGTTTGTATATAATGACCTATACTAGTTATGATGGTGAGATTGCCAGATTATGCCTGGCCACTTCTCCTGATTTAATTAAATGGGAAAAGCATGGTCTTGTATTGGGTAAAGTAAAGAATGGCAAATACAGGGACCTCTGGTCAAAATCAGGTTCGATTATCTGTAAAAGTCAAGGGGATAAACTTATTGCATCCCGGATAAATGGAAAATTCTGGATGTACTGGGGTGATACAGATATTTTTCTGGCTACTTCGGACGATCTAATCAATTGGCATCCTTTGGAGGAAGATGATGGTTCAATAAAAAAGATATTTGGACCAAGAAAAGGATATTTCGATTCTGACCTGGTAGAACCCGGACCACCTGCTATAATTACAAAGGATGGAATATGGATGATATATAATAGTCGGAATCATGCTGAATGGGGAGATCCTGATCTTCCTGAACATACGTATGCTGCCGGCCAGATTCTGTTTGACATAAATGATCCCGGCAAAGTAATTGCCAGATCAGAGAAATATTTCTTTAAACCGGAAAATGATTATGAGATCACCGGACAGGTCGGCAATGTATGTTTTATTGAAGCATTAGTTCATTACAAGCAATGGTGGTACTTGTATTACGGTACAGCCGATTCAAAGATCGCTGTAGCTGTTCTGCAGGATTAGAAGATCATATTTAAGAAACATATGGAAGCCAGCAAGTATATAACAATCGGGGGACTTAAAATTGCATATAGTCGAGTTGGTGAAGGAGAACCCATAATATTAATTCACGGCATAACAACCAGCTCCTTTATATGGCGAAATATACAGCCTGTTCTTTCAAAGAATTATGACACAATTGCTGTTGATCTCCTGGGTTGTGGCCTGTCATCTAAAGATCTCTCAGCAGATTACTCTATTAAAAACCAAACTTTCATTCTTGCTGAGCTTATACAAATGCTCAAGTTAGGTAAGGTGCACATGGTGGGGCATGACATTGGTGGTGGAATTGCGCAAATTATGGCCGTTAAGTTTTCTCATTTAGTGCAAGACATGGTCCTTATAAACACAATAGGTTATAATTATTGGCCGGTTCAACCTATAACTACCATGCGAACACCCATTTTCAGACAACTAGCCATGATGTCTCTTGATATGGGAATGCTGCAAAAGCTAATCAGAAAAGGGCTTTATAAAAAAGAAAGTTATTCAGAAGAATTCAGGTCACTGGTCTGGGAGGAAATGGCAAATAAGAAAAGAAGAAAGTCATTTCTGCATTTTGCCAAATGTTTAAACAATCAGCACCTGATGGAAATAGCCACCGCTTTGAAAAAAATAAAATTTCCCGTCCTTATTATTCGTGGAGAAGGTGATCTTTATCTAAATAGTATAATTAGTTCACGGCTGGCGGAGGATATCCCAACTTCCGAGTTAGTACGCGTAAGAACAGGTGGTCATTTTATTCAGGAGGATGAACCGGAATTACTGGCTGAGAAGATATCCGAATTTTATCGTAAAAATAAGTTGAAGTGACAGAAGACCCATATAAGAAGATCAATGAGCTGGAAGAAAAAATTTCTTTCCTTCAGGCAGAAAATGAAAGTATGGCTGAACGTGCTGAAGAGATCTTTTTACTTGTAATGGTATCTGAGTCAATACGCGAAATCAATGACCGGTCAATTATTATAGATACCGTTTTAGAGAAAATCAGTATTCTGAAAGACATTCCTTTTTGTTGCTATTGTTCAAGGAATAAAAATACGTTAACAGTACAACTTGCTTATACTTCTTATGCTGAGAATACCTCCATTGAAAAAATTAAACTTGATGAAAATGCTTTTAATAAATTACAGAATGGGGTGCTTTATCTTGTCAGAGATAACAATCTGTATGAAGAAGTTTTTAAGTCATTAAATGAAAAAAACTTTGAACCCAGATCTGTGCTGATCATCCCTCACAAGTCAATATCCAATAAATTATCATATTTCGTATTTGCAGACAATGATGAAGACACCAACCGGTTTTCGGAAATAATTACCTTAATTCATGAGGTCATTAATATTATGAGTGACAAACTAGATAATCTCTATTTACTCGAGGAATTAAGAAAGATCAACCTTGCCCTGGAACGAAAGATTACTGATCGTACTTCAGAGCTATGGGAAACTAACAGACTTTTAAGGAAAGAAATTGAAGATAAAAGACTGGCTGAGGAAGAATTAAAATTGAAAAATGAGGAACTCAATAATTTCGTTTATCGTGTATCACATGATCTTCGGGCACCAATTACTTCTGTTGAGGGTTTAATTAATATTATCAAGCTTGAATTACAAAGCAAATCCAGTGATCTCAAACCTTTTATCGATCTTCTTGAAGACCGGATGAGAAATCTTGACCGGTTTATCTATGATATTCTTAATTATTCCAGAAATATCCGTACTTCAGTAAAAATTGAGAATATAGACTTTAAAACTATAATTTCTGACTGCTTCAATGAACTCGAATATCTTGACAATGCCATGAAAATCAAGAAGAATATTGAAGTTTCAAAGAAGCCATTCTTCAATGATAAGATGGGAATTCATGAGATATTTAGAAATATCGTTTCCAATGCCATTAAATACGCGGATAAAACAAAAGAAACTAATGTTATTAACATCAATATTAAAGTAAATAAAAAAGAAGCCACGATATCTATTCAGGACAATGGCATTGGTATATCAAAGGATGTTATGCCGAAAATATTCGATATGTTTTACCGTGGCAGCGAACTATCAAAAGGCTCAGGAATCGGATTATATCTGGTAAGCCAAAGTGTGGATAAAATGGGAGGAAAAATTGATGTTAAAAGTAATCTTGGAAAAGGAACAGAGTTTACAGTCCGCTTGCCGAACAATATAAGTTGATAAATGAAGGCATAAAAAATCCCCAAACAATAATGAATGGGGATTTTAGTAAAATATTTAAATGCGATATTATTTTCCTATCTGGTTCGGTTTAGTACCTTTTCTCCAGTGATCTTCAATCTCTTCAAGTGTAATGCCTTTAGTTTCCGGGATATATTTATAACCCCATATGATTCCGACAATCGCTATTACTGCATATACAAAAAAGGCACCTGATGGGTTAGGATCCGGAACTGAAGCTCCTTCATTCACAATTTCCATTCCAGGTGCAGTAAAGAACCAGGCCAGTTTCAGGAATGTAAATGATACAATTGCGTTAAACAACCAGTTTGAAAGGGAACCAATACTCATACCCAGTCCCCGAACCTTTAATGGGAATATCTCAGATATGATTAGCCAACCCAAAGGTCCTAAACTAATGGCAAAGAATACAATATAAATCAAAACAGTTCCTACAGTGATCCATTGCAACATATCACCCAGACTATCTTTTAACAGGAAGAAGGATCCTAAGGCTGTTAACGCAATACCCATACCTATCACCCCAATGAAATATAACTTTCTTCTACCGATTTTATCAATTAAGAACATGGATAATACAGTTGAAAGTACATTTACAATGCCCACGCTTACTGTAGCTGCAATAGCTGCTTTAGGTCCGCTGAATCCTGCAATAATAAATATGGTAGGTGCATAATAGATTACGGTATTAATACCAACAAATTGTTGAATAAACATAATTCCTATTGCAATAAATAACGCAGTTCGCAAATAGGGTTTAAACAATTCTGTAAAAGCAGCGGCATCCTTATCTTTTTCAATATCAGCTTTGATTTTTGTAATAGCTTCTTCTACAAGATCGGGATGTTCAACCTTCTGAAGTACTTTCCTGCCTTTCTCTTCCTTTCCCTTTCCGATCAGGAACCTGGGTGTTTCAGGCAAAAACAACATGCCTATAAAAAGAATGATCGCAGGGAATACCCCTACATAAAACATCCATCTCCAGGATTCAGGATTTCCCTCGTCAGCAAATGCAAGATCACTAAAATAAGAAACTACAATTCCTATTGTTATCATCAGTTGAAATGAAGACACCAATGCCCCTCTGGTCTTGGTGGGAGATATTTCAGCGATATATAGAGGCACTGTGAAAGATGATACTCCAATTGCAATACCTAATATAATTCTTGCATAGGCTAAAAAAGTAGGGCTTGAAGCAGCTCCTGTTAATATCGAACCTAAGGCAAAAATTATGGATGTAACCAGAATTACTTTTTTTCTACCAAAAATATCTGTTAATCTACCGGAAGACATGGCACCAATCACGGCTCCAACCAATGCTGCTGTAGTGATCCACTCCAGTTCACCAGTATCAAGACCCCAGGTTTGCCTTAAAAATGGCAAAGCGCCTGAAATCACGCCTGTATCAAAACCAAACAATAAGCCTCCAGTCGACGCAATAGCAGCAATAACAATAACAAGACCGGTATTCTGCTTTGTTCCACTATTCGTTGTCATATGTTTTTCTTTTAATGTTGAAAAATACTATTTATATTAATAATTAATCTCTTATATGGGGAATTGGCATCAGTATAATACTAAAAAATAAGGACTACTATTTTTATTACTTTATGCATTTCTTCCTGATATTTCAAAAATATTTTTATTTCTGAGGAAAAATGATTCTGTATATTTAATTTTTCGTAAAAAATTGCGGCTAATAAAATCATTTTCAGTTAGAATCGCAATGAAATTGTAAAATATGATGACAGCGAAGAGTTCAGATAAGATATTGGTTTTACTTTCAATTGTTTGTGTAATTATTAATACTACCGTCATGGGTCAAACTGAAATGATGAAATTAAACATGGAAACCGCCTCCAGTTTGGCCAGAATACCTATTGCCTGTTTGAATAAGGAATATCCAAACAAACTCAATCAGGTTTTAGGGGATATGGACGACCTCAAAAATCCGGAAGTACTCCACCCTGCTTTCTATGGTTGCTTTGACTGGCATTCCTCGGTGCATGGACACTGGATGCTAATTAAGCTTGTTAAACTTTTTCCCGAAATACCTGAAAAAACTGAGATTTTCAGGATTATGGATCAAAATTTAACGGCTCAAAACATCAATGCAGAGATTGAGTATTTTCAGGGTGAATTTAATAAGACCTTCGAAAGAACCTATGGCTGGGCTTGGCTACTGAAACTGACCCAGGAACTGCATGACTGGGATCATCCTGAAGGTAAAAAATGGTTTAATACTATCCGGCCTCTGGCTGATCTAATCAAAGAGAAATATACTGACTTCCTGCCAAATTTAACCTATCCGATTCGTACAGGAGAGCATCCAAACACAGCTTTTGGACTTTCACTGGCTTATGATTATGCGACCAGTCTGGGGGATACATCATTCATGCTTTTGATCAAGAAACGGGCAAACAATTATTATATGGAGGATAAAAACTGCCCGACAGACTGGGAGCCTAATGGATTTGATTTTTTATCGCCCTGCCTCGAAGAAGCAAACCTCATGCAGAAGATTTTAAGTATTGAACATTTTCAGGTATGGATTGCTGAATTTATTCCGGATTTCTCTTCATTTACTCCCGCTGTGGTTTCTGACAGGTCTGATCCTAAGATTGTTCATCTCGATGGATTGAATTTCAGCAGAGCCTGGTGTTTCCTGGGTATAAGCAATTCAATGCCAGAAACAGGGAAAAAAGAATTGATTCGAAAAGCATCTGAACATTTTAATACGAGTTTCCCTCATTTATCAAGTGGAAATTATGAAGGAGAACATTGGCTTACTTCTTTTGCAATATTAGCGCTAACCACTCAGCACTGACATGATCGGAAAAACCAATCCATTTCGAATTAGTCAGATCTTTTTCTGGTCAGTAATTTCAGCAGCATTTATTGGACCCGGCACAATTGCAACAGCATTGAATGCTGGTTCAAAATATCAACTTGATCTAATATGGGCCGTGATATTTTCCATATTTGCGTGTATTATATTGCAGGAATCCGTTTCAAGAATTACGATTAGTTCAGGTTTAACCCTGGGTGAAGCCATCCAGAAAAAATATGGAAAAAGAGGTATCCTGAATTTTAACATTCTATTGACTTTGGCAGTAATATTCGGATGTATGGCTTATCAGGCTGGAAACATTACAGGAGCAGTCCGTGGTATACAACTGGCTGTCAGTGGTCAAAAAGCCGGATTAGTATTGGTAATATTTTTATTTGCTTTCAGCTTAATGTGGATTGAAAGACTTAAATTGATCACTGGGATTTTAAGCATTCTGGTAAGCATCATGGCAATATTATTCCTGCTACTTTCCCTAAAAACTGACTATTCAATATCGGATTTGGGATTGTCCTTTATTCAACCTAAAATACCTGATTCTTCAAGTATCCTGATTATTGGATTGATAGGTACTACCATCGTACCCTATAATTTATTCATGGGTTCAGGTTTGAGCAGGGACCGCGACCTCAAATCCACCAGGTTTGGATTGATCGGTGCTATTTTGCTGGGAGGACTGATTACAATGTTCATCGTAATAACTGGCACAATAATTCAAGATGAGTTTAATTTTCAGACCATTTCTTCAACAATTCAGACTAAAATGGGCCCTTGGGGTACATATGCTTTTGCGATCGGATTATTCGCAGCGGGATTTACATCCTCAGTAACTGCTCCTTTAGCAGCGGCAATTACTGCAAAAACTCTTATTTCCAGCTCAGATGATAAACATAATAAGTCTTTATACAGACTGACATGGATTATCGTTTTATTTATCGGGACTTTATTCAGTCTTCTTAATTATAATCCGGTACTGATCATTTTACTTGCACAAGTAGTAAACGGACTAATATTACCTTTTGTCGCAATATCCATCTTCTTTGTTATTAATGATAAGCAAATTATTCCGGGAAATAATGGAAATGGAATTGTTGCTAATCTGATTTTGATGTTTATCGTTGGAATAATGATCTTCCTTGGTGTTTTTCATTTAATAAACGTAGTCACTAATATTTTAAAGGTGAGTTTAGATTTATACTTCAGAATGGCAATTGCAGGTACCATTTCATTCATTACTTTAGTATTCATGACTTTCTTTTTACTGAAGATAAATTCCAAGCTTAGATTTATTTGATCTAGTTATTTACCGGAAAAACCCACTGATGGCTATACCAATACCATTGGCTATTGTCTTTGTTTGGAACGGTAATTGTATATAAATGCCTCCTAGATCTTAACTGTTGATCAGAGGAGATCTGAATCGTATATGGATCATTTTCTAACTGATTGATGTTGCAATTTCCTCCTTGTATAAAGCATTGTAATTGGTTCAAATCAAGCTCTACTTGATTGAGAATAAGTTTCAGAACAGGTGGATTTACCTGAGAAATCGTGGATGAAGGAATAGCTCGTATCACTGGGAGAGCCTTCATGGAGATCTTTTCAATGAATAATTCCAGTTTGCCATAATGGTCTGTCATGGGAAACCTGGGTAATGCGTACAAATCAGAATATACAGACATGACACCTGAGTTTTGAGCAGCTGCGCCGATAAAGCCCATATTCTTTATTGTCTCTATCATGCCCTGGTCAAATTCACCATAAGGAAAGGCAAAAACACTTGGTTCTAAGTCTAAATTAGACTTTAATATTTCCTGTGCCAGTTGCACGTCCTCAAAAAAGGCCTGTTTTCTATCTGACATTTCCAGATTCAGAAAATAATCATGTGAATGTGTATGATTTCCAATTTCAATATTGTTTTCAGAAAGTATTTTAAGATCATTCCAGGATAAGTAGTCTCCGGAACCCACAGTCTCAGTATTTACAAACAAAGTAGCTGGAAAACCAAATTCTTTTATTATGGGGAACCCATGTTCCATAAAAGAGTTAAAAGCATCATCAATGGTAATTACAATATATTTACCCTGACCTTCTTTGGCACTAAGTTTCATAATGGCATCACTAAAGCTCAGAACTTTAAATTGATTATCCTTCAGATAGGATAATTGTTGTCTGAATAATTCTTTGCTAATGCTTGTGCTTGGGTATTTTGATTCACTAAACCTATGGTACAACAGCCCAGTTATTTCAACTTCCTTATTTAGTTTAACTTTAGATGAATCCTCAGAATGCACGTAGGAAACTGGTTCTTTTGCATTGCTGCAAGCCAGTAATTGAATAATAATTATACTATATAATAAATTGATATTCAATATTTTAAATATATAAATTAAAGTTTAACTTTAATAAAATTATCTCTATCGAGGGTGCAAGAATCATATCTGGTCAGATTATTTTGGACTATGATCTCTCCTACTTTTTTAACATAATCATTTCGTAATTCAGAATATTTGTTTAGATACCATATCAATTCATAGGGATTATTTGATTCATATCTTCTTTCCCGGAACTCATCGAAGGCCCAGGAATTCGCCAGGGTCAAGAAATAATCTTCTACAGACTGAGCCACATTATCATATTTTTTTAAATATATTACCAGGCCGTCTCGACTGGTTGATGCAGCCATTCTATTATCAAGTTTATTGTAAGACCAAATCCCAAAAGCATTATTGCCTTTTAAAAAAAATCTTGAGTTTCCCCAACCCGTTTCCAGTATTGATTGTGCAAGTGTAATAGATACAGGATGAAGATGCTGTTTTAAATTGATCTCTTTTAGACTTTCAGTTTTATATTTTTCATACATAGAATGTATAAAACCACTATCCAGTGGGGTCAAACTTTCTTTCGCTCTGATTTTAGCCCACAATCGTTCTGTTCTTGATTTTTCATTTAATAGATTGAACCTGACAACCAATATCGCAGGCAATAATGTCTCTATATACCTTTTCTTTCTACTGGTTTCAGGAAAATCCTTAAATTTTGAGATATCCTCGTAAATAACCGGTTTAACAGAACTTCCATTGATTTTCGAAATATCAGATGGCTTTTTTATAGATTTATATTCAATCAGAAGTGATAATTTTTCTTTCTTTACACCATAATTAATCGGAATAGAGAGAATTAACACCACTATTGCGAGAAATATGATAACAAATAATCCTTTTATTGTTTTTGAAAGATAACGCTTAAGAAACTTCATGAATACAATATATTCCAATAAAGAAAATAAAAAGAAATCAGAAAGTATAGTTTTCTTCAAGATTGTGAAGCTTTTCCTATTCGCTTTCTTCTTATACTTTACTATCTCAAATCTTGTCTATGCTCAGGAAAAAAGACCAAAAATTGGCCTTGTATTAAGTGGTGGCGGTGCTAAAGGAATTGCGCACATAGGCATACTAAAGACGCTGGAAGAAGTGGGATTAACGCCTGATTATATCACCGGTACAAGTATGGGAAGTATAATTGGAGGTCTTTATTCAATCGGATATTCTGCCGACGAACTGGAAGAATTAGTAACTACTGTAAACTGGGATGAAGTACTGACAAACAGAATTCCTATGGATAAAGTGGCTATTGAGGAAAAGGA
Source organism: uncultured Cyclobacteriaceae bacterium (assembly GCA_965365275.1). Lineage (GTDB taxonomy): Bacteria > Bacteroidota > Bacteroidia > Cytophagales > Cyclobacteriaceae > JAGTVG01. The sequence goes on along the minus strand of CBDUBA010000018.1, from coordinate 26,878 downwards.
CTATTATGGCCGCTACCTTCTGAATTTTTTCATGCAGGACAAGAAATTTTCATTACCAAAGGGTGTTATTGACGGGCAAGCTATTATGGAACTATTCTCCAGGTTAACGCGTCCTGTTCACGGCATAAATGATTTTAACGATTTTCCAATACCTTATAGCTGCGTCGCTACTGACATTGTAACTGGCCTTCCCGTAACTCTAAACAAGGGATCCCTTGCAATGGCCATGAGAGCCAGTATGGCTATACCCTCAATTTTCACGCCTGTTAAGATCAATGATCACCTTTTGGTTGATGGAGGACTCGTGAGAAACTTTCCAGTGCAGGAGGCTTTAGATATGGGAGCGGATATCATTATTGGAGTCTTTGTAAGTTCCGATCTTGCATCGGAATCTGAAATGACCTCTGCTATAGCTGTTTTACAGCAATCCGCCTGGGTAACCAGTGCATTTGATACAAGAGAGCAAATGAAAATGGTAGATATTTTGATTGAACCAGACCTGAAAGGATATTCAACTGCCAGTTTTACCTCTGCAAGCGGAATTCTCGAACGGGGAAATGAAACCGGAAAAGAATACTACGATATCCTGAAAAACCTTGCAGATTCTGTTAAAAATTTTGGTGATCTGCATACTATCCGGAAATTGGATGTACGGGATAGCTATCCTATTGCTGAAATTGAGGTTATTGGTAACCAGTTCCTTTCCAGCGAATTTATTATAGGGAAACTCAAACTTAAACAAAATGAAGATATTTCAATTGATCATATTGAGGAACAGATCAATGTATTATTCGGAACATTATATTTTGAAAAGATCTGGTATGAGATCATTGGAATCAATGGAGGATACGCACTGAAACTTCATGTTAAAGAGAAACCCAAGACAGAATTAAAATTTTCCTATCATTACGATTCTGAAAACAAAGGAGGTGTATTAGGCAACATCACCCTGAGAAATATGCTTTTCAGGGGAAGTCGTTTTGTCTTCGAAGCTGACCTTGCTATAAATCCGGGTTTTTGGCTTGACTATTTCAAATATTTGGGAAAAGGTGAGAACGTAGCCTTAAGATTACGAGGATTTTGGGATAAGAGTGATTTGCCATTGTACGACAGCCTGGGAAATAATGTAAGTTTATTTAACAATCAAAATGTAAATGCAAGTGTAGGTATACAAACTACCAGGACTCAGAATAATACATTAGGAGCCAACATAAGATGGTCCAATACATCCTTTACACCGAAAGTGGCATCGGAAGCGCTCAGGACCATTGAAAAATTGGTTTATAAAAGTACATCCCTCAATGTATTTTTTAGGCGCAACAGTTTAAATCGAAGATATTATCCTACAAGTGGGTCACTGGTTGATGTTACTTACAGGTCAGTTTTTCAGGTTGAAGGTGTTCTTGATCTCGCCGATAGTGTTATTATAGATCCAGAGGCACTTAATTTAAATACGGATCGGATACAGGCAATTTATGCTAGTTATACTCAATTTATTCCGGCAGGGGAAAAATTAACTTTCTCGGCTGCATTAACCATAAATTTATCAAATCTTGAAAGCAATACACTAAATTTTTCTGAGTATTACTATATCGGAGGATTCTTCCCCAGGAAATATAATTTCAATCCCTATTTTGGGGGCAACCAAAGAGAATACGCAGCAGCAAATTTTTTCTACACAGCCGGTCATGTACAATATGAAGTGATTCGTAACCTTTTCCTGAGCGGAATAATTAATTATCTCGATTCGGAATATCCCATGAAATGGATTTATAATGACCTTGACGCTTCTATTTTGGGAGACCGGTATCGAAGGTTTGGATATGGATTTGCAGCAGGTTTTGACTCCATCCTCGGACCGGTAAATCTGGCCTTTGCAAAAGATGGTCATCGTAAGGGATGGCAAACATTCTTTTCAATAGGCTTTATATTCTAGCCAAAAGATTTAAGTTACTTTTTAAGTTTATCTGCAAAAACTTTACGAAATTTTTCCATTTTTGGCTGAATAACATAGGTGCAATAAGGCTGATTTGGATTAAGGTCGAAATATTCCTGGTGGTAATCTTCCGCCTCGTAGAAAGTCTCGAAAGGAACAATTTCAGTGACGATAGGATTCGGAAATGCTTCGGAAGCATCTAAAGCAACCTTATATTCCTCAGCTAAAACTTTTTGAGATTCATTATGGTAGAAAATTGAGGATCGATACTGGGTTCCGACGTCATTCCCCTGGCGATTTAGGGTGGTAGGATCATGGGTACTCCAAAATACTTCAAGCAACTCCTCAAAACTAATTACATTTGAATCAAAGTAGATCTGGCAGACTTCTGCATGTCCGGTTGTTCCTGCACAAACCTCCCTGTAAGAAGGATTTTTGACATGTCCTCCTGAATAACCTGATATTACTTTGTCGACACCATTTAGGCTTTGGAAAACAGCTTCAACACACCAGAAGCACCCGGCTCCAAAAGTAGCGACTTCGTTATTATTTTTAGATTGGGATTCCATACCACTGTTTTTATCATTTGTATTTGAACAGGCAACAAATGAAAAATTAAGAAACATAATTAGTGCTAATAACCTCATTTTATTCAGTATTATTAGAATAACTGAAAAATCGAAGTATTGTTTTACATACGATTTGATCAGATCGCCTTCGGATAACCCTAATAATATATTACCTGACAGTCAGGATGATCAGCTTTGAATCCATCAATTGCCTTAGATTTCAGAGCGGTGTTAAAACAACTGATTATTTCAAGATTCATTAGAGAGCCAATAGGCTTTAATGACTTTATTCCCGTATTAGATATATCAAGTTCTTTTAAATGACTCAGAGATGATAATGGATTCAGTTTTTTAATCTTGGTTCCTGATATTTTTAAAACTTCGAGCGCCTTCAGTTCACTTATAAAATCAAGATCAGTAATTCCTGTGTTCGATATATCCAGATGTTTTAATTGTTTAAGTGAAGTTATCGAACTGAAATCAGAAACTGGAGATGCTGTTACCTTTAAAAACGTCAATCCTTTATGTCCTTGTATTTTTGATATATCGGTAATATTAATCCGGTTTATTTCCAAACCTGTCAGGTAGTACAACTCATCCAGAGGCTCAAGATCTTTGATATCGACACTATCTATTTTAATATTTTCCAGATAACTAATAATGTGCAGGTTTCGATTATCAATTTGATATTGGTCCATTTCTGCATTTTTAGCCAGGACATCCTTCCAATCATCTGAAAGACCCTCCCACCAGTTCACTAAGTAAACGGATCTGTATATAACCAGGCATTCAGGATTACTGTCGATAAATTTGAGGATATCAGACGTTTCAACCTGCGCGTCATCCACATCCAGATACCTTAATCCTCTTAAGCCTGTCAAACTCTCAATGGAACTTACCCTCGTCCCCCTTAAATCCAGATAATCCAATTGTTTAAGTTCTTTTAAAGAATCAATATTGGCAATGTTTGAAGAAGCGGCATCTATGTAAGCTAAATTAGGCGTTTGAGTAATTGAACTAATATCTGAGATAAATGTATCGTGAATGTCAAGAAACACCAGGTTTCTAAAGGGCCATAAATCCGGTAACTTATCCATTGTTTTGAGTCCATCAAGGTATAACGAATCCTCTTTCGTGATCTCCGCAAGTTCAACAATCGATGGTTGCTTACTCAATGAGAATTTTGCAGAGAACTGGTTTTGCAGTGCAATGTCTAAATCATTCCACCAGGCCTGTAACTCTTCTGACTCAAATATTACAAGCGTATTTGGATTTAGGTTCATGAAATCATTGGCATCCTGGTTTGTTATACTACTATTGTCACAATAAATCTTTTTCAGGGAGTTGGTTCCAGATAAATCAGCCAGTGTTTGAATATTCGTTGACTCGAGGTTCAATTCTTCCAAAACAGGCAGACTCTTGATGGGGTTTATATCCGTAATTTCAGTTCCCTCAAGTATCAGAATCTTAAGAGATTCGTTATTTGTGAGGGATTCCATATTTGTAACATTACTGTAGGATGCATCCAGATATTGTAATTGAGGAAATCTTGAAATCCAATCGTAGGAGTCAGATCTGAAGTGGGATAACTCAAGTTTATTTAAATATTGAAAGTCCTCTTCAAAGGAAATTGAATCAATCTCACAGTTATTCATAACCAGGTGTTCTAACTTCGGAAAATTCTCAAGAATATTGATATCCATTATTTGCAAGTCAGATAAATTCAAATATCTGATCTCAGAAGCATATCTGATATGTTCTATTGTGTCTATCTCCGTATCCGAGATATCGAGGTGCACAATTTTATTATGAACTCTCAGAGGGGTTAAATCATCTATTGAAGTATTTGATAAGTTCAAATATCTTAGTTGATTCAGTTTGAAAAGTGGTTCAAAATCATAAATATATCGGTTTGAAGACAGATCAAGTGAGTCCATCTCTATCAATACCTTCAACTCCTCATAACCTACGCTGTCATAATAGTTAAATTTTTGCTGAAATATATATTTCCATTCAAAGGACAATTCCTCCCACCAGTTCATCAGATCCTCTTTCTCACTGAGTTTTGTCGTGTAAAAGCTTACAATTTTCAGATCATCCGTATTTTCATAATAATTAACCTCAATATATCGTGTAATGGTTTGATTTAAGGTATCACCCAGAACAGTGATCCCATTAAGATTCCGGTTCATTTTCACAAGATAAAACAGCTGACTGCTGTCATTAATCATAGGTTGAACATCCTCAATATCAAGGGTAAAACTCACATTTTTAAAAAAGAATTCTACATCCTTCAGGTAGGCCTGCACGTCTTTATTGGTAACTGTTGAGCGATCCAGGTCAAGGTCATCTTCAACCTGCACATCCTCATCCCTGAAAAACTTACTGTAACTCGTTGTAATGATAATATCTTTTTCCCTCCGGGGGGTATAAGCATCCCCGATTGTATTTAAAGCAAATTCAAGATAGGTAATTAATTCCTTAACCCTTTCAATCTGAACCGCTGTTGAATCATCCTGCATTTTCCCGAAGGCATACAGGTTGTGATTCATAGATGATACAATCAACAGCAGAAATGCTAGTTTTAAAAAGCTGGTTTTAATTTTCATACAAAATAAAGTCTTTGAGGACTTTTTCATCCTCCGGTTTGTACTTCACAATATTTGAAATCAACCATCCTGTATTGTTTCCTTTTCTATTAAAGTATGATACTTCAAAATACCATTCCGGGATCTGGAAGAAATGAAATTTCAGATTTTTAACACTAACAAACTGAAGATTTCCCTTTTTGATTTCGTACAGAAACATTGTTAAATAATCAGGCTTGAACTCCCTTTTCATATATTGTTGAACACTGTCCGAATTACTGAATATCTTCCGCATATTCATAAAATCCAATTCATGACTCATAGGATGAAGGAATTTCTTAATGTAAGAAGTATCATTTATAAAGTAATCTTCGAATAATTTAAAGTAAACACTCGAAATCACCCATTTATATCCCAGTCTTTCCTGCTCAAGGTTCAGGAATAAAATCACTTGTTGTAACTCCCCTTTATAGTAAAAATCAGCATCCACCTGGGCAAACCATCCATTATGATGAAAATCCAGGAAGAATGGTGATGACCGGTCATTAACTGATTCTACAAAATCCTGGGCTTGATCCTCATTCAGACTGGTATTTTCCAGATCAAACAGCATTTTCAGATATGTTTTTCTTAATGAGAAACTACGATACTGTCTGTCGCCTGAATATAGCCGCTCACCCCTTTTATCTTCCTCACCGTTAAACCTTCTTATAAACTGGTTTACCTGTTTTGTTTCAGCATATAATCGGCTTTCATCATCCATATCACTGATGAGTTGAGCGTATGATGATAGATAGCTGGTGAGCAATAAAAGAACAACTGAAATTAATTTCATGAAGTAGTTTCAGTGACCCTAATATCCCCTAGTAATACATCCCAGAATTCAATTATTCTACCCCTGATTTGGGTCTTTTTCTTTTCAACATAAATTGTAATATCCTTCTTGGTTGTATCCTTATATGTTAAACCGTCATCAGAAATTCCTTCAAATCTTTGATAAACAGTAATGACCCCGACATATTTGCCATCAGGTTGGCGTTCCAGATCACTGATATAGTGAATATTATACCACTTGATCATCACTCTATCATAATTTAGCTGATTTAACCGCATAAGATACTGTCGCACCCTATAGTAATTCACTTGTTCCCTATTGAGAGAAGAAACACCAATTTCAGCCTCTTCCACGAACAATTCCTCAGCCCTGTCCATTACCCGGCTTGCTTCAGCCTGGTCAGTAGCCTTATCTCCGATAATACTTATGTATTTGCTAAGATCCCTTACCTTTTCGAGTGCAAGTGAGTCTATCGCTTTTTTCCTTTCCGGGCTTATTTCATCCTGAGCATTAACGTAGCCACTAAGTGAAAAAATAATGCATACCGGGATTATATATTTTAACAAATTTTTCATGATGTTTCCTTTATCGTGATGTTAATTCGATTTCTTCTATTTTCCCCTGATCGTTAAAGATGAGCTTATCGATTTTATAGGGATTCTTTTTCTGATCCTTCAGATAGTTCAAATGTTTATCGATCGTTGAGGGTTTATCATAATCTTTAACGCCATTCTCTCGATAAAATACAATGAATACAGGTGCATCCTTTGATGCAAAAAACTTCAAAGTTTCATTGATATTTCTGTTGGCATAATCAACAGAATTAGCATCCGCTATAGCCTGAAAATTCTTTTCAAGTTGGGCCTCTAGCGTCAACTCAGCTGGTTCCTTTTCTACTGGTTTTTCTTCCACAACTGGTGGCGGAACTTCTTTTACCTCCTCCACAGGAGCTGGTTCAGTACTTGCTGTTACCTTTTTCTTACTTTTACAGCCATTAATAACAACTATGCTGAAAATGAAAAGGACAACGTACAAATGGGATAACTTAATGTTCATAGTTTTATCTATTATAGTGATAATTGCCTCAAAGATATTCCAAAGTGAAATATGTGCCAATAAATGACCTTATTTATTTATTATCAATCTCTTAACCTTCATACTCAAGGAAATACTTAACAAGGGAGTCCCATTCCTCAGAAAGACTTATTGAGGGCATAACCTTACCAGCCCTTGAATACCAGTAATTTGAATTCCATTCATCCCCTTCCACGCGATGGAGATAGGCATGGATCCAACTACCCCCTTTATCGGGTATATTCTGGGCTATCTGATGCGCTTTATCCCAGTTCCCCTTTTTATCATACCATAGTGATTCAAGATACACCGAAAACTCAGGTGGATGATCGTTTTTGAGTGATAATAAAAATTGTTCTAGTGTTAAATCAGTGAGTCTATTCATTCCTTCTTAAATTCAATAGTGAAACATGCTCCATTACTTTCTTCACTTTTCAACTTTAATACGCCATCCATTGCGTCAACAAATTTCTTTACAATAGAAAGTCCTAATCCTGTTGTGCTTTCCCCACCTGTTGGTTTAGCACTTAATTGTTGAAATTTCCTGTAAATATTTTTTTTGTCATTTGCATTAAATCCCGGTCCCTCATCCTTTATTTCAACACATGCCTTTCCGTTTAAAGCATAGGTTTTTACAAATATATTCTTTCCAATAGGTGAAAACTTAACAGCATTGGACACAAGGTTTTCAACAATCTGAAAGAAATAGTTTTTATCCAATGTAACGACAACTGGATTCAATTCTGTATGAATTGTAATTGACTTATCTCTTGTTTTATCATTGAATAAGCTTATTATGCTCTCCGTTTCAATGGCCATATCAAACTTCTCAAGATCTAGATTCAGTTTCTGGGCATCTAGTGCCCTTATATCCAGGATCTTTTCAATCATTAAATTCATCCGCTCCAGGGAATTAACTATTACCTGGGTGTATTCGACATTTTCGGTGTATTTCTCTTTAGCATCATCATGTAAAAGATGCGCTAAGGACAAAGCACTGGTCAGAGGATTGCGTAAATCGTGGGCTACCATTCCAATGATATGACTTTTTTCCTGGTTGATTTCCTCGAGCTTAGTCTTTTGTTTTTCCAGCATGAACTTTTGATCTTCTAATTCGCTGGTACGCTCTTTAACTTGCTGCTCTAGTTCTTTTTGATATGACAATTGAAGTTTTTCATTTTGCTTTAGCTGTTCGATCAATCCATTCTGAGCTAACCTTTTTTCCCTCTCTGATTCACTCATCTTATAAGACAGACCGATGGAAAAGAAGAAGATCTCAAAAACAATACCTATCTGTATTGAATAGAAGAAATCTTTTGAGTAAGCTTCTCCTGAAAAGGCAAGTATAGAACTGAAAAGCAATCCTATTCCCAGGGAAAGAGATCCAATAGTAAAATATCTGGCCAGCTGACTTTTTGTCTGTATAAGAGATATGATTAACCCAACCGTAAATAGTGCTCCCAGGAATAAAACAATTTGCGAGAGATAACTTAAAATCCCATAATCCTTGTAGATCAGATAATATCCAGCCTTAAACAAAACAAATCCGATAACCGCATAAAGCAAATATTTACTGATTTTATCCCAAAGAGGATGTACCGCTTTTAGATTAAGAAACTTCCTTACAAAGATGATATAAAATATAGCAGCAGACTGCATTAAAAGCCAGACATAGGTTCCATACTCCGGATGATTATAGAATACATATTTATTTAAAAACCCGAATATGTTGAGAAAATAGAGTGAAATAGCGATCATGTACAAGGCGTAGTAAAAATAGGTTCTGTCTCTTCCAATGAAACTGAAGAAAATGTTGTAAATGATCATTACCCATAATACACCATGAAATATACCCTGCCAGAAATTGCGCCAGTCCAGGTTGGTCAATTCCTCAAAACGGTCTTCACCATACAGCTTGAAAACAGGATAAGGCTTACCAAATTGACCATTCTCTAGCCTTGCATAAAATTGATGTATTGAATCCTTTTCCAACCTAACGGGAACAGCAAACCTGAAGGCTCCCGGATAGGTCATTTTCCAGGCAGGCATTAATCCGCCTCCCCTCACAATTTCCACTGAATCCTGATTGACAATATGATAAAAATCAAAAAAGTCAATATCCCCCAAGTATAAGGTAAGATTTAGGTCAGTGCTTGTTTTGTTTTGGATATAAAAGTGCACCCAGTATACATGCTTTTTATCAAGGATGACTTCTTCCTCCATTTGCCTGAAATTCACCGATCCCTGGCTCAATAATTCATCAAGTGACTTGCTAGCCTTTTCGTCCAGGAAAAATTCCATGTGATTTATTAGTGAACCATATTCATTTTGAATGGTATCGAGTGTAAATGAATTGTTGTTAGGCTGATCGGCGTATAAATGAACAGGTACAAATGATAAAAGATAAAAAAACAGTGCAAATCCCTTAACAAATCTCATTGGATGGTTGGTTACTGGTTAGCATTTCTTACTTAATACGAAAAACAGATTTAAAAGATTCCGTACTATCCAAGGATTACCGATATTTTAGAAGAGGCTTTGCATTGAATTCCTTCTGAATACATTTCTGTTAAGTTCATTAGACCCGTTATTGTTAAAATAATGGGATCTTACTGTTTTAAATAAATGAGTAATTGATCTGGCAAGATGACCTTCTCCAGTCATTCTGTAGCCAAACCTTGATTCATTCAGGTTTCCGTGGTGTAGCGATTTGATCTGATTGATAATTTTATGCTCCCGGTCAGGAAAATTTCTTTTTAGCCAATCTTTGAATATTGCTCCAATCACACCATTTAAGCGAATCATTGTCATATTTATATCATCAGCTCCGAATATTGATGATTCTCTTATCATAGCGGGGATCTCATGATCATTTAAACCGGGTATAACCGGGCTGAACATTACACTGACAGGTACGCCTTTTTCCTTAAGTTTGCTAATGGCCACCATTTTTTTAGAAGCCGTTGATGATCTGGGTTCTAACTTTTGTCTTAATTCTTCATTTAGACTTGTTATACTGAAGATAACATGAACCAATCCCTCTTTTGCTAATTCTATTAGTAGATCGATGTCTCTGAGAACAAGCACATTTTTTGTTATTATGCCCACCGGATTTCCAAATTCAAGAAATACTTTTAATAAATTGCGGGTTATCTTAAGTTTTTTTTCAACTGGTTGATAACAATCCGTATTACCAGACATGACAACAGTTTGCGGGGTCCAAGCCCGGCTAAGAAATTTCTTTCTCAGGAGACCCGGAGCATCCGGTTTGGCAATTATCTTCGATTCAAAATCAAGAGAGGCATTGAATCCCCAATATTCATGAGAATTCCTTGCATAACAATACACACAACCATGCTCACAACCCTGATATGGATTAATTGAATAGGTAAAAGGGATATCCGGACTATCATTTTTACTTAAAATATTCTTCGGAGATTCATAAAAAATTTTGGTTAAAAGCTTTCCAATCTTTTCTCCTGTAGTATCAAGAATCTCAGGCTGGTAATTTAATCTTTGAAACTTATTTGATAAGTTTATCTGAGCCCCACGACCTTTTATATAAACGGACATACTATTTAGTTTTACCAATTAATTTAGTAATACTAAATATTTTAGCTTTCAATAGCAAATAATCTACTCAAATTTTTCGGCTATTTTATACGGATCGAAGCTGACATTAAAAGAGGATTCAGCATCCATTGTTCCGGCATCCCAATAATCCGTTTGATAATGAGCCCTGATATTTTCTCCAGTAACTTTAAGAGGGTATTTATATCCCTTATACTCACCCCATTCGTCCACATTCATAATATTGAATCGCTGACTGGTTCCAGGTGTAACATATTTCACTGGAAGATTATTTTCGTTAAGGCTAAATCCTGCGATGAAAGAAGAATTTACAAATACATCAAAAGCATCTACCCCATTTACTTTTACTTCAACATTTTCACCACCATATGCCAACAACTTAATATTACGCATAAAAAACCTGTCATACCACTCCAGATAATTTGTCACATTGTCGGGCTGCATCATTGACACCCTGTTATTTTGGATCAGCCAGCCATCATTTCGGTCAACGACCTGAAAATAGTGTACATCGTTAATGATTCGGTGATTCATGAATTTTGGCTCATCGAGGTTTATCCACTCTTCAAAAGCAAAGGGTTCACCAGTTACCATGTCCAATGTTACTGTCCTGATATACAGACTTTTGAGATTCGTCCAGTTCTTTTTACCGCCCAGTTCAAGTATCATATTTTCCGCCAGGGAGACAGCTTCTTTGTCTCCTTTAATATCCAGAGAACTCCTACCCCCACACGAAAACAGGAACATCAGTAAAAATCCGGTCGAAATCAAAAAAAATTGTCGCATTCTTTACTTGATTAAGGTGAACATTTATGTTGCTAAATGTAATATAATTATAAAAAAAATCCCGACAATGCGGGATTTTTGATTCTATTGAGTAGAGTATACTCTCTTTTAGTTTATTTTGATCTGTCTGGTTTTTTTATCTGCTCCCTTTTGAATTTTGGGCAGTTTTACCAGAAGTATACCATCCTTATAGGTGGCATCGATTTTCTCTACGTTTATGTCATTTTCAGGCATTCTGAAACATCTCTGGAAAGACTGGTAATTGAATTCCTTTCTGAAATACCCTTCATCTTCATTTTCTTCATAAGTCTCTTTTCTTTCAGAATTGATAATAAGCACGCCATCTTCCAGATTGATAGAGAAATCTTTTTTATCCATTCCCGGGGCAGCCATCTCAATTATATAATCTGAATCAGTCTCCTTAAGGTTAACTGCCGGAACGGAACCTTCTTTTTTAGCAATATTGGTCGTGAACCAATCAGACAAGTTTCCACCCAGGAAATCATCAAAGAAAGATGGAATCCGGGGATACAATTCATTTGTTTTTTTTACTAATGTCATGATAAATTCCTCCTTTCAATATGTTTATTTCATATATTAAAATACAAGGATCATTCCACAGTTTTATTTGAGACAAATCGGCATAAAAGTTAATCGGATCGAGTCAGATTGTCACATATTATAAAAAGACCCCTACCAGGAGGCAGGGGTTCAACCAGCTATGATATTCCTACCATAAAGCAGGAATGTCACGTAATTATAGTAAGCTGCCTAAATAAAGTCAAGAATTCTTTTAATTCATTGAATTTGGCCAGATATATTTTTAACTTGTATCAAGCAATCTGGCAACATTCCAATTAAAATGATCGAATTCTGTTGTCAGTGACTTAATGTTGTGAAGGCACTATTTATTCTTTTTGTATTTCTTATTAATACAGGGTTTTCCCAGGAAATTGAAGATGTTCTGAAATCCCGCAAGTTTGTATTGGAAGCCCAAAAGGTCACTGACGATGAGGGGCTTGCCAATCCAGCCAATAGAAAATTGTGTTTTGTGTTGTTGGATTCCTCAAAAATAATAGTTCAGTGGGTGGCAAATTGCGATAATAATGGACTTGGTGGAATTACTATGAGAGGTGAAGTAACCTCTTTCGAAATGAAAAAACAAAAGATCAAAAAAGAAACACAATATTCTATAGCACTAAATTGCAAAATGGATAATGGCAGAGTAGATGGGGATATGAATATCGAAATATATAGTAAGAGTCACGCGAACGCCACCCTTAAAAATAGCACCTCTTCAATATTCGTTCCCAAAGAAATGAAGATCTTGGGTAAAATTGTGCCATTAGAATCTTCAAAGGTTATGATTGGTTCGAACTAACTTTAACTCAGGCATAGATTACCTGCATCCAACTCTTTATAGTTCCAAGCTCTTCAAATTCCTTGAGTAGAAACATTTATTTTAATCCTGATCAAAATTATTGAGGTAATTTGAATACACGTTTCAACTTTGACCATTTTTCAGCAGAAGATTCGCCAGGTTTGGAAGCCTGATATTTTGTCATAAAATCTTCCCATTCTGCCTGTCGCGGAAGACCTGCCAGTATTCCCATTTGAGTTTCAAAATCAAAATCAGCCGGTACTGTAAGAATCATGAAAAGCGTAGTCCCGGATCTGTATATCTCGGAATCCAATATGCCTACCTTCCTTATACCTTCAGGTATCTCTTTCCATATATTCTCAGCTTCATGCCAACCCTCGTATTCTTCAATAAGTTTGGGATCGTCCTTTAATTCAAGGGTCATACAATAGCGCTTTGTTTCGATCTCATAAACAGGTTGGACGTATCCCGTTTTTTCATTTTCAGCATTTTGTGCCATAAGGGGTATATTTAAATTAATAATTATCATTATTCTTAAGAGTTTAAAGATGTAAGAGTTCATTTTATAGGATTTTTTTAAGAATATAAGGATTATTTAAATGGCTCGCCTTAGGATTCTAATTCATTGCCTAAATTATTAAAGATAGTTATCTGAAAATATAATATAGGAAACCCATTGTTATTATTAAAATTCCGGCTAATACCCTTGCATCGCTAATCTCTGTTATTTTTCCCTTAATTAAGAAATTCAAGGGTGCATCCAGGCTCACTTCAGAGATCTTTTCATAATCAGGTTTCTCGGTGAGTAAGCTCACGATTATAAATACAATACAACATATAAAGAACAACCACCAGGCCTGCATCATAAATGGAACCCCGAAACCTTCAGTGATTAACATTGAACCACTGATAGGTGCAAAATCAAGCATAAAAACAATAAGCCCTAAAATAAAACCGGTGATCATTGAAACCAGGGCCCCTGTATTATTACCACGTTTCCAGAATACTCCCAATATCAATACAGCAGATACAGGAGGTGATAATACAGCCAAGAGAGAATTTACTGCTTCAAAAATACTTTTGAACTGGCCAATAAAAGGTGACCAGAGAACGGAAGCCACCATCACACCAAAAATTGTTATTTTCCCTATTCGCAGGATCTGCTTATCTGAGGTATTGGGAAATAGTCTTTTAACAATATCTATTGAGACTAATGTGCCGGAGCTATTCAAACCGGCTGCAATTGTGCTCATTAAGGCTGCCATTAATGTGGCCGCAAGGATACCTTTTAATCCAACCGGTAATAATTCATTTATCAGAATGGGAAGTGTGTCATTAGGGTCGCTGATCTTATCTCCGAATAATGCATATGCAAGAACTCCAGGCAGGACCATCATAAAAACTGGAAGTATTTTAATAAACCCAGCAAAAATAGGTCCTTTCTGTGCATCTTTAAGGCTTTTAGCACCAAGAACCTTTTGAACAATGGTCTGATCGGCACACCAGTAATACAATCCCAAAACCGGATATCCTAATATTACGGCCCAGATTGGCAAAGGACTTGAAGTATTCGTATGAATTACACTCAATTGCTGAGGGCGTAAAGCATCTTTTAACTCGGCCAGGGTATGGATTCCGTTATCAGAAAGTGCGTTGATGGAAATTACAGTCATTATTATTGCTCCTATTATCAGAATAATGGTCTGAATGGTCTCAGTTACAACAACAGCCTTTAAACCACCAAGAATTGTATAAATCAGGGTTATGCCTGATATTACCAGAATAGAGGTTATAAAGTCAATTCCGAAAAAGTTATCAAAAACCACTGCGCCAGCATATAAACTCACCCCGATATGCCCAAATAAAGCACTCATTAAAGCGATAAGTGCCAAAAATGATCTGGTATACGGGCCATACCTTCTTTCCAGGTATTCAGGTAGTGTTGATATTTTTGATCTGAAATAAAAAGGTGCAAAGATCAAACCGAGAATGATTAACAGAAAAGTTGCCATCCATTCAAAATTTCCCCAGACTAATCCATCTTTATATCCCTGTGCCACAAGTCCCACCATGTGGATTGTTGAAATATTAGCTGCAAACAGCGCAGCACCTATCATCAGCCAGTTCAATGACCTGCCTGCGAGGAAAAATCCCTCACTGCTGCTTTTTCTTTTCCTATTCAGGCCAAAATAAATCCCGATAATCAATATTCCACCAAGATAAATTATGATTATAAATAAGTCTATTGTAGAAATAGAATCGTTCATTCCTTAAACCTCATTTAGATTCAGATCCGGATTATTCGGGCCAAAGTGCTTTAACATGACGAGTGGTTCGGTTTCGGAATGGTTTTCAATTGTCACTCCTTCTGAGGCAGCTTGTTCTGTAATAAAAAATTCATCACTTGTTTCTTGACCAAATCGTATAATAGCTGGTGTATCAATTTTCCATTTACCCATCCTGCCGTGTCCCTGCATTAATATCATTCCGTATGCTGCATGGTCTGTCACGGTAATCTTTTGCTTTGGGAACACGGTAAGTTCTTTGGCAGAAAAATCGGATGATTTATAACATATCCAGTTTTCAATAAATCCATCATTATGATCCTTATTAAAACTAACCGGGACCGGCATCATTTTCCTGTTTTGCACAAAATCTGGATCCAGGTTCAGTTCCCAGTCTATAATATCGAGCAAGAATTCATAATCCCCCAGTCTGTCCTCCGGGGTATTTTTCCAAAGCAGTTCTTCAGGAATTACAGCATCCCCGGTAATCGATTCGAACATGGCGAATACATCAGATGCTTTCTGCGGCTCATATGTACACAAGCTGCCTGGTGCGTGTAGCACACCGGGAGGAACATCCCAGCCTGTCCCCACGCTTAAAGCATGGGCACTGGATAGATCTGTAATTTTATTGTCCCCTCTGGAGAAGTTCTCCAGACAGATCCTGACCTGTTCTCTGGTAGTGCCAGGATTGAATCCGAAAAAAGTATATGGAAAATCCCCGCCATAATTATTTACCTGGGGAGGGAAATAATACGCTTCTGGTTTACCCAACTGACCTGTTAGCCGGGCATATTTGTCATTATGGTGAATATGAAATGGGAGTGCTTTCAGATTATCAAAAAACTTGGAATACATTGTCCATCCACCATACTTATCCCATAACCTATCTCCGATAATCTCAGATTTTAATTCCTCAATGGCATCGCGTAAGAGAATCTTCTCAGTTATTGTACCATCCTTGAAGATAATATGGCTTAGTCCTTCATTTTTGCTGGTCAAGGGTCCATTGTCCGCGGGAGTGGTTGAAGAAAACCACCTTTCATCTATTCCCCCTCTTTCAGCACCTAGAGCATAATAATCATCGGGATGAAGCTTGATTCTTTTGCCGGGAATACAAAAGGACCTGGGAACCCACGTTGGTGTTAATCTTATTATACCCTCTCCTTGATTGAGTGCATTATCGGCTATGGTTTTTATTGACATGATAGGATCTTTTTTAATTCAATCAATTATGAGTAAAATATTTTGCTAAATCCGTTTTATGATAATATTGGGATAGTCTTCAGGAGTAACTATTTCTGTTTTGAGCCTGATCACAGGTATTTCCACATCAACCGGACAAAGTATTTCAGCCATTACCAGTTCACCATCCAGCCATTCCATATTGATTGTATATCCTCCCCTGGCCTTCAGGCCCGATATCATACCTGTATTTAGCTCTTGCGGTAATGCTGGTAATAAATGAATCTCATCCAGATGGGATTGTAAAAGCATCTCGGCAATACAACCCGGAAGTGCTGCGGAGCCATCCAGCTGAAAGTGTAAGCTAAGGCTGTCCTCCATATACAAGTCCGGTCGACCCCAATCGTAATCAGCATGCTGAAAGGTCAAAACATTTTCAAATCCCTCCTCTGTCAGCAATTCGGTCATAATCTTATTGGCACGATCCCCATCCATGAGACGCGTCCAGCACCACATGCGATGGGCCCTGGCCCAGTTCCCGCCGGAAGCTAATTCCTGTTCCATATAACGACCATCACCACGCATATCGAGTGATTTTTTTGCTGCTTTTGCTAATGCAGGTGTAATCATAGGATGAATCTGAGTGCCCGGAGCAACAGCATATAAGTGGGCAATATGCCTGTGATGGCAATCCGGATTATCAATATCATCGTACCATTCCTGCAACTGTCCATATTTCCCAATTTTTAGTGGCAATAGTTTTTCCTTATATCTATCCAGGGAATCTGCAAAATTCAGATCTCCTATTATCCTTGCCGCCTTGGCCGTATTGGTAAAAAGGTCCCAAATCATTTGAATATCCTGGTATACCCCTGGCAAGGCATATAAGTACTTGTCACTGCGAAAATCGTGAAAAGCAGGATTCAGCCCATTTTCAGTCAATAGTGCTCCGTGTTCAGCTGAAATTGTGGGTGCGGTGGCAAGATAGCCTTTGAAAGGCAACAGGTTTTCCAACCAGAACTGTGCTGCTCCCTTTAATATTGGATAGGCCTGATCAGACAGATAATTTTCATCCATAGTAAATGAATACTGATCCCACACATGCTGACAATGCCAGCTTGATCCCTGAGAGTACATTCCCCATGGATGATTTCCAATTGGTGTTGCATGACCCCATATATTCCCCACGGTATGACTTATCCATCCATTTGTTCCGTATATCCTTTTTGCAATCTCCTTACCTGAATATGTAAGGTTCTCTATCCAGTCAATATAAGGTTCCTGGCATTCAGTAAGATCTAAAGGGCCACACGACCAGTATATCTCCTGAATGTTGACATTGCTCTGATAATTCCCCGCCCATGGTGCTACATTAAACGTATTCCATACCCCCTGAAGGTTAGCGGGTAGTGTGTTGGGTCTGGATGAACTGATGATCATATACCTGCCCAGGTTAAATGCAAGAACTTTATATCCAGGATCTGAATTCCCTTTACGTAAACTGAGAAATCTCTCATTGGTTGGGAAAGATTCGATTTTATCATTCCCTTCAACATTCAATTTTACCCTGTTGTACAGCCCCTGGTAATCCTCGATATGCCTCTTTCTTAATTCATCATATTCAAGAGAACGAATCCTCTCAATAATTTCAGAGGTAATTTTATCAGGATCTTCACCAGAATAATCGGGGTATCTCAATGCATAATTTGTGGCAATGGTTGTATATATTTCAACAGAATTAGCCGCTCTTATTGTTAATTTTTCATTTTCCTGACTTAATGAACCACCCTCATTCCTGATATCAAGTAAGACAACGAATGGCCTTGAATTGCCATTGATATAACCTCTGACTTTGAATACATTTCCTTCAACCTTTACGATTGATGAATCCTGTAAAATCTCTGCGGCAATATTAATTGATATATTGCCGGGCTTACTGGATGATAGTTTTACAGCCATAATCCTGTCCGGGTATGAACAGAAATACTCCCTTTCAAAATTGGTGCCTTCTAATGAATAATTTATCGAGCCGGTGGCATTTGAAAGGTCTAATGATCTCCGGTAATTCTCAATTGTTCCATCATGGTCAAGAAAATTAATTTTCAAATCTCCAATAGATGTAAAATGTCCGTATAACTCACCAGAACCATAAAAATCTGCTGCAATCAGACTATCGGCCAGTTTGGTATTTCCTGAAAGCGTAGCTTGCCGGATCTCTGGAAGCGAGGAAAGAGCACGTGGATTTACACCTGCTTTTTCCCATCTTCCCATAGCTGGTTCTCCCGTCCACATACTACCTTCAGATAGTGCAAACGTTTCTGTTGCTATGCCCCCTAAAAAGGTAGCTCCAAAATAACCATTCCCCAGGTGCAATCCCTGACTGTTCCAAAATTCAGCCGGGTATTCATACCAGAGTATTTCATTATAATTTATAGTATTATCTGGCTGGCATGAACAGAAAAAAAGAAAGGATATTAACCATATATACAGATTTCTCATATGCTAAAAATTAGAGAGATTATTTAAAAAATAAAGATTATGCCAATTTAAAAAATTGTACAGTATAAAGTCTAAATTTTCAAAAGGTATTATGCTGTCGTATTTATGTTTTATTTTCAAAATTAGAAGCCATCATGTTCAGTCCTTCTGATGATTTCATTCTGCAAGTCCTCTCCGAGATCATTAAAATAGTCACTATAACCTGCCACCCTAACAATCAAATCCTTATATTTCTCCGGGTGCTTTTGGGCATCACGTAAGGTTTCTGCATTCACAACATTAAATTGAATATGATGTCCATTCATTTTAAAGTAACTGCGCACTAATGCTCCCAATTTCATAATAGAATCCTCATTATTAAAAAATGAAGGGGCAAATTTCTGGTTCAGCAATGTACCACCGGTTTTTAAATGATCGATTTTTGATGCCGACTTTAAAACGGCCGTAGGGCCTTTCATATCTACACCCTGAAAAGGGGATATTCCTTCTGATAGCGGCTGACTGGCATTACGACCATCCGGGGTAGCACCAACCACGCTGCCAAAATATACATGACTGGTCGTAGGCAACATATTTATCCTATATATCCCGCCTCTATATGAAGGGATTCCATCTACCACGTTCAAAAACATTTCAAATACGTTTGAAGCTATTTTATCTGCCCGATCATCATCATTGCCATATTTTGGTGTATTATATATTAATTCATACTGCAAGGTTGAATTGTTCTGAAAATCATCTTCCAGTGCATTCAGAAGCTCTGAAAACGACAGGTTATTTTCTACATATACATGGTGATTTATTGCTGTGAGCGCATCAGTAACACTACCCAGGCCGACACCTTGAATATAACTCGTATTATATCTTGCGCCTCCATCATTGTAATCTTTTGCATTTTTTATACAATCTTCAATAAGGAGAGATAAAAATGGAACAGGTATGTAATCTGCAAAGGTTTTTTCAATAGTATTATTCCCCTCAATCTTGATATTCACAAAATACTCAAGCTGCATTCTGAAGGCATTCAGGAAATCCTCAAATGTCTTAAACAGGTCAGGATAACCCGTTTCCAGTCCTACTTGCTTCTTTATTCTGGGATCCCATCCATTATGCAATGTTAGTTCTAGTATTTTAGTCAAATTAAAGTATCCAGTGAGAAAATAACATTCAGTACCGAAAGCCCCGGACTCCACACATCCACTAGCCCCTCCATTTCTGGCATCTACCAGATCTTTTCCCTGCCTGAGCAATTCCTGTATAATCGCATCTGTATTAAATATCGAGGGCTGTCCGAAACCCGTTTTCACTATTTTTATTGCTCTTTGCAGGAATTCATCAGGATTCTTCCGGCTGATCTGAACCATTGAACTGGGCTGAAGTATCCGCATCTCTTCAATTACGTCAAGTATAATATAGCTCAATTCATTTACAGCATCATTACCATCAGGATTTAAACCACCCAGGTTAATTAAACAAAAATCAGTATATGTATTGCTTTCCAGGGCCGTTACTCCCACTTTGGGTGGTGCAGGATGATTGTTGAATTTAATCCAAAAGGCCTGAAGCAATTCACGCGCCCTTTCCTTATTTATTCTCCCGGATTCAAGATCATTCTTATAATATGGGTACAAATGTTGATCCAACCTGCCGGGATTAAAAGAGTCCCATGGATTCACTTCGGTTATAACTCCAAGATGCAGGAACCAGTAATGCTGTAAAGCTTCATGAAAGGTTTCCGGAGCATCATATGGAACTTTATTACATATCCTTGAAAGCTCTAATATCTCTGTTTTTTTAACCTCATCATGAATTTGCAAAGCTTTGTCTTTCAGCATTTTACTGATCCGCCTGGCATACATAACCATGGCTTCTGCCGCAATCCTCATACCTTCCAACTGCTCTAATCTGGCATTGGATCCTGGATCATGTTCTAAAGATCTTCGAACCTGGCCAATCTCGAAAAGGTATTGTCTAAATCCAGTTTTGAATCCCTTTACACCAAGCGCTGTATGTCCGGGTGCTCTCTGTTCCTGAAATTCCGTAAATATTCCACTTCGATAGGCATTTAGCCATTGGGGTGTCATCAAATTCATTATTCTCTCCCTGTTGCTTTTTCCCTTCCAATATGGAATGATGACCTCCCTGTAAGCATCCCTTATCTCCTGGTCGGCTTTAAAAGAAACCTTTTCCCTGGAATCAAGAATCTCAAGATCTTCCAAGCTGTGCAGGCATATTTCAGGGTAAGTAGGCGTAATCTTCGGACCTGGACCACGTTCACCCACGATCAATTCTTCTTCATCAAAAAATAATTCCTTGTTCGCTAATATGTGTTCAAATGTCCTGGCTCGAAGTACTGGTACTGATAATGTTTGGGCTTCTTCACTTTTATAAAATGATGTAACCAACAAAGCCCGTTCAGCTGTTAGCGATTCAACAGCATTTAGACTTTTTTCTCTCAGAGATTTAATTCTATCATTCATTATCTTTGACTATCCGCCTATTTTTGTTTTAAATCCAGATTTTTTGAAAACCAGTGAATATTCCTCCAATAATTCCAATTGCGGTTCTTCAAAATTTTGATTTAATCCAATATTAAATTTATCATATTTTGAACATCCGATTTCATGGTATGGCAACAAGTGAATTTCATTGAAATTATCACAAAGTAGATCAGAAAAGTACTTATCCAATTGGTTGATATACTTTTTTTCAGAATTTATTCCGGGAATCATTGGTATCCTTGCCGTTACATTGTGTCCGGCATGAATTAACCATTTAAAATTTCTCAGAATAATGTCATTCTTAACACCTGTGAAACGTTTATGTCTGGCATTATCAAGATGCTTTATATCAAAAAGGAACAGATCCACAAATGGAGCAATTTTCATTATAATTTCCATATCAGCATATCCGCTGGTATCAAGCGCCGTATGTAAATGCTCAGATCTGCAATCCTTTAAGAAATTAACCAGGAAAGAAAACTGAGACAAGGGTTCGCCACCCGAGCAGGTGATCCCACCACCGGATTCATCGTAAAATATCTTATCTTTTAAAACTTCACTCAACAGTTGTTCAGATGTATAGCGGGTTCCGATGGTTTTTTCTGATATAAACTCCTTTTCCCCAATTTTGTCTATATGGTTATATTTCTGTGGATCAGCATTTCTGCTTTCCGGATTGTGGCACCAGGGACAGGTTAAAGGACATCCTTTAAAAAAAATTGTTGTCCTGATTCCGGGACCATCGTGAATTGCAAATCTTTTAATATCGAATATGAGTGCTTTCATTTATTGATTGTGATTGAAAAACCAGGAAATTATATTTACAGGAAAGCTTAACAGTAAAAGATCCAGCACTCGTATAATCTTTTACCCAGCATGGTTAGTCTAAACCTGTAACTTTGTGGGATCGGCATTTTCTAATAATGTATAATCCAAATATAGGATTTTCCATGTAATTATAAAATATAAAAGTATTCAGTGGGAGAAACTAAAATTTCATAGATCAATTTAAAAAACTGCTTGTTTGCGTAGAGTCGTTCTTCAACCTGGCTATCCTGTCATTTTCAATTTCCATCAATCTTCTTTTATAGCTTTTTAATTGATCAATGTATACATAATTAGCTGATATTGTGTCAAATGAAAGGTATTTGTTAGAGTAATCATTCACAGCATAGGTTGAGAGAATAATATGTCTGTCCCAAGCTATCTCATACACATCCGGCTCGTTTTTAGATTTATTGAAATCCTTCAACTTCTTTAGGGATCTATCTGTGGCAAACACCCTTTTTCGCTTTGTGTATTTAGAGTTTAAAATCCCGATCCCTAATGAATCCATTAGATGATTCTCGATGTCCATATTCAGGTGATATCTTATTTTTACGAGCCGCTCATCCAGGAAATATAACATTAACAGTCTTACATGTGCATTTCCAATATTCAATCGAGGATTTTCACTATAATAAAATTTCAGCCTGTCATCATAGAATTCACCAAAAAAATCAAATTCATCCAATTCGAATTGATCGATTGTATGCCATAGACGATATTCTTGCTTAGCATCAGGCGTTTCGGTCAATAAATCCAGTTCTTTGGTGGTTTCACTTTTAGTAACGGAGGTTTTATTAACCATTTCTGGTCTTTGGTCACAACTTAAAAGCAGGATGGCTATTAGAAAGAATTGTGCCAGATAAAATCCTTGGAAGCTAAATACTTTTTGCATTTACTTAATTTGCCGTTATCCTTCAAATATACCTCCGGAAATCCGTAATTCACACAATTCCATGGATCAACAATTTATTAGATCAATATATGCCAAATTATTCAGGGAATAATATATATAATTGGATTGAAAAGCTATGCCGACAGTATCAAGCTAAAAATTAATAGTTTTACGCTAATCCTGAATATTCTTCTGTAAATTGGCATTTAATCACAGGAATTGATGATTAAAAGATTAGGAAAAATATTGAATCCGGAAAGGTATCACGGCACCAACAGGAAGAAATCCTTTTTCGAAGGATGGTATTATAAAATGGTATCAGCTGACAAAATGAATTCCTTTGCTGTAATTCCGGGTGTTTTCCTGGACAAAGATCATTCAAAAAGCATATCGTTTATTCAGGTTCTTGATGGCAAGAATAAGACATCCCATTTTATCGATTTTCCCATAGACCTGTTCAAGGCATCTGAAAATAAGTTAGAATTGGATATTGGAGGAAACCGATTTAATTCTGATTCAATAGAAATATCGATGCAACGGAATGAATTAAGCTTTAAGGCCAATCTTTCATTTTCTAATATAAAGACCTGGCCTAAAACCATTTTGTCACCTGGAATTATGGGCTGGTATTCCTGGGTTCCTTTTATGGAGTGTTTTCATGGGGTGCTAAGTTTAGACCATTCAATTGATGGGATTATTTCGATTAATGAAAGGGAAGTTAATTTCAGTGGAGGGAAAGGGTATATAGAAAAAGATTGGGGTACTGCTTTTCCAGAGGCCTGGTTCTGGCAGCAATCTAACCATTTTGATGAGGATGAAGTAAGCCTGACTGCTTCCATTGCAATTATACCGTGGATCGGAAAATCTTTTCCCGGATTTATAATAGGTTTCCTCTGGGATGGCACGTTGTATAGATTTGCGACATATACTGGAGCTAAGACCAAAACACTTGATATAAATGAGAAAGACATTTTGTGGATAGTAGAAGACAAAAAATATATTCTTGAAATGCGTTCTGAGAGGGGGACCTCCTCACCTCTAAGGGCTCCTGCCCTAACCGGCATGGACAGGCAAATTGATGAATCAATCAATTCATGGATAGATGTGAAATTATATCAGAAAATAAAAACCGGTAAAACAATGATCTATCAGGGTGAGGGAAATAATGCCGGAATGGAAATAGAGGGAAACATTCCCAGGTTGTTAAACATGATAGAAAATGCCTAATAGTCTATTCCTGATCAGGACCCTGAATCCTTTCCAAAATTCTTTATTTTGGACTATCCGTAGAATTTTATTTGTAGTTGTTTTCATGATTTCTACTTTCTTTTCATGCAGTACCAATGATGAAAGCAAATTAACCATTGCCGCAGCGGCCAATGTTCAGTTTGCTATGGATACACTTGCCACCCTCTTTGAAACAAATACAGGAATCAGAACCAATATTATTACAGGATCATCCGGAAAGCTTACCGCACAAATCCTACAGGGAGCTCCCTATGATATATTCTTATCAGCTGACATGAAGTATCCCGAAGAAATATTTAAGAATGGTAAGGCATATGGTAAACCAGCCCTTTATGCCTATGGATCATTGATCCTATGGACACAAAAAGATGATATTAATCCGGACCCGTCATTATTGGCGTCCGAACAAATAAGAAGAATTGCTATTGCAAATCCCAAGACAGCTCCTTATGGCACAGCAGCCATCGAGTTTCTGAAAAATATGAACCTTTTTGATAAAGTAAAAAGCAAATTAGTTTTTGGGGAAAGCATTTCCCAGGTTAATCAGTTTATAACCTCGAAATCAGTGGATATCGGATTCTCATCTGAATCGGTGGTGCTGGCCTCCGACCTCTCAGAAAAAGGGAAGTGGACCAGGCTGGATCCGACAAAATATGCTCCTCTAAAACAGGGATTGATCATAGTGAACCAGGAAAGTAACAAAAAGGAGGAAGCTGAGATGTTTTTTGAATTTATTTTGTCAAATCAGGCGAAAGAAATACTATCTGAATTCGGCTATAAAACTCATATTTTAGATGAATAGTTTAATAGGTCATATAAAAAGTATAAAATCCCATGAAAATCTATCCATTGTAAAGATAGATGTTGGTAAGTATTCCTTCACAACTGTAGTTATTGAAACAGCCGAAACTGCGGATTATCTAAAGACAGGCAATGAAATCAGGGTTTTGTTTAAAGAAACAGAAGTTTTGATTTGTCTTAAGCCATGCCCGGACATAAGTTTGCAGAACCGTATCGATTGTGACATTGTGGAAATTAAAAAAGGAAAGTTACTGAGTCAGATCAGCATGCGATCAAGCATTGGAAATATAAAATCAATAATTACCACAAATGCTGTGGAACAGTTGAAATTAAAGGAAAATGATCAGGTTATCGCCATGATCAAGACAAACGAGATAATGTTACAGCATGATTGAATGGAGTCCTATAATACTATCTTTTAAACTCGCTGGCATTACAACCGTATTGTTACTGCTTGTGGCTATCCCTCTGAGCTACTGGTTATCCTATACCAAATCTTATCTTAAACCTGTAATAGAAACACTTGTCAGCATGCCATTGGTTTTACCTCCCACGGTAATAGGATTTTATTTACTGATCGCTTTTAGTCCGGCAAATTGGTTTGGGGAATTCTTAGATAAAACCTTCAACCTTCATTTAGTTTTTTCGTTTGAAGGGTTGATCATTGCATCTGTTATATACAGTCTGCCCTTCATGGTACACCCTATTCAGTCAGGCCTGAACAGCATTCCTGTAAGTTATTCTGAAGCTTCTTTTGTTATGGGTAAGTCAAGAATGACAACTCTTTTCAAAGTACTGATCCCAAATATCAGGTTTTCAATATTAACTGGTATCGTATTGACATTTGCTCATACCATTGGGGAATTTGGTGTAGTCCTCATGATCGGAGGAAACATCCCCGATGAGACAAGGGTTGCTTCGATAGCTATATATGATGAGGTGGAGACTTTAAATTACGCTACTGCGAATATATATTCAATCATTTTGTTTAGCATAACGTTCATCATATTGCTTACGGTATATGTCACAAATGGAAGGTATATGAAAAGAATCTGGAAATGATAATACTGCAATTGAAAAAGACTCTGGATGCCATGGATGGCAAAATGGAATTGGATGTATCATTACACATTAAAGAAAATTCCCTTACCACCATTTTTGGTGAATCAGGTGCTGGTAAAACTTCCATTCTCCGGATGATATCTGGCCTGATGGATCCTGATAGTGGCCGAATTGAAGTAAATGGGAGAACCTGGTATAATTCAGCCAAAGGAACCAATCTTAGAATCCAGGATCGTAAAATTGGTTATGTATTTCAGGATTATGCTTTATTCCCAAATATGACAGTTCGGGAAAACTTATCGTATGCATTAAAAAAGAAACAGGATCGGGGAATTGTCTCTGAATTGCTGGAAATTATAGAACTGGACAACCTGAAGAATCGAAAATCAGGAACCCTTTCCGGGGGGCAGAAACAGAGGGTTTCCCTGGCTCGGGCACTGGTAGGAAAACCTGATATCCTGTTGCTTGACGAACCTTTGTCAGCCTTGGACGAAGGCATTCGGTCAAAGTTACAGGATTACATCCTCCGTGTTCATGAGAAGTACAGACTAACTACAATACTGGTAAGCCATGATCTGCCTGAGATCTTCAAACTTTCCGATAAGATCTTTTTACTTAAAAATGGGAAAATAGAAAGGTCAGGCGCCCCTTCAGAGGTCTTTCTAAGCAAAAACATCAGCGGAAAGTATCGTTTTACTGGCACTATAATAGAAAAAACCAGGAATGATGTGATATATGTCATTGGAGTTCTGGTAGGAAATAACCTGATAAAAGTAATCGCAACCGAAGATGAAGCAAATACATTAAAAATTGGGGA
>CBDUBA010000017.1:0-57032 GCA_965365275.1 uncultured Cyclobacteriaceae bacterium | reverse complement strand
CATGTCGAACCATTCCTCCGAATATTTTTCGTCAATGCCATGAAATTCCTCAAAATATCCTGTTGAGAACCATTCGGTCACATTCAGGTGCCTCTCATCAGGGATGGTATAAGGATATACTTTCAGTTGAACCGGAAGGTTTTGTTCACCCTGATCACATTGTACATTAATTTGACCATTATAGATACCCGGCTCGGCAGATTCGGGAATATGGATTGTCAGCCAGACGGATCTATAAGTTCTGCTTTCAATATCAATTTTTTTTGCCTCTAACAGGTAGTCGGGGAACATGCCCGGAGCTTCCCTGCACAAGGCTTCCCGGGGTTGATTTGGCACATTTTCGTCTACCCTGACACTGCCTACAAAATCCCAGTTGACAAACTCATTCGGAATGTTGTATCCAACACCATCTTTGTTCAACTGGCTTGTTGTTACCGTTACATTTGTAAGGTCTTTTTTTGTTTGAATCAGGCACTGACCGGAGATCACTTCTCCACGGATACCAAATGTTTTCAAGGTATCCCATCCTGGCGGAAGGTTATATCCGTCTTCGAATACCCTGACAAGGTCGCTTACAGCCTCTACACGGAATTGCTGGGCTCGGGTTTTCATCGTAATAAGTAAGCACGATACCCAAATAAGAATAACTACCTTCAGGTTTCCTCTCATGAATAAGCTCATTTTTTATCTTTCTTCGCGGCCTCCTCCCTGGCTTTCTCAAGCATTTCTTCCACTTCAAAACCAAGTGCTTCAACCCGGTTAATCTTGGCCCTGGCTCTTTCCAGCGCTTCAGGAAAACCCTCCGGAATGTTTTTGCCTGTCCACCAGTTGGCATCTTCTGTATAAAGCCAGATATATTTATCCGAAGTCTTTAAGGCGTAGTACACATTATGCTCAAACCACAGTGCGCGCTCTTCCGGGGTCAGTACCGTACCCTGGCCAGACAGGCGGTAAGGAAAGCCATTCAAAAAACCAGCCCAATTCCCTGCGATATAGTCAATTGATACCGCATGACCGAGGTAATAATTTGCTTTGAATTTCTTATGCAATCCGGCAGGAATAAGTGCCCTCGTATCATTAAATATTTCATTGCGGACTTTGTAATACTCAAGGGCTGATGTGTAATAATATGCTTCTTCATTCCCATCTATAAACACAACATCATCATCAATCGCATCCAGCATGCCTAATATGAAGGGCAGATGAAGCGCCCACCAGGCGTCCTCCAGATCGGATCTTGATTGTTCCTTGTCTCTCAGAGGTAGGATCTTCTGGGAAAAAGGAGAAGCAGTCTGATAATCCGATAATTCCCTTAGAGAAAGTATCGTCAATCCCGGAAATTCATCTTGTATGACTTTAATGAATTGCGCACCCCGTTTCCTGACCTGCAGGTAATAGTCATAATAGGTTCTTTCACCCCTATCCGGTTGTTCACTCATCCTCCAGGGATTTTTACCCGGTTTATAAGGCTCGGGATCCCATAGAATACCTTTAAATCCGGCTTCTTTAGCCAGATTTGCCGCAAACCGTATTTGTGATTCCGCAATCCGCCACTGTTCATCTGAAAACCAGTCCATTTGCGAACCAGCATAAAAGACAAGAAAATTATCTTCCAGAGTAGATCTTTTACGTATACTCTGTATAGTCTCATATTCCTTTTTCTTCTCTTCATCTGAAATTCCAGGCCACTCTTCAACCATAAAAATATTGCCTCTCCCAACTTCCTTTGAAAGTTTCACACTAATACCATCAAAAGGTCCGGAATCGTAAAGTTCCATATTCTGGCTGTATTCCCTGGTATCCGGCGAAGCCCAGCTGAATTCCATTAATTTCTTCTGCGGTGGCTCATAGATAACCTGCGCAGAAATCATTTTTCCTGTTAAAATAAACAACGTCAATAGTAAAAATTTCATGAATGCATCTTTCATTATCGATAAATCTTTTATTAAAACCAGTATATTACCAACATCAATCACTAAGCTTTTCAGTTTTGTTTTATCTATTAATTAACTCTCCTTTTTAATATCAAAATAACAATCTGTTTCTGATAAATTGGCCTGGAACGGCATCACGGCCGCATGGTATCATGAGTTCCATCTGGTCATTATATATCAAATTTATAATCTGACGAAAGAATCATCTAAATCTAAACAAATGAGGCGATTAGAATTGATACAAATCCTTGAAATGTTGGTATGAATCTATGGCAAAATGAAGAAAGGTATTGATGATAAAAAATACTTCATTAAATTGAATGAAAATATTCAGAATCAGAAATCAATCCAATATACAACATGAAGATAATTGCAGAGATTATTAACATTTCTCGGATGACAGCATTATCATTTTTTGCTCTGATCCTTATCACAAACTGCACAAACAATAAAACTATACAAACGGATATTCTCAATCCTAATGGTAGAAATGATGATTGGGGATTTGTCGGTCCTGGAGGAGGCGGGGCGATGTTCCATCCCGCAATCAGTCCCCATGACCCGGATTTTGCATTTGTAAGTTGCGATATGACAGGATCCTATGTGACATACAACGGTGGTGATTCCTGGCGAATGTTTAATTTACGGGGTGTGAATCGGTTCTACGTATTTGATCCGATAGATCCCAATGTAGTATATGCGCGTTCCATGGCTTTATTCAGAAGTAC
This sequence comes from uncultured Cyclobacteriaceae bacterium, assembly GCA_965365275.1. Lineage (GTDB taxonomy): Bacteria > Bacteroidota > Bacteroidia > Cytophagales > Cyclobacteriaceae > JAGTVG01. The sequence continues at coordinate 54,370 of CBDUBA010000017.1, read as the reverse complement.
CGACAAGGGAAATACCTGGGAAGTTGTATATCCTGTCCCCGAAGACATCCTGGGTGTCGTATCGAAGGGCGACCATGCCTTAGAGGTCCTTATCACCAAAGACAATACCAGAAGAATGTTACAGGCTCTGGCTATAGATCCAGAGGATTCTAAAATGCTATTTGCGGCAATTGATATCGATGGTGAGAGCGGATTGTTTTTTTCCCCGGATTGGGGAAAAACCTGGTCAAAGGAACTGGCATTGAATGAACCGGCAAAAAACATTTTCATTGATCCTTCATCGCCTGTCAACAACAGAATAGTTATGATAACAGGGAGCTCATCGAACACCCTTATGGATGGCAAAGATATCCATACCTATAGACTGCCAAAAGATGTACAGCGCTTAACGGAATATGCTGCGGGTTATTCATCGGTAACAGGAAAATTTCTGATTTATGCCATTAAGGGAAGGTCTTATTTTGATCCGGATGGCGGTCAGTCGGGCATATTCCGGAGTGAAGATTATGGAAAAACATGGACGAATATCCAGGAGGACCTGGTATCCAAATGCCAGCCAGGTACTGAACTTCCTGAATGGCGGGCCGTAGCAACCTGTCAGACTTATCCTGAAGTCGTTTATATTTCCTATGCGAATTTCAAGGTCAGCGAGGATTCGATCTGTATTGGTGTAGCCAAAAGCAACGATGCCGGGAAGACCTGGAATCTGGCCTGGAAAGACAAAGCCAACCAACCCGATGCCGGGCCAGGTGTCAATTTTGAAAGCGGCTGGTTGAATAAACGCTTCGGACCGGGATGGGGTGAAAATCCCTTTAATATGGCGGTCGCTCCAGGGAATCCGGATATCTGTTTCGGTACCGATTTTGGCAGAACAGTAAAAACCAATGATGGTGGCAAGACCTGGAAGCAGGTTTATACGCTCAAAAAAAATAATGGAGGTTGGATATCAACAGGATTACAGGTAACCACCAATTACATGCTGGCTTTTGATCCCTTTGATTCAACCCATATCCTGATGGCAAACACGGATACCGGCATGCTGCGAAGCGAGGATGGCGGGCAAAGCTGGTCCAGCGCCACTCATAATAACGGTGTGCCGCGCCCCTGGTACAACAGCACCTACTGGATCGCTTTCGATCCCGAGGTAAAGAACAGGGTATGGACCGTTATGAGCCGTAATCATGACCTCCCCAGGCCTAAAATGTGGAGGCGATTGCGGCCCGACCAATACATGGGAGGGATACTGATCAGTGACGATGGTGCGAAAAGCTGGAAACCTGTTAGTGACGACATCGGAGAGGCGGCAATGACCCACATTCTGCTGGATCCTGAGAGCAATGCCGATGCCCGCACCCTGTATGCATGTGCCTTCGGGAAAGGGGTATACAAATCAGAGGATGGCGGACAGAACTGGAAGCAAAAGAATAATGGAATTGAAGGCAATCTACCTTTTACATGGAGGATAATCCGCAGAAAAAGTGACGGAACTCTTTTCCTGGTGGTCTCCAGAAGAAGTTCCGATGGAAGTATAGGAAATGAGGGAGATGGCGCCCTGTACCGCTCGTCTGATGGTGCCGATACCTGGGAAAAAATGAAATTGCCGGAAGGCACCAACGGACCTACCAGCATCCTGGTTGATCCGGCCAATCCCGAAAGGTTATTGCTCTCTGCCTGGGGCCGGTCTACACCGGGAAAGTTAAGCCCTGATACTGGTGGCGGCATTTTTATATCTGATAACGATGGAGTAAACTGGGAACAGGTCATGGAAAAAGACCAGCATATCCATGACATCACGATGGATCCTCGAAATGATGTCTTCTATGCCTGCGGATTCAATGCTGCGGCTTACCGTTCCGAAAACAGAGGTGTCGAATGGCAAAGGATTAAAGGGTACAATTTTAAATGGGGGAAACGGGTGGAACCTGATCCGCAGGATCCTGAAAAGATCTACATCATTACATTTGGCGGCGGTGTCTGGCATGGCCCAGCCAAAGGAGATCCCGACGCTGTAGAAGATATTGTTACTCCCATTCTTTCTTATAATCCTGAATAAATAGTGTGCTTTCATGCCACTTTCGGGGCATACGAACCGATTTATGATAAGCTATGGTCCGAGATATATACACCTGCTTTATATGGATTCAATATAATCCGCCAGTTTATAGAGGTCTTGGCGATCATCGAATTTTATTTGATTTGATTTAATAAAGGATTTGATCTGATTCTTTTTATCCGGGAAGAGTTGAGCGACATTTCTCTTATTAAATAGCAGGAATTCTCCTTCCTTCCCTAATAAATAATATACTCTTTCTCGATCATATTTCAGATCCTGGTTGGCCCTTAGTTTATAATAATCGATTCTGGTTGGCAGACCGGAAAAGGAGGTTCTTGCACTTCCAGGGCTGGAAACCCCGTACGGATCTTTTTTCTCGATTTCTTTGAGATCATATTTATCTTTCATCCCAATTTTCACCATCCCATTCCGGATCTGCAAAATGTAACCATTGTCAAAATAAAAAGTGTCTTGCTTAATTACCACATATTTAACTTCTTTTTTATTTCCAATGCCAACAGTGTCAGACTGTGAGATGAATTCCAATTCACCATTCAGGTAATTATAGTTAAACTTACGCTGACTGTAGATCCCTGTTTTCATGAACGCTTTCCCTGTTGTGAATTCAGGATACAGATACCGTTCCGAGAGGTCGACATAATCCAAAAGGGAAGTGCCTGCCTTCACGGTGATGATCTCTTTTTTCTGTGCCAGTGTTGTGATGGTCGAAATAACAAAAAGAAATAATAGCAGTATTCTAATCATAAGGCAAAATTAATTCATTTATAACATATCTTTTTCTAAATCAAGAGTTTTTCAACCGGATGAACCATTTGTTCAGGAATATATCTCCATCCCGATGGACCGTTATCCGGCATTTCCTAATCATATAGAGAAATAATCTGACATTTACCGGGCATGAACGGGACTTCTATAGGTACCGTTCCAGCCATTATGGTGACCGCATCCATATTCCCGTTAAAATCTGTTCTTCTCACAAGAACCGTATCCTCATGTATCAAGCCTGAAATAATCGTGCCAGGCTGGGATGGGACCTCAAAATTAATTGGCAATCCCTGATCCAGGAATTCTCCATATTCCTGTGCTGCGGCAAACACCTCGTGGATCAGGCGGACTTCCTTTGCATTTTCATTGGGACTGCACCACATAGCAATTGTACTTGTATTTCTCAAAAGCATATGCCATAACAACTCCTGGTAGTTTTCCTCACCGAATTGTATGATCGAATCATCCGGTTCATCCGGAAAGAAAATGGTATTCCAGTGCACCCAGGTGATCACCGGGATCTCCCGAGGCGTACTTTTGCCCGCATTGCTTGCAACAAGGAGCATATTGTAAAACCACCGGTAATCTGTATTTTCAAAGTCATACCAATTGAAAGTCCTGGCCCAGGTATACGAAACAGGCATCCCGAAGTTGAATCCTGTAGCAGGGAAATCTTCGTACCATTGTCGATACATTGCTTTTTGATCCTTTATGGCCGGTTGTCCCTCTACGTAATATTCAAAATAATCATACCAGTAGCGGTATCCGTTTGCTGGATAAACCGCATAGTTCCCTACAAGAGCCTTTGGAAAACGGGAAAGTACCGGCTGGCTCAGCGTATAATATTGCAGATAGGAACGCATTTCCCTCAAGGTTTTCTGAAATGAGAGGTAGCCGGGATCCATGCCCAGATGTTCGATGCATCTTGTGCATTTCTTGGAAGTCTCATAGGCATTGTTTACTTCCAGCGGGCCATCCACTTCCCAATCCACAAAAATGAGATCAATTTCAAGACCTTCCTTTTTGTAGGCATCCAGGTAAAATTCAACTCTTTCACGAATAATATCCTTCCGGAAGTCGATTGCAAAGGGGCATCCCATATCCTTTTTTCTGCCAAAACCCTCATCCCAAAAGGTATTTCCATCGATATCGATGTGAGCTGTTTGTTCATCACCATTGAAGAAAGAATACAAAAGATCGATGGCATTGATGTAGACAGGAGACCCAAGTTCTTTTTGGGCACGGCCAATGACCAGTGCCTGTTCCAGCGATTCTTCCCCGTTCTCTTTGGTCCATTTAGCGACTAGGGCCACACCACGCTGATCTAGTTCCGGCACGAGAGCTTCGGCTTGTTCCCGCGTCAGTTTACCGGGATCTATAAGGGGCCACAGGATCAAAGGGAGGCGGTCGCCCTTGTCGTATTTCAGGGGTTTTGTATTATCAAGGAGCCCCTGGATATTGTCAGCGTATTGTGCCTGACAATAGGTCATTGATAGGAGTACCACAGAAAATAAAATAGCCGATATTTTTTTAACAAGTGCATTCATTTTTTATGAGAATTAATGTTAATACAATTATTTTCCGACAACTCGTCTTTCCAAATTTTTGAATTATAAATTAAAATCAATGATATATAATTAGACAAGTAGTCGGGTACATAAGCATTCATATCATTCATTACGTATGTTTCTTAAGTAATAACCAGCATATGTGCCGTTTAATCTGACAACGGTTTTTCATAATATCTTCTCATGAAATTAAAATATAAGTCCGTTTCGTATATATGAACACCATACTGATCGAAATCATCAGTCCATGAAATATTGTCGTTTACTTCCAGGTCCCGTGCTTCAGTCAGGGCCTTTACCCTGGTCAATTGCGCTTCATTCTCTGCCGAAAGACTTATTGTAACATTCTGCAAAGGTTCAGCACGTGTATTTACCACAATTACCACGACCCGGTCCTTTAAAAGCTTGATCTTGCATTTCAAATGTTCTGCTGTCGAACCGTCCTCTTTAAGGAAGTTCAGTTTCTCGGGCAGCAGTTCATTAGGACAGGTCAATACCGGGTATAATTCCTTTAGTTCCGAGGCCATCGCCTTAAGGTTCTTCCAGAATTCAACATGGTTATCATCCGATTTGGTATCGAAGGGGCCATACCAGATCAGCCCGGTCGCACCGTGTACAATGGCATCATAAGCCATATAACGCATCTCATGTTTGGATGGCGGAATAAAATCCTTCGGATTATTAAAAACATCAAAATCACCCCATCCGAATCCCTGTAATACCATCCAGATTGGTTTATGCTGCGCTTCGTTGACGGATCCCATTTTTACAAGCCGTTCCGTATGTTCACCCACAAGAAATGTATTGATATTATACCCCTGACCCTCTTTTCGCTTTCCATCCGGAATGGGATAGATATCTTCTGACAGGACATCACAGGCCTCCAGAAACTCCTCAGCTAAATTATAATGTTTCCTTTCAGTAAAGGACGGACCTATATTCAACCATACGGGTTTCCCCGAATACTTCTTTATAGCTTCATAGCCTTGCCTTAAAACAGTAGATGTAGGCCCGAACCAGCTAGGTTCATCCGGGGCATGCCAGCAGAGCATGGTCTGGTCGTATTCATTTTCCTCCAGGAAGGCTTTCAATTCTCCCAGGAAGTTGTCATCCCTGTATAATTCCATCAGGTTGAATCTCTGCCCGTCGATCTCTTTCCATGGGATGGGTTTGGAAACATAAATGCCATACCTTCCCGATTCATTTGATAAGAGGTAATTAAATCCAGCATCAGCCACCTCTTTCCAGATTTCGTCGTCGTTACGTTTATCGGGCAGGTGGTACAGCCCGATAGGGAAAAATGGTTTGTAATCAATACACAGGTATTCCCCTATCGCCTTGACATCCCCCTGCGGTTTTACAGGCTGTATAAATGTTAAGAACATCATACATGTCAACACTGCAATAACATGCATATGTCCCGGTATTGTTTTTTTCATAAGATCAATGTGTTAATTATTAATCAATTTATATTTAAATCCCCGGTTTAAGAAAATCCATCGGGCTTATTCATTTTTCTCTTTTTACTGATTTTGATCCCATGCCCATATGAATAGAGGCCAGGAATAGTAACGGACAGTATACCGCTGATATCAGCCTATCCGTACAATGCTTCTGCGCCGGCGACTTGACCGGACAGAATACCTGCCCTACTTTTTCTTCAAGGCTCATCCCATCAAGTGTTTCTTCCATCCATATTTCAGTTTCAGATGACAGACCGGATTGAGATCCGGAATTACATGCTGCCAGAATGTATACCGAAAAGGCATATAGAATTACAAGGGTAGATTTTTTCATGATAAAGATTGTCCTTTTCATTGCATCATACTGTGAATTTTATTCCTTAACAGGAGGCTCATAATACCGTCTCATAAACCGGTAGTATATATCAGTCTCATACACATGTACTCCATAACCCTCAAATTCATCTGTCCAGGAAATATTATCTGATACGGAGGCTTCCCTGTTCTCAAAAAGTACATTTACCTTTGACACATGGGCTTCCCTGTCATCCAGCAGGCTAAACGTTACTTTACCTGTAGGTTCAGGACGGGTATTTACTGCAATAACATACACTTTGTCGTTCACAAGTTTGATCAGCCATCTGACCGGGTTATCATCCGTATAGTGTTCCGTCTTTATAAGAAGCTTTTCAGGTACCAGCTCAAAAGGGCAGGTGAGTACATCGTATATATCGCGCAGTTCTGTTGCCATATCCTTGAGGTTTTCCCAGAATTCAGCATGGAGATCATCCGATTTGGTATCAAATGGCCCGTACCACATCAAGCCGGTTGCCCCATGTACGATGGCATCATAGGACATATATCTGATTTCCTTTCCGGTTGGTGGAACATAATCCTTGGGATTTCCGAAGCTGTCAAAATCCGCCCAACCGAACCCCTGAAGTATCATCCATACCGGGGTTTTCTGAATCCCTTCGACAGAACCCAGTTCCACCATTTTTTCAGTATGCTCTCCCACATAGTAGGTGTATTTGTTATATCCCTGGCCGATCTTGGTTTTGCCATCCGGGATGGGATATATATCCTCGGAGATGACGTCGCAGATCTCCATGAATTCCTTTGGAATATTGTAATGCCACAATGAATTGATCGAAGGCCCTACATTCATCCAGACAGGTTTTTTTGAATTTGCCTTTATGGCCTCGTATCCCAGCTGAAGTGCATTGGCTGATGGTCCGAACCAGCAGGGCTCATCCGGTGCATGCCACATGAGCATGGTGGGATCATCTTCGTTTTCGCTGAGGAAATCTTTCAATTCCTCAAGCATGGAAGGATCGCGGTATAATTCCATCAGGTTTACCCTTTTCCCATTTATTTCTTTCCAGGGAACCGGCTTTGCTACATAAATACCATGTCTTCCTGATTCACTGGAGTTCAAAAAGTTGAATCCTGCGTCTGCCACTTCTTTCCATATGACATCATCATTCCGTCTGTTGGGCAAGTGATACAATCCTATAGGGAAAAAAGGCTTGTAATCTATACAGAGGTATCTGCCGATGGTTTGCACCTTGCCTTGTGGCCAGGCTGAAAAGATGTTTGTTATCAAAAGAATAATGATTATGCCTGGAAGGAAATTGCTCTTATTACTTTTCATACATTTCATGAATTTATATGATTTACTGAATATTCAATTTTAACTATGCTGTCAGGATTTGAGTTTTTTTCGGCCAACGTTCTCTGGCAGCTATTTTTTTATTTCAATTATACTTATGGTTCCATGATTGGCCGTTTGCCTAGATTCAACCATAATTGATGGATAATCGCCTGACTATTCCAGTCTAATCCCATGGCCGAACGGATAGAGACCTGGTATTGTAACCGCCAGCTTGCCATTTATCAACGTATCACCGAACAGGGCCCCGGCTGCTGTGACCTGGCCGGGCCTGTGCTTGTCGTACCCGTAAAATTCCCAGGTCGGTTCGGAGCATACCATATATCCATCCACCCCCGGAAATTGTGAGATCAGGTAGGGACTTCCGAAAGACACGACCATGACAGGGGTTCCGGCGTCGGCCAGATCATTCAATAGCTGTACGAATTGTTCATGGACCACACCCGCCGAACCACGGCGTGCCATTATCCGTGCGAAAAGTCCAACAACAATAACATCCGCTTTTTGGGCTTCCGTTATCGCAGCAGGAAAATCTTCCACCCGGGTTCCGGGATCCGCTGACCATACAGAGGCAATATTCCCCCGAGATCTCATTTCCCTGATAAAGGTATCACCGATGTCCGGATGCCCTTCATCATCATTGATTGATAATACAGCAACTTTTTTATTGTCAATCGGAACAAGATCTTCCTCGTTTTTAACCAGCACAACCGATCGTTCATAGATCTCCCGCGCTTTTTCAAGATGCTCATCCGTTCCCACTTTTAATGGAATCTCTTCAACAGCCACATATCTGTTTTCATGTATCCCCAGGCGTGCTTTCATTTCGAGGTTCCGTCGAACCGACCTGTCGAGGTGGGCCTGAGATATCCTGCCTGTTTCAACCGCATTCAGCAGGTAGGGAACAACGGTCTCAAACCGTGGGTCAGTCCAGAGCAGAACGATATCGTTTCCTGCCAGCAGTGACTTTGTTGCTGCTTCTTCAAATGTCCCGGATCCGAGAATCCCTCCCATGTCAAAGGCATCTGTTATTAACAAACCCCGGAATCCCAGCTCATCCCGGAGCACGTCTGTCATGATGATCTTTGATAAGGTAGCCGGAAGGCCAGGTGTAGGATCCAGGGCCGGGATGGATATGTGTGCCGTCATGATTGACTTGAGGCCTTCAGGAATTATGGTTTTATAAGGAAAGAATTCAATACTGTCAATTCGTTTACGGTTTGTTTCAATAGTCGGCATCCTGCTGTGAGAATCCACTGTCACATCTCCATGACCTGGAAAATGTTTCGCGGCACCTATCAAACCATTGTCATTAAATCCCCTGTAAAATGCTGTCCCCATTTTGGTCACCAGTTCCGGATCATCTCCGAAACATCGTACATTGATCAATGGATTATTGGGATTAATGTTCACATCCAGAACGGGAGAATTGATCAGGTGGATACCGATCGTCCTGGCTTCCCTGGCAGTCAGGGAAGCCCAATCATAGGCCAGTTCCTCCGAACGCGTCTGTGCTATTCCCATAGGCCAGGTCAGGATCGTACCTCCGTCGAATTTCGTACCCGGACCACATTCCAGGTCCGAATGGATCAGCAAGGCCAATGGAGAGGCACGTTGCATGTCATTAATGAGTTGGGCCGTCGTTTCCGGGTCCATTTTACTGCTGGCAACGTAGACATGGCCGATCTTATATTTATCGATCCATTCCGTAACCTGGGCGAGGATATCAGCATTCCGTTCCCCATTTGAAGGGCCTACCGCAGGCGCGATCAGCTGTCCTACCTTTTCTTCCACTGTCATTCCCTCAAGTGTCCGCTCCACCCAGGCGGCCTGGTCGTCGGTAAGCTCCCAGTGTAGGGCCATATCCTTTTGTATACTCTCCTGGTCTTGTTTCGGTTTTTTCTCCGTCCCGCAGGAGAAAAAGAAAAGAATTAAAGCGAGTCCATAGATTCGGGTATTCATCATATTGGTTCCTTTTAGAATATTTTAAATTTCTACTATTTCATACTATCAGATCACTAATTCGTGTACAGAGATCATTTGATCTTTTCGAAATAAGGGATTCGGTCAATCGATACATCGATCTCTATGGTTTTCTCACCCCGGTAGGTCTGACCGTCGTCGGCCTTCCATCGGCCTTTCGGCAGGACCACGCTTCTCATACTTGCCCCGTCTTTCGTGATCGGGGCCACCAGGAGTTTGTCACCCAGCATAAATTGGTCCATGATATCTTCATAACCATTACCCGGAAAGACATATTCCATACTGGCAATGATAGGATCACCGGTTTCGGCAGATTTGTTCGTAAGTTCCATAATGAGGGGTACGTGTTTTTCCCTGATCTCAATTGCTTTTGCAATGGCATTAAAATGCGCTTCATCCAGGATGCGCCATGGCGCTACGGAGAACTGCATCATGGGCATTAGGGCATGGATCTGTGCAGACCTGACAACCTGGGCCTGATCGATCGTCTCCAGGTTCAGAAAACTTACATAATTCCCTCCTCCTATCATGTCAGGGCATGAAAAAGTATACCCGACCAGGCCTTCGGTGAGCATATGTGGGATAAGCTTCTGTACATCCGCCCACTCGTGGTTTTTATCGTGCAGGCGCTGTGCGATGGGTAATCCGGCCATCTTCCAACAGGCCCGGTATTCATTCAACGGATATCTCAGGCCAAACTGTGCATATAATTCACTTTGCCGGTTGGGCGTTGCCTCAACCATGCTCAGTGCATCGGGAGGGTAAAAATCCATATCCCCGGCGTCCAACTTGAAACCATCTACACCATAATCCTTCGCCAGGCGGTCTAATTCCTTGTTAAACCATTCCACTGCTGCCGGATTGGTAAAATCGAGATGGGCTGAATACCCGTTCCACCATGGGATGATGGCAGGATCTCTTGCTGTTTCCCAGGTAGGTGTCTCCTTGGTCTTCTGCAAGAGAAAACCTTTACCTTTCATGATCTCCCGGACAACCAGTGCCTGGTCGGCACTTACAAATGGACAGATCCACAGCATCACCTTAAAGCCCATCTTATGCAATTCATCCATCATGTAATTGGGATCAGGGAACCTGCCCGGATGAAAATTCCAGAGGCCATAATCCTCCTGCCAGGTATCATCGATCATAAACACACCCGGGGGAAAACCATTATCGAGGATGGCTTTTGCATATTTGAGTACATCTTCCTGGTTCTGGTTATAGGTCAGTTCAATCCAGGTATTGTATTGCGGGGCAGTGAACAGCAATTCATCGGGGATCTTTCCCGAAGGAGGGAAAAAATTATCGGAAGCATATAGCCTGGCCTCTTTCAGTGTAGTACCATTCCGGCCTGATTCAATTTCACCCAGATTCTCCGTAATGATGATCTTATTGCCCCTGATCTCGAAAGCATAGGGTTCTTCGCTCCACACATACAAACCCTTGTTGCTCAAAAGCAAAGGTTGCAATTGATTGTAGATGTTGTTTGCATAAAAGTTGAATTTGTAGCCATCATCGAAAGGCATCTTATGCCCTTCCTTGATAACGCCCGACCAGATCTTTTCTCCTTCGACCAAAGGGATCTCTACAGGTGCCTGTGCATATACAAGGGATGTTGAGATCAATAAGGCGATAAATAATACAATTTTGTTCATTGCAGGTAAAATATTTTATATAAATTAAAAATTCTCAATATGATAGTAATAGTTCATTTCAATATTCTCGGTTTGAAACACGCAACGCAAATGCCACCCGGCTGTTTCATCCAGGTGTCTTCCCGTCAATTATATTTTTAGCAAGGATCCGCATTTCCTCTGCAATTTCGAAGTACCAGCCTTCACCCTTCTTCTTGTCTATTTCATCAGCCAATCTAACCAGGGATCCGGCTGCATTTCGGTGACCTTCTGTGTTCTCCCGGCTTTGTGACAAATATACCTGGTGATAACCCTCCAGGGCCAGGGAATATGACTTAATAATCAATATCATTCCTTCAAACAGATTCTCCAGGTCATCAAAATCCTGCTGATGTTTTATCTACCTGTTTTTAATTTTTGTTGCACTAATTTCATATGACAGATTGCCCGGTATTAATTCTAAAAGAATAATTATTTGATCGTGTAATCCACCCCGTAGTTTGATTTCAGGAAGCTGATCACTTCCTCATCGCCATTGAGTGCATTTTCAGGCATTGGATTTTGTTCATTGAAAACGCTCAGGTCATTTTTATAACCCAGTTTTACAAAGTCTTCATTGAATCCATTGTCATAGGGTACGGCATGCTGGTTCAGACCAAGGTGCTGGCCAAAGAAATTATACATTACGACCCTTTTGTCATACCCGTAATCATGAATCTGTTGCGGGAAGTGGGCATATTCGATCTTATGTTCAGCATCATATTTCGTATATACGCTTTGGATATATGGATACTCAATCCTGGGTGTATTATGGGTATAGTCAGCACCATCCGATATCAGCAGCATGGGCTTGGGTGCAAACAAGGCCGCGATCTCCACATTATTGGTCTGATGATGTGCACTTTTATGGATCGGCATCCCGCTTTCACAGGAACACCCCCCGAAGAAATGTGCCGAGACCTGAACTGTCGGCACAGATACTGCTATCCTGTCGTCGATGGCGGCAAACACAAAGGTTTGTGTGGCGCCACCGGATGCGCCAGTCATGCCGATTTTTTCCTGATCTACATCTGGCCTTGAGAGAAGGTATTCCAATACCCTTTTGCTGTTCCAGGTCTGAAGAAGCAGCGCAATAGATATATCATGGTCCACCTGAAGCGACTCCCCGTAACCTATCATGTCGTAGGCGAATACGATGGCGCCCATCCGGGCCAGGGTGGCACAGCGTTTCTGCACCTCCGCGGAGAACCTGCGATCGAACCAGTGACCGTGGGGTGTCAGGATGGCCGGATGTTTGCCGCCTTCGTCTATGGGACGGTAGAGATTTCCGGTAATATAGTATCCCGGAAAGCTCTCGATGGCAATGTTCTGCACTGTATAACCTTGCGTTTCTATATACCCGTTTACCATAACAGGATCACTTATAATGGGGTTAAAGTTCCCACTGATCCCAGACATTTTTTCGATCTGAAGTCCATCAAGGATACCCTGCCGTATGACCTCTGCCCGCTTTTCCCAGGAAGCCATGTCACTCCATTGTGCAGCAAAATCCTTCATGACCAGGTTAGCCTCATCCTCCGTCCAGTAATGCCCCTGACAGAGCATGTTCTCCTGCGCATGAATATTCTGGGAAATTAAGAAAATAAAAAGGGCCAGAAATGTACCGGTCTTGCCGAATAAATCTTTATTTATTGTTTTCATATGTTCATTTGATTTTTCTATCAAGTCTTAAAAGTCTTTTTAATACCATGCCAGAATCCTTATTCTACTACAATGAAGAACAAGTTACCACTCCCCGCAGGATAAAAGTCTGCAACAAGATTTGTTTCAATATGCTTATATAAATCCAGTTCTAAAGCTCCCGGGTACTTTATCCGCGACATCATTCTATTCATTATCGTAAATTCTCCGGCACTATGCATTCTAAAATTATCAGTAATCTTTCATGTTTATATCATCCGAAAGAATACCCAGGAACCTGGTACCCATCTGGTCGTACAGGTGATAGTATTGGGCCCAGAACAGCATTCCCCAATTAATGTCGATATTGTCGCGGTTTTCAATCCTGAACTGAACCAGTTCACCTGTTTTTTTTACCATTTCCTGCTCATCTCCGTTTATACCCGCTATTAAACTGTAAAATGTCAATCTTGAATGCCTGTTTGCGATTTTGATCCTCTCAATATAATCTCTCGCTAAAGGAGAAACATCCTTATTTAAAGCGTTTTCCAGGTATTGATCCGTCACCTTAAAATCCTCTTCATTATAAAAATCGTCAATACGCTGTGTCAGTTTGCCCATATCATACCACTCGAAATACACCGGATCTATGCCATCACTCAACTCCAGATCTGCCGGTATCATTTTATCATTGAAGATTGTACGCCAATGTGCATAATAAGCACGTATGTCATTATCAGCAGGGCCAAAAACACTTAAGAATTCCTCCTCGAGCTGTTCGAAGGTGGCATTCGGGTTGATATGGGCCCTCGCCAGGATATAATATGTCAGGTCTGATACACCTTCCCAGTATCCGTACATGGAATCAAAATCTGTTCCAAGTGCCCCGTTTTTCAGTGCAAGCTGAAAATGCCGGAACACCCTTTCCTCCTGCCCCATGGTCATACCAAAATGCCAGTTCAGGTCATTAGGCCTGAACAGCATTGTTTCCATACCTTTTTCCCGCCATCCATCATACAGTGCCTGTGTTTTTTTGAAATCTCCTGCCATCCTGGGTATGAATTCCACCACGATCCCAGGACTCAAACGGATATTCCTTGGCGGCTGAAGTGTTTCCTGGTAGGCATAACAGGATACCATGATGTCTTCCTGGTGCTTTCGGGCTTCTCTGACCAGGTTATTCCAGAAAAAGGTATATCGGTCAGTCAGGTGGTCCTGAAGTGATTCCCATTCCTTATGGGCATCCAGCTCCCTGCAGCTATCGCAGTGGCACCATTCTGCATTACCGAAGCCATCCGTATCGTTTTCGCAGCCGGAAATGGAGTAACCGTGACGATAAGGAGCCGTTTCACGATTTACGAGCCAGTTCTCAACGACGATATTTACAAGATCGGAGTTGGATGGACACATCTTTACCCGCTCTTTCCTGCCAATAGGGGCTCTTTCCCCTCTGGCATTCAAGGCAAATATACCAGGATCGGTATCCTTATATCGCTCCCAGTAGCTTGTGAAGGCATGCCCGAACTGCATGTATTTGCTGCGGCCAAACCGCATGCGTCGGAGCCAGATATTTTCGTCCGAAGCTTTCCGCCTGCTTTGCTCCGGTGTCAATGAAAAGTCTTCCGGGGCGAATTTGTTTCTGCCTGATTGAAAATAGCCTGCCCGGATATTTCTTTGAAACAGATCCGGCTTCCAGGATATTGATTTATCTGAAAGTGCAAGTGTGGTATCAGGGGTATAGAAAATCCCGTCATCGCCGGGTTTCAGCCACTTCACGCCCAACTCATTTTCCAGGAACAAATACAAAGCGAACAGGGTTCCAGTCCGGTTAAATTCCATTTGGAGCACTTCATCGAGTACCTTGTCCTCATACCGGTCTGACGAACCATCACCTGCACTGACCTGTATGAGGTCATCACCGAAAATAAACAATTCATTGCCCTTGACGACATAGACTGCCTCCTCATCTTCGAGTACCCGATCAAAATCTGCCGGTCGGATCCCAAGGTAGATATGGTAATATAAATTTCCATCTTTCGCGGTTGAGATGTCCTTTATTGGCAATGATTTTCCATAGATCAACTCAAAATGCCGGTTTAGCTCATCGGCTGCGAACAGCTCAATGCTACCCGGCTTTTCGGGCAGGATGATGGCCATTTCCTTAACAGTACCCTGGTTGATATCGAATGATTCCGGAACACAAGCTGAAAAGAGTACCGAAATTAACATCAGGTACAAAACTACTCCCATTCTGCCTTTTACATTGCGTTTCCGGAATTTATCCCATCGAGAATCAGTATAAAAAGAATTTTCTCCAGCCGGTTTTGTGTGCTCATTTACAAAACAATTTATGAGTCGAGTATCAGACCTCAATATTTTAAACATATTCATTTTCCAAGCTTAAATATTCCGAGCGAAGCCGGTACATGGAAATCAGGATCTTCCGCTCCCGAATCAAGCCAGGAGGCATATACGTGGACCACTGTTGAATCGGGATCATAGTGAAAATCAGCACGATAAACTCCCGCATAGAACGCATCATCTTTAACTACTCCAAGATCATCCAGGGCATCGAGTGATATGGCCGCCTCAACCTGGTATCCATCATCCGTATAAATTCCTTTATGCTCGACATCATTGAATTCCCAGGAAAAATCAAACTGGCGGTGATATCTTCCGATATAATCCAGTTTTCGTCCTTTAACATCCATTTCAATACAATAGTATTTTTCCATGGAATTATCCGGCCCGATATAGATTTCCACACGGTCCTGCTCGATCAGGTCCTGTTCACCATTCACATGATCCGACGCGATGATCACATCATCCACCATCTGGTATGCCAGGTAAAGAAAATCTCCGTCATGGAGTGCCCTGAAAGTGATTGGTTGTACCCGGTCCGGGTTCCAGCGATACACAAAACCATCAATGACATTGGCCTTACTCCATGCCGCTTCAGACAGGTCACCATCGATCGTAATATCGCTGTCAATTCTCATCACGAGGTATTCCTCCGTTTTCTGCCCGTTGCAGGCGATTAGCATTCCGGAGAGGATAATGAGAAAACCAAAGGCTGGATTTCTAAAGTTCGTTTGTAATATTCTCATAATATATGATCTTTTAGCTTATAAAATTGCCAATCTGATCTTTATTCAAATACTTTCTGGTTTAGCTCAACATATCAAATTTCGACAAATCGTCTCAAAGGAAGTAGTACAAATCCTTTCTATTTACATTGTTTTATTCATCATACAATAGAAGAATCTGTCCATTATTAAACTGGTTGAACCGGATCAACAAAAAAGTCAAAAAATAGTGGTTCTGCATTTATTTTAACCGTATTATACGCATTCGATTAAGTCGATCATAAGGCCCGGATGGTACCATCAATATCAAAAATCAATCATAAACCTTCTTCATATCGATATCCAAATGATCGGCTGTTAGGTAATTATTAATCCCATCTCCTGCATACTTTCTTCCTTATTTTTCTTATAAGAATATATCCTAATAATTTTACTTAATAATTGATAACAAGATGTGTCCGGATTCTACATTCTTCGCCCCAGTATTGATATAAATCCTTTAAAAAATAATATCATTCTTCTGCCTGCTTGTTTGAGGCCTGAATTAAAGTTAAATTAATTTCACTACATAGATTGATTTATATTTTATTCTGATCCATATGTTTTGTTATGAAGAATTAAACGGTCCGGAAACTAGTAATTTAATTTCAAATTAATAATCTATCTGGATAAACTATTGTACAAATGAGCAGACCTTTTTTCATATTCCTATCGCTGGTTATAATGAATCTTATCAGCCCTTTGAAAGGGGAAGAAAAAGATCAGAACAACTTCACTTTGGTTGGTGAACTTATTCGGCATACACAGAATAACAACCTGCTTGATTTTTTTTGTACCAATGGCCATGTAAAGTTTGAACTATGTGCAAGCGATATCTTCAGAATCCGAATGAGTCCCTCTGGCAATTTTAAACCCGATGAGCCTTTTGTGGTAATACAATACGACTGGCCGGTTGTAAAATTTAAACTGAAAGAAAAGAAAGACCGCTATGAGATATCCACCGAAAGGATGCTTATAAAAGCATTTAAATCACCTTTCCGGTTTGAATTCTATGACCTTAATGGAAATCCGGTCAACAAGGACTGGCAGGACGGGAGTATGGGGTATCGTGGCAAAGAAGTACTATGCAAAAAAGAGCTTACTTCATCGGATCATTTCTTTGGTTTGGGTCAAAGGTATGAAGAGAGTGACCTCAGGGGAAGGACCGCCGTTTGCGAAGCTACAAGGGAATATACCCCGGTACCCTTTTTCATAGGGACGGATGGCTATGGTATTTTCTTTCACAACACTTGGGCATCGGAATTTGATTTTACGGGCAATCCCTATACTTTTTCAGCTCCCGGAGGGGATGAATTGGATTATTATTTTATATATGGTCCTGACATGAAACATATCCTGCACCAGTATTCACTGATCACAGGATTCTCACCTCTGCCCCCGAAATGGGCTTTCGGATTGTTTTCAAGCAGATGGAATGAAGAATTCGGGAAGATGAAGGATGGTCAATGGGTAATCCAGATGAGTTATGCGCAGCATGGGCAGGAAGGCCTTTTGAAAATGATTGAGTTAGCCAGGGAAATATTTGACTGGCCGCTGGACGGTATCCGGGTGCATTCCACGGGACCTGACCAGAATTTTTATGTCAGTCCCGAAACGAACTGGCCTGAATTCAGTTGGGGGAGTTTCCCTGCAGTGGATAAAATGGTAGAAGAACTTCATAAACAGAATATCCATCCTTTGTTCTGGGAGACACCGGGTGTATTCGGAAACACGAAGATGTATGAGGAAGGAATAAAGAACAACTATTTCCTCACCATGAACGGCAAACCCTATGACCTGGTATTCGGATTCCGCTCACCACCAGGGGCCCTGGTGGATTTCATGAATCCTGAAGCCAGAAAGTGGTGGGGAAAATACCATTATTTCATGGCCGACTTCGGTTCAGATGGAGTTGCCGGCGATTGGGACGATCACCGTAAACTGAAAAACCTGTATTCCCCCTCTACAGGCATGTACGCCCCTGAATTCGGCAATATCTTTTCCCTGTTATTCAACCAGGCCAGCTGGGAAGCCTACCGGGAGAGCCGGCCGGATAAACGATGTATCAACTTTGGACTGGTTTACTGGGCCGGTGGGCAGCGATATCCCATGCAGGGAACACAGGATTCCCACCATATGGGTAAAAACATCCATGGGGAAATGATGGGGTGCATCAACCTGGGCCTTTCCGGTATTCCGTTCAGGACCTTTACGGATAATGTATCGCGATACCTTGAAACAGAAGCTCCTTTGTCCCGCCTGTCTCAGTATATGGCCTTGACGGTTGCAGGAGAGCGGACCCAGATCATGGTCACCGGAAATGTAATGGCAGATCAGAATTACCGGAAGTATGCAAGGCTTAGATATCAGTTGATGCCCTATATTTATACTTATGCAAGAGAAGCGACCCGATCCGGAGTTCCCATGGTACGGGCCATGGTTCTGGAAAACCAGTATGATCCGGAAGCTTATACTGCATATGGCCAATACCTGCTTGGCGAGCATCTGCTCATAGCGCCATTATGGAGTGATACAACCTTTTACAGGGACATTTATCTTCCGGAAGGTGAATGGATAGACTTCTACAGTGATAATACGTATGCGGGAAAACAGACCATTAGCTACCACGCACCAATCGATATAGCACCAATTCTGGTAAAAAAAGGAGCTATTATCCCCATGGCGCCTCAGGGCCAGAGTTATGTGGATGAACTGATCAGTCCCTTAACTGTTCATATCTATCCAGATAAAACCGGGACATTCGAGCTTTATGAGGATGATGGAGTAAGCTATGACTACGAAAATGATGTTTTCTGTATGACAGAATATGCTTATGTAAAAGAAAAGACTCAAATGATCATTCGAAAAAGTGTCCCCAAGGGTAATTATACTCCGTTAGAAAAAGAGCACCTGTTCTGCATCCATAAGATGGACAGGATTGATGATGTTGTAAAATCAGGAAGTTCCCTGCCTATAACAAATACATGGGAAGCGTTCAACAATAGTTCGGAAGCCTGGTTCCTTGATCCGGCAAACAACAATCAACTCTGGATTAAAGTAAACGATAAAGTTCCTGATGAAATTAGCATCGTAGTTAAATATCACTGAGGTGATTTGTGAATTATAACAATCTAAATTGATTCGATTCAAATTTTTATAACAAAAGAAACATGAGAACTATAATCTTACCTTTTCTAATTTTAACCACTGTTCTTATATCCTGTCAAAAAGCTGATGAACCTGGTACAAACCTGGTGCTTAATGGCAATGATCTGAATGCCGAATTTGAAGGATTAATTATTCAACATGCGCAGGCAGGTATTCAACTGCTTACCGGGGAAGATGAAAAAGAGATGGAATGGTTCCCCTCCGGGCCACCAGATATCCGGAAAGCCGAACGCAATACGCCGATTGGGGAAGCTACAGATATTTCCATGACCTGGCAGCATGAAGATGGCTACGAGATGAATTGGATAGTAAGCCAGTTGAAGAATGCTTCTGGATTCACCCTTAGGGCTTCAATAACAAATCATTCCGATGAACTTTTACGGATCAGGAATTTCATACTTTCACGGACCCAACAGCAAGGCGTCGTTTGCAAAGGGGATCCAGCAGGATGGTGGCTTCTGTCTCCAATGAATAATACACGGCAGGGTGCTAACCTGGCGCAGGTTCTCCCCAGCAGGCTTCGCTTGAAAGAACAAAATGTATACGGATATGACAAATATACGGATGAAGATCCCCGCAATGGGGATGGCCACTGGCGTTTCTTTGAGGAGGCTATCTCACTTTACAGGGAACCGGACCGCAAGGGTATCGTAATAGGTCCTGTTGGCCCGGGTGTTTCACACGTCAATCTCAATTGCCGGGTGGATAACGGGAATATCCTGCTGGAGATCGTAAGTAGTATGGACGAGATCCTGCTCGATCCCTCCGAAACCAGGGTAAGCGAAGAAGTGTTGATCTTGCAGAAACCATACAAAGAAGCGCTCACCACCCTGTTTTCCTGGATGGCAGAAACCCATTATGCCCGTAAAAAAAGAGATCCGATCTTTGGCTGGTGCAGCTGGTACGACCGCTATACCAACATCGACCAGGAACATATCCTTCGCATTACTGAAACAATTAAGTCGCAAAGAGAGGTCTTACCCTTTCAGGTAATCCAGATAGACCATGGCTGGCATGGCCCCTTTGGTGACTGGGATGAAAATGAGAAATTCAGCCTTGGCATGGATCACATCGCTGAGAAGATCCGTGATGCAGGTGCAATTCCTGGAATATGGTTGGCACCGGTAGTTTGCGACATTGAAAAACCTGAAGATTGGTTCCAAACACCCGAAGGCGGATTCCTTGACCCGACCCATCCCGAAGTGGAGGAATTCATACTTTCAACCGTACGTACCGCAAAGGAACAAGGATACCGGTATTTCAAATTTGATTACAACTATCTCAAGGATTTCAGGCCATTCAATCAGAAGATGACCCATTTCGAGGTAATGCGACACCTGTTCAGACTATACCGGGAAGCTATCGGTGAAGAAAGCTATATGCTGGCATGCGGAGCACCTACCCGGCCGGTGATAGGTATAGCCGACGCCAACCGCATTGCGTGGGATGCTATTGCAAGATGGAAAAGTTTTCCCCTCGCCGATGATGGCATACCTACCCTTCCGACGGACATATTCGACGGCATCTATAATATCGCAGGTTCAGCGGTCATGAATAACATCATATACCACAACGACCCGGATGTGGCATATATGCTTCCACGTGCAGAAAGCCACATCTGGCAGGGGCCAAAAGAAGATTTCGACCCGGATATTCATGGCCTTAAGTGGCCGGGCCTGCAGACCTGGAACAGCTACGTAGGTCTTCTGGGCGGCATGGCACTTGTATCAGAACCCTTGTATGAAGATAAGTACAAACAACCTGAAACCATACGGATGCTGGAGATCCTGAATCCTCCGTCACCTGATAAGGGATGGTCAATGAACGGGGATATAGATCCATGGAGCAGACAATTTGGTTTTGTCACGGAAAAATCCTGGGGAAGCTCAGCCTCTGTGGCACTTTGGAATAAAGAAGATCAAGCCATGGACTTGACATTGGACGCGTATTCCCTGAAATCACTTGGAGACAGGTTCCATGCCTGGTCATTCTGGGAAGAAAAATACCTGGGATTGGTTGATGGATCATTCATCGCCAGGAATGTACCGCCACACGGATGCGCCCTCCTGAGGCTTACAAAGCCGGCAGACAATACCGGGATGCCCCTGATCGTGGGATCCACCCTTCATATTTCCATGGGATCAGGTGAGTTGAAATCAGTTGAGACAGGAGAAGGTGAACTGGTAATTGACCTGACTGACGGTGGAGCCAGGGATGGTAAGATCTTCCTTCATTATACCGGATCCATGACGGTGAAGCAATCGGATGGGTGCGAAGCTACCATTATCTCTGAAGAACCGGATATCCATATACTGTCCATATCTAGCAGGGTACGACAGGAGAAAAATACGATCAGGTTAAAGTTGTAAATTCAGGTAATTTCAGATATTACGGCAGGAGACTTAGAATTCCTTTTGAATATGGCCGTATTTTCCGAAATTGTAAAACCAGCCGGGAATACCTGGACAATCTTGCTACGTGCACTAAATGATACATCCGGCTGAGATATTGTGAATTGAAATGAGCTTTTTTTTAATCCTGCAAATCTATGAAAACGAAACTTCTGCTATCCATTTTATTACCGTTTTTATTTCTTAACCAGTCGGCCGGCCAGATTCCATATCCTGGAGAGAATCCCGGGCTAGCAAAGGCAAATACCGAATCTGACAATAGGGTTATCCTGGAAAATAATGTCCTTAGTATGGAATTTGTTTATAGCGATAATAAAATCAGGTTAGTGAAATTTGAGGATGTTGCAGGGAATTACAAGTTGCAGATTGATTCTTTGCCATTTTTTGAACTGAGGCTTCAGAATGGCATTAGCGTCACATCAGAAGACTTTTCATTGACCGATCAACCGGATATAAAATATAGAACCGGGGATCCCGCCTCAACTTCATATGGAAACAGGATATCGGGTATTAAATTTTCAGCCAACCTGGAAAACAGGAATAATGGTTTGAACCTTTATTGGGAAGCAGAACTCAGGAATGGAGCCAACTATATCCGGCAGCGATTCAAATTCAAAACTGACCACACGGATGATATTGATAAAGTGATCCTGATTAAACTTCCAACAAAGGATGCTGAGAAAATCGGAACTGTTGAAGGTTCACCGATCGTTTACAGGAACATGTTCTTTACATTGGAGTACCCGCTGTCAAAGGTCGAACAGCAGGACGACTTCATTTTCTCGGGTCTAACCAGATTACAGGATGAACTAACGACAGTCTGGGGTGTCGCCCCAACCAAGCAATTAAGAAGAGGATTTTTATATTATATAGAAAGGGAAAGGGCACATCCTTATCATCAGGTTTTGCACTACAATTCATGGTTCGATATCTCCTGGGAAGAACCCTTTTCGGAGGATGAATCACTTGACCGTATAAAAACATTTGGAGACAGCCTGATTAATAAGCGTAAAGTCCCTTTAAAAGCATTTTTACTGGATGATGGCTGGGATGATCATAGAACCCTCTGGGATTTTCATAAGGGTTTCCCGAATGGTTTTGACTATGTGAAACAAAGGGCAGATTCGTATAATTCAAGCATTGGTGTCTGGCTGTCTCCTTTTGGTGGCTATGGGGAGGCAAAACGGCTTCGTTTAAAATACGGCAGAAAACAGGATCCCCCATTTGAGACCAATGAAAGGGGATTCTCCATGGCAGGACCGGTATATTATGAACGGTTCAGGGATGTCACTTATGATTTTATCAGGAAATATGATGTTACTATGTTCAAATTCGATGGTCTGGGAGCTGGCAGTGATGCACAGGAAATCTATAAAAAGGATGTTGAAGCTTTTCTGAAACTAATGCAGGACTTACATGCTTTGAAACCGGAAATATACATCAGCATAACCACCGGAACTTGGCCATCCGTTCACTGGCTGCAATACGGGGATAACATCTGGCGAGGTGGAATGGATACAGACATGACAGGTGAGGGTTCTCTACGTCAGCAATGGATTACCTATCGGGATGCGGATGTATACGAAAATGTAGTTAAAAGGGGGCCGTTATTCCCATTGAATTCGCTGATGCTATGCGGGATCTGTATTGCAGATGAAGGGAATCCCGGGACATTTGAAATGGACGATAAAGATATAGCTGATGAGATCTGGTCATTCTTTGCTACAGGAACGAATCTTCAGGAATTGTATGTCAATCCACATAAGCTGAACACAAAAAACTGGGACAGTCTTGCCGATGCAGCCAGATGGGCAAAAAAAAATGAATCTGTTCTGGTCGATACTCATTGGATCGGAGGCGATCCGGCAAAAGGGCAGATATATGGTTATGCATCCTGGTCAGAGGAAAAGGGTATTCTATCCCTTCGAAATCCATCAAATGTTGAACAGGCATATGAAGTAGTGCATGAGGAAGTATTCGATTTACCAGACCATGATCTGGACAGTTATGAAGTATATGACGTCCGCGCAAGGAGAAAGGTAAACAGTATCATAGTAGACTATTCCGGGAATTCTTTTACAATACATCTTGCCCCCTTTGAACATAGGATCTATGAGGTAATACCTACCGAATAACATGCGATGTTTATTTTTTAATTTATTTGGAATCCCAATTGTATTTCATACTTAATTGCGGGGGATAATAGTACCCCATAGTACTCCGGCTTACACCAAGCCTGTATTGTCTGTCCTGTACGAGCGCGATCCTGCGTTCCTTACTGGGAATCACAGTAGAGTATATCCTCAACTCCCCGGGAAGTCCAGTCACGATCTCTTCACGCCAGTCGCCGATGATGTCTCCCACCATCAGGATCTTCCCTTCGATTTGCATCAATGTATCCCCCTTATATTTTAACAACTTATCGTTCACGACTACCTCCTTGATCATGTCCTCATCCCACCAGACAGGCCGTGGACTTAAGGAACCCATGTTTTTATCAGACAAACGCTCTCCATCGGCGCTGTATAGAAAATACTTGCTACCGCCCTTTGCTTCTCCGGCATAACACTCCATACCCGGATAGGCCGGATCGATATCAGCTGCCATTCCCTGTCCATGAACATGAACAGTTGATCCCTCATAGGCCCATAGCATTTTTCCGGTAAGGGCATCTACCAGGTTAACTCCATATTTTGGCTGCGAAGTTTCCAGGCCATAAAAGATCTCCAGTCCGGGATTACCAGGATCTATATCTGCCACATGGCCCACATCATTATGACCAAGACCGGTAGACCATAAAGGTGTACCATCGTCATCCAATACCGCAGAGCCTATGATCAATTCATCCCTGTCATCATCGTCAATATCCGCTGTCTGCATGCCGTGCTGTCCCTGTCCCTTATAATCCGAATATTCTCCTGTTGATTCCCAGTACCATTCCTGTTCAAGATTCCTGTTCAGCGCCATTGATTTGATAATGGTATAGGTCCCTCTCTGCAACACAATGGATGGATTAGCACCATCAAGGTAAGCCATTCCAAGAAAATTACGGCTCCAGTAATTGTAGTTCTCAAATCCATCCTTTGAGATCCAATCGATTTTCCGGATGACTTTACCAGTTTGCCCATCAATTTTTAGCAGGTATTCCGGCCCGACCATAACATGTCCATCGATCTCACGCGGATCACCCTCGCCTCCCTTGCAATATACTTCAGCATACCCATCCCCGTCAATGTCATAAACGAGGTAGGGTGAATACCAGGTACCTGTTTCAATAGACCATCCCATATCATATGTCCATAGATGATCTCCAGAGGATGAATACGCTTCCAGCTTAAATGGTTCCGGGCTCCGTTTCCAATATCCGGCTTCATTCCAGGGATCTACATTAAAATCAGGGTATTTTATCACGAAATCAAATTTCCCATCCCCATCCAGATCGGCAATTCCCACATTTCTCGGGGTATTATCTGTTTTAAGTTTAATTGAAATATAAGGCACAGGATATTGCATAGAAAATACATAAGATCCGCGTTTTTCAGAATCCAGATGTTTGCCTTCAGGGACCACCTGATATTCGTAGGCCCTCCCGTGAAAGATCCTGTCATCGATAAAACTTGTACTGGAGACCGGTTCCTCATTAATTTTAACATAATCTTCGATACCGATATCTTTTCTGTATATATCGAAGGAAATACCAGGTTTATCCGTATCCAGCAACCGCCAGCTGATAAAGTTCTTACCTTTTTCTTTGGCCAGAGCAATTTCTCCCCTGTCAATTTTCTCCAGCATTTGAGCTGCCGATCCGGCCACAAGGGCATTAAAAAATAACATGACAGAAAGGAATTTATATGTGGATGGCATAAGTAATAAGATATTATGTTTAAAAAATGATTTCAATATATCAGGTTGACCGATATTTTATCCAATATAGTTCTCAGACAGCAATTTATCCATAAAAAAGAAGATTAATATATTGATAATTATGATATAATAATATCTGACTGATTTTGCCTGATATGAATTGAACTTTTGATGAAATATGGATAAATATTATATTTATGTGAACTTGTAAAAAATGTCATGAAGACACTCAAAGAACTGATCCTCAGAAACCGGAGTTACCGAAGATTCAAACAGGATGAAAGAATAGAAACCGGAACTTTAAGAACGCTTGTCGAACTGGCAAGATTCTCTGCCTCAGCCGCCAATCTCCAACCTCTAAAGTTCATCCTCTCAAATGAACCAAATATAAATTCAGGGATTTTTAAACATCTATCCTGGGCTGGTTACCTGACCGACTGGCCGGGTCCTTCAGAAGGGGAGCGTCCCTCAGCCTACATCACAATACTTGGGGATACAAGGATACATCATGCATTTGGATGTGATCATGGGATAGCGGCTCAAAGTATATTGCTGGGTGCGGCGGAATTAAAATTGGGTGGATGTATGATAGGGTCGATTAAAAAGAATGGCTTACGGGCAACTTTGAATATCCCTGATCATTTTGAAATACTCATGGTCCTAGCACTTGGGAAACCTTCTGAGCATGTGGTCATTGAAGAAGCCAATGAAAGCAGTGGCATTAAATACTGGCGCGATGACAAAGGGATCCATCATGTACCAAAGCGTTCTCTTAATGAATTAATACTTTGATATCTTACCTAATGATACGTAAACAATTTACACCCAGCCTGACAATAAGATTAACGATTTCTTTACTCGCGGGCATTTTATTGCTTAGTGGTTCCTGCAATAAACCACGAAAGCCCATGGAAGTAACTCACGAATTGATAAGGGTTGAAGCTCCTTTCGATATGCCTGAGATAAAGGTACCAGTATTCCCTGACAACAATTTCAGGATCGATGATTATGGGGCTATAGAAGGTGGTGCCGTAAAAAATACAGAGGCCATAAAAAAAGCAATTAATGCCTGTGTTCAGGCGGGTGGAGGAAAGGTGATTATCCCGGAAGGAAAATGGCTTACAGCCAAGATCCACCTCCAAAGCAATGTCAACCTGCATCTGGAAGATGGAGCCGAACTGATATTCAGCGATGATCCCTCGGATTATCTCCCTGCCGTACAAACCACCTGGGAAGGAATGGAGTGTTTTAATTATTCTCCATTGATCTATGCCTTTGAATGTGATAATGTCGCCATCACCGGCAATGGAACACTACGACCCTTGCTTGATACCTGGAAAATATGGTACGCTAGACCACCTGAACATATGGAAGCCTTGAAACAGCTTTATCATATGGGATCAACGGATGTCCCTGTGGAAGAGCGGCAGATGGCAAAAGGCAACAATAACCTGCGGCCTCATTTCATCCAGTTTAACCGGTGTAATCACGTGAGGGTTGAGAATATTAAGATCCGTCACAGTCCTTTCTGGACCGTGCACCTGTTCAAATCAAGCCATATTCTCGTCAGGGGGATCGATGTTTATGCACACGGACACAACAATGATGGTGTGGGACCGGAAATGGTCAAGAATGTCCTTATCGAAGATTGCAGGTTTGACCAGGGTGATGATGCCATTGATATTAAATCAGGGAGGAACCGAGATGGATGGAGGTTAAATACCCCGGCGGAGAATATTGTGATCCGCAACTGTACTTTTCTTGACGGACACCAGCTGGTTGCCATAGGAAGTGAACTTTCTGGAGGTGTACGAAACGTGTATATACATGATTGTGATTTCCCTTTGCAGGAGAGAAAAACCGAACTCAGGAACTTGCTATATATTAAAACCAATAGACGTCGTGGAGGCTTTGTCGAGAATATTTTTATGGAAAATATAAAAGCCGGGAACCTGACCCAGGGGGTACTGGGCATAGAGACTGACGTGCTTTATCAATGGCGTGATATTGTTCCCACTTACGAGGAAAGGTTGACACCCATCAAAGGAGTTTATATAAATAACATCCAGGTAATGGAAGCAAATATACCGTTTCGGATCCTGGGCGATCCGGAAATGCCAGTAAAGGACATTTCCATATCAAATATCAGGGTTGATAAAGTCATTGAAAAGAATGATGAACTTGTCAATGTTGAAAAGATTCAATTTACTGACATATGGCTCAATGGAATACAATATTCATCAGAATAATGAATCGGTTGATACAGGCGAATCACCAGTGAACCAAAGGTTGTAAATGTTAAGTAAATCCCCGGACAAAAGACCATGCCATATCAATCATATTCAATGCTCCAGGAAGATCCGGCCTTCCCCGGGGGGGATCAGGAATTTTTTGCCTTTTTCTCCCGTCAGGGAATCCTTTCGGGGCTGTTCGAACTCTATTGAATGGTCTGATTTTGCGCCAGGCAGATTGACAACCACAAGCGCTTTTTCGTACTTTCTTGTCCAGACATGTGAGTTTATCCTCTTCCCATCTTCAACGGGCAGTCCGATCTTGATATCATATTCCGGGTACCAGTCATGGCGATGGCTGGTGTTATCAGCGAACAGATAATAAAAGTCGCCAATTGTGAGGGCATAACACAAGCTCCACCTGCGAGCAGCCGGATCTTCAGCCGGTTTTTGACCTCTTTTCTTGTCACCCGGCCATCCGGCATTATCCCTGGTTTCCTCAAACCTTTCAATAAAGCTGATTTTGGGTTCACGCAAAAGAGATTGAGTGTGTTGCATTTTCTTTATACAATCATCCCACTCTGTTCTTCCATGACTCCACCCCGATTCATACATCATTCCATTCATGAATGGCGCTGCAAAATCGTAGGAACCAACATCATAACCGGCATTAGCAAAAATCAGAAAATCATCTCCAACGGCATCTCTTAGTTTGCTTAAAAAAGGTACCCAGGCTTCCGGATCTTCACGAATGTTATCATAAAAAACACCATCAACACCCGTCTCTTTAAGTGAAAGAGTCATTTTAATTACATGATCCTGGAATTCAGGGTTAAAGTAATCCATGCGATGTGTCCCCGGCCAGAACTGAATACGCTCCCCATTTCTGGTTAACCACCAGGGATGGTCTTCAGGTAGCCATTCATCGAGATATTCAAAAAAGAAAATGTCAGCAGTAACAATTGCATCAGGGTTTATACTTTTATATTTCTGTACCTCTTTTTGAGCTTTTTTGATGGAACCAGAGGTAAAACCATCTGCCAGGCCAACGGGCTGACCATTATATTCCAATCCCAAAGAACCTTTTCCCAACATAATAAGGTCATGCTTTGCCACACTTTCAATACCTTGTTCTCCACGAACAGGACGCCACAGCGTGGCGATGCGGGGATAAGGCGTCTTTGTAAAATCATTAGATTCTTCTGGTGTGTCACCCTCTTCAGTTATATTTATTGTATTTGCTGATGGGTTCCCATCAGTTGCTGAAACAGATAAAGGATACATGAGGCATGCAAACAGCAACATCACAAGTAAAAATATTTTTTGAGTTTTCATGATATTTTATTTATAATCAACAGGATATATGTAAATAATCATATTTTCATATAAAATGAATTTTTCGAAACTCACTCCTCCTGGAAAGTTATACCAGGTATATTAAATTGATAATTATGCTATAAGAATTCATCCATTATCCGGGTTAAATCTTTAGAAATACCTTTTGCCTCCAGAGATAATACAGAAACAACCATTTCAACAGGCCGGCCACTATAGCGATCATCAGAGCCTGGGCATTTCCAAAGTCAAAAGCACCGACAAATACATTGGCAATGCCATTCCAGCCAATCAGAAAACCGGCCACATATATTGTTATTGGATTTACACCTACTACAATCAGGAAAAAGGCCCATTTTTTATGCCCTTTGACATCTATGATCCAGTAAAAAACGGCCAGGAGTGTCGCACTGATACCAACTGTCATAAAATGAAAGGTTGGCTGTCCCGGTTTCTTATAAAAAGGGATGTCCATATGTATGACCAGGGCTGCCACGATAAATGCAATTCCTGCATACATCAGCCCCTTTGCTTTGGCTTCAGGACTTCTGTCTGACATCAACCAATGCCCTGCCAGAACACCCATGAGCGCATTTGCTACTGCCTGCATTAAAGACGGATCAATTACATACCTGAAATCCCGGGAAAGCCATTGTGTTATTAAGCCCTCGAAATATACACCAAAATTCACCTCATGGCTGAATTCACTCAGGCTGTGACCTGGTACCGGCACAAAACGAATCAGGACCCAATATCCGAACAGCAAACCGAATGCCCAATAGAACTGTCCCCTGATGGAGGTATTCATCAGGATGATGGATGCAAAGAAATAAGCTACTCCAATACGGTATAATACACTGTAAAAGCCCCATTCAGGATGTGGTCCACCTGGTTCCTGCCATAATACCACCCCAAGGATCATAAGGGTAATGGTTCTGATCACAACGTGTTTGAACAATTTCTTTCTCCCTCCGGGTTGCTGCATTCTCTTTGTAAATGAAAAGGGCATGGCCACACCCACGATAAAGATGAACATAGGAAAAACAATATCATACATTGTAAATCCCTGCCACCCGGGATGTTCGCACTGATCGTGCAGCCAGTGAAACAGGGGGATATCGGCAAGTTCCGGCAGGGCCAGGAAGACGTAAGAGATCCCAGTCAGGTATAACATGTCGAAACCCCTCAGTGCATCCAGGGAAGTCAACCGTTTGGACGTTTTTTTTTTCATATTTTTAACCATTTATCCCCTGTTCAATATAATTCCTACCAATAGCATTATGACCATGTAGCGATATCTTCATCCATTTCTATTTTCCGTAAACCTCTTCCCAGATATCACAATAGCCTACCAGCTTAATATTTTTATCCTTTATGATCTTCTTTGTACGTTCAGAGCACAATAAGGCGGTTGTGCTGGCACCCTGTGCCTCTTCCAGGTAAGGATGTGAATATAATGCCCATCCTCCCGGTGTCAGATTTTCCATAGCGTTATAATACGCTTCCTTGTCTTCCTCAGATAGCGGAGGCGAGTCAATATATTCGATGGTACCATCAGGATGCGTAATATAAGGCCATTTCTCATTGATCATGGTATTTCGTTTATACCCATATTCAATGGGATCATCACCATAGATCAGCTTTTCTTCCGTACAGAGTTTACGGATGATCTCCTTAGCCATTGGTGGAAAGTCCCGATGGATATCCAGGTAACAGAAATCCAATCCTGTGGCCCGGACTTTTGCGATCTGGGCTCTGAATTCTTTCTCGATATCTTCCGGTTCTGGATTATTCGCTTCGAATTCTGCCCTTGTTTCAAAGAGATATCCTTCCTCATTAACGAGGCTGGGTACTTCTTCAACAGGCAATATTGGCCGGCTGGCTGTATTGGTGAGTGTCAAATGGATCCCGGCTGACAATCCGGGATTGGCTTTGCACAGTTCTACAGCTTCTTCAAAGTGGGCTGCACCCGGCAGTATGCTGGCAGAGGTAACAATCCCTTCCTGATAGGCTTTGATAATGCCCATATTCGCATCATGAGATCCTCCCATGTCATCACCCCGGACCAATAGCTTTATCTCAGGTTCCGGGCTGCATGAAAGTACGAATAATGTCAATAGTGGGAGGATTGTCAGCTTCCATATCAACCTCCTGTTTTTCATTTGCACGCTGTGTCTTCTTTTCATATTTAATTTTATTTTTTATACACTATATTATTTTCAGATCCCTAGTACAATAAATGCCGGTTGTCATATCTTAAGGAACACCTTCTGCCTCCACAGGTAATACAGGAAAAGCCATTTTATAAGCCCGGCCACTATAGCAATCATTAATGCCTGACCCTTGCCAAAATCGAAAGCACCAACAAACACATCGGCGAGGGCATTGAATCCTATCAGCCAGCCGGCCACGTAAATGGTTATCGGGTTCACACCTACCACCACAAGGAAAAAGGCCCATTTCCGGTAGCCCTTAACATCAACAATCAAATAAAACAAACCGAGCAGAAAGGTGCTTATTCCACAGGTCAAAAGATGAAACGAAGGGGATCCCAGTTTTTTATTGATCGGAAAATCCAGGTGAACGAGCAATCCAGCAAGGATGAAACCGACTCCGGCGATCAGGAGCCATTTCGCCTTTTCCATGGGTTCACGGTCTGATCTCAGCCAGTGTCCTGCCAGGACACCAAATAGCGCATTCGACACGCTTGGGATCAGGGAAATACTCAGATTATATCTAAGATTAGGTGACAACCACTCAGAAATATGATTACCTATGTAGGTGGTCAGATTTCCTTCAGGGCTAAAATCTGCTATGCCATACCCTGGAACGGGAACAAAACGCATCGCCAGCCAATGCCCGATAAATAAACCGAAGGCCCAGTAGATCTGACCCTTTATACCTGTATTCATCATAATAATCGCAGCAAAGAAATAGCAGAAACCGATCCTGTACAACACGCTGTAGTATCCATAGACCGGATGTGGTCCTCCCGGACTTCTCCATAATACCAGGCCCAGAACCATCAAGACTATGGTCCGGATCAATACATGCTTAAAAAGTTCCATTTTACCACCTTCCTGACCAAGTCTTCGCGAAAACGAAAAGGGCATGGCCACACCTACTATGAAGATAAACATGGGGAAAACAATGTCATACATGGTAAATCCCGCCCATTCAGGGTGCTCACACTGCCCGGCAAGCCAGGTGAACAATGCGTTGTCGGAAACATCTGGCATCCGCAGGAAAATATATGACAGGATGGTAAGAAAGAACATGTCCAGCCCCCTCAACACATCAAGGGACATTAACCGGTTAGTTTTATTGATTTCCATATTAAATTCGTATAATTTTTATATTTAGCTTAGACCTCTTATTCCTCCTTGATCCATTCTTTAAGGATGATTTGAGATCAGCCAATTTTCTTATTACAAGTAAAATTAAAAAGGTCAAACTTTTACTTATTCCTATTTAAAGATATCCTGAAGTTCCTCAATGGCATTAGCCAGTTTACCTCTTGTCTCCAGGAATCTTTCCGGCTGGTCCGGATATCGAATGGTATTTTCCTGAGTCATGGTCAACTCCCTGGGATATTTTATCAGCATATAGTCTTCCACCCTCAATAATTTCCGGAACTTAGTCAGATCCACATCCACCTGCTTAGTTTCGCACTTTTCTATCAATTCCCTTAGCTTATACAAATACTCATAATCATCCATTCCATCCCGGAAGATCTCGAGACGAATGGAAGAAATACATGTACCATCTGGGCCTGGATAAACCAGCTGACCCTCGCCATGGAAGTTCATATAGGTCCTTGAATCCCAGATCCTATTGGGCCATTTACTTTCCACTGGCTCACCCGGGAAGGTATTCCTGGAATAATAATTTGTGCTCCAGTGTTCGAATGCATCGATCCCGAACATCCAGCTATGCCATGCTATACTTCGTTTGTAAACAGGGTCGCTCTCAATAAAGAAATTGGGTGCATTACTTCTCGCGAGGGTACAGAAATAAGACCAGATCTCAGTGCCTGTTGCCTGTGATTCCGGTGATTCAACCAGCGGCCAGGGCGCCCAGATATCAATCAGATCAACCAAACCATATTTTTTAGCTCCTGGATCCCAGAAATCGAACTCCTTATGTCCGAAGGCAAAAAGCTGAAGCGTAAGGTCAGGATCCATCTCTCGTAGGTCCTTTGCACGCTGGATAACTGCAGGTAAGCGAACGATGGTGGGCTCATCCCAAACTTCTATCAGGGCTTTATCCAGCCATCCTTTCTCTCTCAGGAACGTCGCATAATCATGAATAAACTTATATACTTCTTTTTTCTCCTTCTCCGTGTAAAACCCTTTCCGCATCTGGATCATACTGTATCTTGTTAAACCCCGTTCCATGCAAAATTCCAGTACTTTCTCTACTGTACTAAAGTCGTATTTTCTCCTTTTCCCAGGGCTCTGATCAACATAATTTACACCGGCAAATCCAGGACTCATTTTATTTTTTAACAATACTTCACAGAAATTCAAATACCACTCCAAAGGGACCTCTTCCACGTTATAGAACTCAGCCATCGTTTCCAGCCCGTCCCAGGTATGCGTTTTAAGATGCGGTTCAGTAGGAAGCCCGAAATCCCACACGTTCAGAGCCACCGTCACAGATGGTCCACTTCCTTCTTCCGTAATACAATGTACCACGCCCCTGTACATACCCGGGGCAGTATCCTCAGGTACAGAAACGGTAACCCAGAAAGGACGACTTATTTCATCACCCTTTATATTGACTGGAGCGTTTATTGGCATCAAAGGATCAGGATACCATCCCAGGCCATCGATCAGATAGCTGGGTTGCCGGTCTACCAGGTTGTATTCCACGAAAGATATTTCAATGGAAGATTCCGGTATTATTTCACCATTTTCACCAACCAGGTCAGAGGCAGATACCGTTAGCCCTGTGATATCCTTGCCAAAAGGAAGCACCACCAGTTGAAAAGATTCTGATTCATTCCTGGCGGCTGAAATACTGATATTATTATTTAAAGGATGGGTGTACTTCTTATCTTTCCTGATCTTGTTCAGAGAATGAGTTGCAGTTATTCCATAGTCGGCATCATTCTCCCAGTTATTCAAAGACGTATAATGCAACTTATTCAAATACTGATAAATCTCCGTCTCATATCTATTGATTTCTTCAGTCAGTTTCTCCCAGGATCCGTCATCCCAATCATCCTGTGCTCCTGTCGACAGCTCTTTAAGCGATTCAAGCAGATCTTTTCCATGGGAAGAAAGTGCCTGGGCCGAATTTGAAGTTTCATACTGACAACCGGCTATACCTGCACTGGTGATTTTTATCAATTCCTCCAGCCGGGACCGGTTAGGGTTGATCTCAAACCAGAATCCCCTGTTCCTCAACAGAACCTGTCCATTATCCGAATAACAGGTTGCCGTTGCATAATAACTCCCTTCATCATTTAACTCATACGCTATATTTTCTTCTTTTATTACACCAGGGCCAACATCGATCATACCCTCAAAACGCAACGGGGCCTTTGTCATTGGAAGTATAAACTGGGTACTGGATCCCTGTCCTTTTTGATTTATAAACTCGGGCCTTCCTTTGAAGGGGATCAACTCCAATACGTATCTGATGGATTGATTTTCCATTCTCGGATTCTTTATTTTAAATTTCAGCTGGTTAGCACCTGGTTCTGGATCAGGCCAATTACCAAAGAAAGGGAAAACTCCCTCAGATCCTGCAAATGTTACTTCACCATTCCAGAGTGAGGTCCTCCCATCAGCAGGATGTGTCCTGCCCAGCAATAAATTCCAGGGCCTATCTGTGGGTGGCCCATCCAGGTCCAGCTCGCTGAAAGGAACCTTTATTTCTGCAATCCAGTGGTCTTCATTAACCTCGGTGGCAAACTCCCAATCTCCATTCCAGGCCATATCGCCATTCTTGAAATCTGACCTTGAAAGGGAGGGCGCTGCCATCAGGTGTATTGATACATCCGAATTGCCCAATTGGATACGTACGTTGTTACGACCCCACAAATGACTGTCAATAGGCTTTTTCTCTTCGTAACGTCTTTCCCACATTACCGGATCACTGTACCAACTCTTAAAAGCTACATATAAATTTTCCCGGTCGTATCCAAGAAAGACCTTAACCGGATCATGTTCGTAACGGTCGAGTGTCCAATATACAAAATCAGACACCTCCTGACATCCATCCCATTCTCCATCGTTAAGAATACCATCAAGTTTTGGCGGATTTTTGATTTCCGGGATACCGAATTTTGCAGGATAGAGGTCAGCTATCCCCTGAAGCGGAATGGCCAGGAATAAAATTCCCAAAAGCCACGGAACGTTTTTCGGACATTTTAAGGGTTCAGTCATTTATTAATTCAATTTAGGTTAAAATGATTTGAAGAAAACTTGAAATATGGGCAAGCATTTCTGAAAAAATATTTTAAGCAGACAATGATCAGAATGCAATTACTTTCTTTGTTCAATACCCCAATCTATAAAATATCTGATCAATATATTGATACTAAGAATTGAAATTATAATACGGATATTCACATTTCAGGGAAAAAGCATTTAAAGTAAGGTCATTTTTAATTTTCATACATCTCAGGGCATTCAGCATGTCTTATAACGGATCCGTTCGCTTAATACAACAGGCATGAATAGTACGTAGCTTCAGGTTTGTATTCCCAACTGAACTGAGATGAAAGGTTTTTAATAATCCCTTTATATCCAGATCCGGGAATAAGAAATTCATAAAAAGATACGGATGTATAGGATAATATTTATTAATTCTTCTCATTTGTTCCCATATTTATTTTTTGAAGATATATATCCGGTTAATAAATTAAACCAGGGGAAAATGGAAAAAAATCTTTTGTATCTTTTATTAATTTGGGCGTTATTATTTAACGCCTGTAGTAGGAATTCAGAAAAAGACCTTTCGCTGACCCCGGAAAAGTTTGAGCAAATGGGCATTCCGGATCCAACTCAACCCTGGACTTATAATGACTATCTTGTCGCCTGTCGACTACTTGATAATCTCAGGGTCTTTCAGCCTTATGCCCTGCCAAAAAAGAATAGCAAAAGATCAGGTATATATTTCCAAAGGATTATACATCCCGAAAATTTCTCATTTGTGCTGGATGAGACCCTTACACTGAACGAAAGAGCATATGAAATTCAGAAATATGTTGATATCCAGGCTTTATTGATCACCATGTATACGGATCTTGGTCATCCGGAACAATATTATCACAGGGAATTAATTGATTTATATATTTTCGGACTTACCATAAGCCAAAATATGCTTGACCTTGGTCAACAGATTAATGAATCTGTCGACGAGGAAGATATAGAACTGCAACATGCTTACAATTCCATCCAGGAAGTTTACGTTAAAATGGTTCTCTTTGTACTTGAAAACCAGAAAAAAGAGAACTTATTTGATGTTGAAGACCTGGAAAGGATCACGGAATATGTCTCCGGTTCAGTAAATTTAAATAATCACTGGATGCTACCCTCTGCAAAAATTGACATCAAAAATGGGATTCAGGAAGTACTCGATAACACGTCCTCAACACACATCAGGAATATTTATGAAATATTAATAAAGGAATTATAAAAACTCCATTGTTTCGGATTGCATACAAATAACAATCAAGGGACTGATCTGACCGGTCTGACTGACCCGATCGGTCTGTTCCATATAATATATTTTCGGGAATATAACTCCCGTGTTAACCGATGGAAATCAATTATTCATCAAAGATTCAATCTTCTCTGCTAGTCGCTCCCTGACTTCAAGCAAAAGTTCAGGATCATCGGTATAATTCCACCATTCAGGACTCACAGCATCAACCATTTCCTTAACATATGCACCTTCATCCATCTTATCAAGCAGGGCAAAATACTCATAATCCTCAAGCCCTTCGCGGATATTTTTTAAGCGGATGGTCGTGACCGGGCCGTCGAATCCGGCTTCCTTCCCCGGATAAAAGAGCAATCCTCCTCCATTGAAGTACCGGGCTTCGTAGTGATTTTCTGCGATTTGACCATAATGAACAAATCCGGGTACGAGCCATGGGCTGCAATCATTATACCAACCCGAAGTAGTCCAATACAACAAGCCCGAAATATCATATTGTTTATTGATCCAAGTCGGAATACGATAAGCTAAAACGGGTTGATCGATATGCCAATAAGGAGGGTTTTTATCTTTCACTTCCTCATAATCAGGATGATAGGAGGGCGCGGGTTGTACCAGCGCTGAATATGACCATACTTTATCCCCCAGGGCGATTTTTTCCTGAATGGTTTCCCTGTCAATAAATCCGAACAAGGCACACCAGATGTCTATGGGATCATCCAGGTCAGGCCATCCCGGCTCATGTTTATAGGTTTGTTCCACAACCAGCCTCTGAAGTTCGGGGGCTCCTTCCTCAGCAGCCTTCGCGAGGTTGATCACCTGATTATAATCCTTCACAGAATTCGGTTCATCGATCATGTACAAATATGCACGTTCATGCCAACCATTGTCTTTCAGGTATTGGTACATTTCCCTATAATATCGAATGGATTTTTCGATAGCCACAGGATCGGTCTGATTTTCAGGTGTAGGTCTTGTACTGTTGGATGTGTTGCTCATGAAAGGAGTCCGTGGAACCTCAAAATCAACCAAGTTTGTCTCTGAAACATATTGAACCAGTTTTTCATGTTTCATAGGATCGATGGTTAAAGAACCATCGGGATTGACTTCAGGCATAAGACTATGTGGAATAGGAGGATTAATACGATGCCTGGCCATTTCTCTACAGAAACGCATCTCAATTTCATCAAACTTCTCAGAATCCCGTTCTATCCCCCAGACTTTTGAGATCAAATTAAAATGACCAAGATGCGTGGAGTGTGAGGCAATATCGGGTAGTGTAAAATTCCAGACTTTAAGGGTTATCGGAACAGTCATAGTTTTCATTTCATTCGCTGTAACCCTGACTTCTCCCTGATAATTTCCTGCTTCAACATTTTTTGGAATAAATATATCTATCCATATAGTGCAATGTTG
The DNA here is from genome assembly GCA_965365275.1 of uncultured Cyclobacteriaceae bacterium. GTDB lineage: Bacteria > Bacteroidota > Bacteroidia > Cytophagales > Cyclobacteriaceae > JAGTVG01. The sequence goes on along the minus strand of CBDUBA010000017.1, from coordinate 16,307 downwards.
CCCCGGATATACCTTTAAGGGCAGGGCATTGTATTCGCCCCCGCGGAAGATACTTTCTTCACCCTGATCAATTCTCTGCAAGTTTATTACAGAATCTCCTGAAACCGGGTCAATAAATGGGATCAGTGGGTCGGGAAATAAACCGGGCCCATACTTTGCCCTTGGGGAAGATTTCCTTAAATGAACATTACCTACCCTGAATATCTTCATATGATCACTACTAATAGATCCTTTGTCTCCATCGAGATCCGAGATCTCAATTCCTACATTCTCGAGTATAGAATTACCACTATTTGAAATGACCAGTTGAAAGGCTTCATATTCATTTTTTGCGGCTTTTATATCCAGTGTAGATTTACCTTTTAAAGGTAGTCCCGGAACAGCACGTTGCATTGAGTTTAATACGATTAACCGGATCGTTTGGTCATCTGTCTTTTCAGAAGCACATTTTACGAATAAAATGAAGGTGGAGAACAAGATAGCTTTAAAAAACATTGATTTTCTCATCATTGAAAGATTTGTTATTTATAGATTGATTTTTCATTTAATTCTCTAAGTCGGTAATTCTGATTTTTCAGGATATATAAAATAGGTTTCACCCATAGGATAAAATTAATCAAGACAATTTTGTAGTTCCTCCCCCACTTTCCAATTGAATATCCAATGTCCTTTTGTTCGTTTTCCAGGCACCATCCGTAAAATCCGGGACATTTACGAATGCTCTGTTTTTTACCGACCATATGCTGAGTGGTGTAGCTGCACTGGAGGTAGCAGCCTGGTAAACATCCATATCCACTGGCAGGCCGTTGCGCAAACTGTCAATTAATTTCCAGTCAACCGGACTTGTCCGGTAGTATGAATGCCCGCTCCTGTCAAGTTCTTCAGCCTGTTTGGTAAGATCATCAAACCTCTTATTGATTTCCGGTGTGTATTTTTCAATCAATGTATTGAGCTCCTCCTCTGGTAACCAATCATAATGTCCCCACCCGGTATGCTGATCGCTTGTGGATATCCTGTCAGGATGAGAAATATAAACCGCTTTTGTCCCACTTAGTAATCGTCTACCCCTTGGACGCGGCGAAGTCACATCATGGTTCAATACAATGGTGCGACCTTTAACTGTTTTGAATGTAGTCACATTCATATTTCCCCTGTATTCCTTATTCACGAATTGTTCCCAGTAAGGATCATCTTCAGCTAATCTTTCCGCGGTCGCATTCAATAAAAAATCGTCACTGGATATCGAACAGCAGTAATCAAGCCTGTCTCCGTAATTGATATCCATCATTTGCATAATCGGTACCAATCCGTGATTTGGATACAGGTTCCCGTTCCTTCCAATGTTTGCGTTTAATCGCCACATATTGTGATACATATCCTTGTCAAATAAATAAAACTCAAGAAGTGTATGAATGTAACATCCTTCACCATGTACCAGATCTCCAAAGAATCCTTCCCTGGCCATATTCAGAATCACTGCTGAGGTCCCTCCGCTGCAACTTGCAGACATCTGAACACAATGTTTCTTTGTTCTTTCCGAGGTTTCCACTAGTCGCCAACATTCCTCCATTGTTAAAGCTGCCGGTAATTCAGTATAGGCATGTTTACCATTTTCCATAGCATAAACGCACATGGGTGTGTGCAAATGCCATGGGGTAACGATTGATATCAAATCCAGATCATTTCTGTCGACCATCTTCTTCCATTCCTCTTCATGCCCGGAATAAAAATCCGGTTTATGTCCGAGGTGCGTAATATTATCTGCCGAACGCTGTACACGGTCCGGTTCCAGGTCACACAATGCCCGAATTTCCACACCCTCAATTCCTGCCAATCTCCGTACTGTACCTGTTCCACGATTACCCAGCCCGATAACACCTACCCGGACAACATCCAGCTTGGGTGCGGCATATCCTGACATATTAAATTTCTGCTTATATATTTGGGGGAAGGGGTCTTCATTATTTCCCTGAGCCATGTTATTGCCCGTATCTCCACTATTATCCTGATCCGTACAGGCGGTCATGCCTGTCCCGACCAAAGCTGCACCTGTTATTCCCGTTTTTTTCAAAAATTCCCGGCGTGAGTTTTTCATAATATTATATTTAAAAATGTTACCTGGTTATTATTCTATTTCTAATTCACTTAAAATATACCAGCCATGGGCATCCATACCTTCAATAGCTAGTTTCACGGCCACCTCTTCTGTATGAAGATCCAAAAGAGCTACTGCCAGGTTGTATCGGCCAGGTTGCATAGTCCCCGGAATTTTAAGATTTTGCTTTAGATTATGGATTCCTGGTAACCAATCCCGTAAATCAACTTTATAGTCCGGATCTTTAAGTACTACACTTTTAGGTCTTCGGTCTTTGGCTATGAGTTTAAAGACGATACGGTAATTCCGGTATGGAGGAGCGACTCCCAAATTTTCCCATTCACTTTCAATATTTAAAACCTGTCCTGCCTTTATTGCAGAAGGAAATGTCAGGTAGTTAATTACAAAGCGGTATCCCATTTTTTTTATAAATTCTTCCATACTCCCCCACCACCTTGGCGGTATTGGTGATGATTTGTTGTTGAAGATGGAAATATGCCATCTCAAAGCTTCGTTAATAATAAAATCCACGTCATAACCCTCGTCAGCCCATTTTTGCATCACACCACAGGATTCAAAACATACCGGTGCATGTTTCCAGGCATCATTTGCCTCAGCATCATCAAGAGACTGCTGGTATGAATCCTTCATATGATTCCAGTCAGGGCCCCAATATCCAAGATCGCCCAAACAATCTGCCCTCCAACCCGCTCCGTTTTTTACGGCATATTCCAACTCATCCCCGCCACCTATCAGCATAATTAAAGGTGTCTTTTTGAAATTGTCCAGATATATATCTACCAGGGCTTTGCGGATCCCAGGTTCAACTACCGGACGAGGATCAATAAATGCGAAATGCCATTCCCCCCAGTGGCCTAAAGACCGCATATCAATATGATCAATATCCGGGTTGCCGTCATATCGGTCACCCATTTCTTTAACAAGGCGACCCATATATTGTAAGTACAAAGGGTCATTGTGGTCGGGCATCCAACTCATATCTCCTCCTCTTTCAGGCATATACTCGAATCCAGCTGCCCCGAGTTCCGTGTACCATTCAGGTGCGGAGCCGTTAGCAGGCATTACACCCAAAGCTACCCTTTGACCGCGGGAACTTGCTTTCTCGATAACTTCATCAATCTTATCCCATCTGTATTCACCATTTTCAGGCTCGATTTCACTCCAGTAAAATCGCCAATAGGCAATCCTTGATTTTGGATATCCTTCCACATCTCCATCGAATGAATTGGCCGTAGTGATCCCTTTTCCAGGATTATAAAGAACATCATCTATTCTTTCCGGGCGAACGGTATTCTTTCCAGGGTTACCACGGAATCCTGTTTGAGCCAGTACATGAACGCTGAAGACAATAAGTAAAGAAATGATGGATAGGATATGCATTTTATAAGAATTTAAAAGAATACATTATTTGCTATAAAAATTGTGGATCTTAAATGAATCCAGGCTATTTTTTATTTCTTATGTTATGATTTCCTGTATACACGGTGCTTACGTAACATTCATAAAACTCCTCCTGTGATATATCATACTCCTGATATGGCATCGTTGGTAATATCATGAAGATATTAAGGCAAAATCGGTTAAAAATAGCCTTTAAAATTACATGGAATGATAAACCGGCCGCTAATCAGTTCCTTTGAACATGGCCAGTATTTTCAAAGCATTCTTATTGTAAATCTTTTCAAGTACTTCATCAGGAAGATAAACACCATAGATCATCCAGCGACCCTGCAGGTGATGTCCACCGGAAGGATCGATATACTCATCATCTGTCTCAAGAAACCGGTAATAAATTCTGTAGGATTCCGCATTTGGTTCAGTATCCGTCCCAAATAAAACCCGATCCTGGTATTCAATTAAAAATTTCCGGGCCGTACGTGGTTGTCGTCCCAGATCACTTATTCTTGCATCGATATCCACATAGAAATTCGGATAAATATCAAGCCACATAGCCACGGTATGCAATTCCTCAGGCAATGTTCCCATATGTGCCCCGATAAAAATGGTATTCGGATGCCTCGCAAAGACCCGGTTACGTTGTGCAAGTATCTCATCCTTTGAAGGAAATTCATCTCCATAAAATGACCAGTTCGGATGATCCCCCAGTTCATCATATCTTTCATTATATTTATCCACAGGTGTAAAGAAAGCTTTCGGATCTGAGACATGTATCATGACCGGGATGCCAAGTTCAGCACATTTTGCCCAAATGGGATCAATTCGTGGGTCATCAACCGGAATGATCCTTCCATTTTTATCTTTTTCGGTCAAACCCAGGTTTTTTGCAATTTTCAGACCTCTCGCCCCCATTTTTACTGCTTTTTCAAGCCTATCAGCCTCCTTTCGGCCAAAATCAGGTTCGTCGATCTTACTGAAGTCAGGGCGAAAAAAAACAAGCAACCGTTCTTTCGACACAGCCCGGGATGCTTTAAGATGATCAATAAAAGCATCATCCTTCGAGTTTCCGTCAAGACTTACACATTTCCAGACGCCGGCTTTATCCATCTCCTCTAAGTATTTCTCAGTATTTTTAAGATCACCCAGATGATTGTGGATATCAATAACAGGATATTTAGGTTTTAGAATCTTAGTTTCCTTAACGACCAATTGACTTTTCGGGCGCCAGTCAAGAAGTTTAAGATCTCCGGTCTGAGCATTGATTAAACCCGGTAATAAAACAATTGAATAAGACAAAATGATGCTTTTAAGACTGATCATATTATAATTATTTATACCCCTGAGAAAGGACAACATAAATTACTAAGTATATAAACCTCTTCTCTGGCAGGTCATTTAAATTTATCTTTTATTTCTTTACTTAAAAGTTAAAAATCCATATAAATTTCAGGAACTACAAAAAATTCGTAATACTTTAAAAGATGATTAACCTTCATTTCCTTATATGTAAATATAAAAAAATACAGTATTTATATAAACCATTTTCCTAAATTATTAACGGTCTATAAATGATTTAACATACAATGAGTTATTAGGATCTCATTTAGATTTGTTCCGGGATAGTAAACGGGGCCCTGTACTCACGTGTCAGTAAAGAATCAGCCTCCTTATCGTTAATAAATTTCATTTTTACTGGATCAAAATTCAGCGTTCGGCCTAATCGATAGGCAATGTTGCCAAGGTGGATCAGGGCGCTGCTGTAAAATCCATCACGGATATCTGCTTTCGCCAGGCTTTGCTTATTTTCTCTGATCGCAAGAATGAAATTTTCATAGTGATTCCCAATACCTTCGCCTGTCTCCGCCAGTTGAAGCTCCCGACCTTTGTATACCTGCCAATCATTTAAATTTTTACTCATATATCCTTCAGATCCATAAAACAGATTCCCGATATTATTGGAGGAACTGGTCATATATGTATTATTTTTATCCTGAACGGGTTTTGACAAACCCTCCTTATTTGTAATCCAGTGGCGCGTTTCAAATTGCAATACTTTCTTTTTATCACCCTTACCTTCAGGATTTGGAAACTCATACATGGCCATTAAAGTATTGGGTGTATTTTGAGCATCCTCAAAAAGGATATGCCCGCCCATGGTTGTAATCTTTTCCGGTAATTCAACATTTAGGCCCCATCGTGCAATATCCATCTCATGAACCCCCTGGTTTCCCATATCTCCGTTTCCATAATCCCAGTTCCAATGCCAGTTATAATGGAAGCGGTTTCGGTTAAAAGGTTTTTCCGGAGCAGGCCCCTGCCATAGATTATAATCTACATTCTTTAGGTAATCTTGTGTATAAGCGGGTTCATAATTTGTACTGTTAACCGTAAAAGCAAACTTTTCATCTTCATTCATGGGCCCGTCAGGATATAACCCAATGGAATCCCGCCACTTATAGCACATACCTTTAGCCATATATACCTCACCGAGTTTACCTGAATGCAGATAATCTGCCATACGTATTGCACAAGGGTTGCTTCTCTGTTCCGCACCATCCTGCACAATTACATCATATTTTTGCTTTGCCTCCAGGAGCTTTAAACCCTCATAAATATTATGACAACAGGGTTTTTCAACTGTAACATGCTTGCCTGCCTGAATGGCCCATATAGAAGCCAGGGCATGCCAATGATTGGGTATCACAACGGAAACCGCATCAATCTCCTGATCCTCATAGAGTTTTCTAAGATCCTGATACAGCTTAGGCGCTCGCAGGTTTTTGTCCGTAAAATATTTCTTTACTACTGAAGGGAAGAGGTTTTTATCGACATCACACAAGGCGCGTACCTCTACATTCTCCAGATTCTGATATGATTGTATATGACTCTGTCCCATTCCGTGAATTCCTATGACAGCCACATTTACCCTGTCATTGGCACCTTTCCAGTGATGGTTTGAGAGTATTGACGGGAATGCAAGTATCCCCGCATTTCCAAGTGATGTTGTTTTTATAAACTTTCTTCGTTTCATATGATTATATTTTATTTCTTAAGATCTGTTTATACAAGATAAAAATATCATCCCTGTTTGAAATGATAAAGTATCCTGTTTCTTTGTTCAAATTAATTAAAATGGATATTGTTTGACATTTAATATTTCCCATATTCCTGTAGAGTATCCCACATTGCCCAAAAATTCTCTGCACTTACATCATCCTGAATATTATGAACGGGGGCAAACACAAATCCTCCACCGGGAGCCATAATATCAAGATTTTTTTTTATCACTTCCCGGATTTCATCCGGTTTACCATGATTCAACAAGGATTGGGTATCGATCCCACCTCCCCAGAATACAAGATCTTTGCCAAAATCTTTTTTTAATCCAGCCAGGTTCATACCCGAAGCAGTATACTGTACCGGATTCAGGATTTCCATTCCTGCTTCAATGAGATCCGGAATAAGTTCACGAATGGCCCCACAACTGTGCATAAATATTTTTACACCCGGTATTCGGGACCTTATATGTCCAAATAGGATCATCAGTCTCGGAATCACCAGTTTTCGAAGGATTCCCGGCTCAATAATGGTTGTGCTCTGAGAGCCGAGATCATCACATTCTGAAGCAACATCTATTTGATCCAGGCAATTATTACGGGTGGCCCATGTTGCGAGGGCATCCCAGTACCTGATCTTATCTTCGAGTATCATATCAAAAAGGTATTCAACACCTTTCACATCCAGGATCGTATCAAGGTACCATTGTTCATAACCCCGTATGCGCAGTGAATTTTCCGTTAAACCCGCAGTATGCCTGTCAGCTACACAGCAATATCCCTGAATTGCTTCAATTTGTTTATCCAGTTCTTGATTCAGCGTATCGATGTATTTTTTCCAGCTGGGTTTTTCAATCCGGCCCATAGATTCAGAAAGTGTTGGATATTTTTCCAGCGGAAATGACACCTGGTTAAAATACAGATCCTTCAGAGGATTGCGTTGCCAGCAACAGGAATAAAAATCCTTCACCTGTTCAATCCCATTTACCATTTCTAAATTTTTCTCATATTCCGGTATCCGGTGCGCCCCGATCCGCCGGGTGTCTGATCTTAATTTTACAAGCACTTCCTCATCAGGGATCACAATCTGTTGAATTGGATCGATGGATGGCTCCTGATATCCTTCCGATATGTTCCTTAAACGCATGGCGCGAACATACGCATTCCGGGTTATGGCAGTAACGGTAGTTCCGCCAAGGTCATACGGAACACGGTCCGGTTCCTGGTGATTAAGACTTTTTTTTACACGTTCTTTACTATCCATGCTCTTTCCATCAAATTTTGACAGCCCTTATCCTGGGGATTAACAATTGAATCAAAAAAAGGGCGATCAGATAAGCACTACCGGCTATAGCAAAGGCTACCGAATACCCTTTCATGCCTACGTTCTGTAATAGGTGACCCACAAAAAATGCAATAATTGCCCCCCCTATTGCACCGGCAAAACCTCCAAATCCAGCAACAGAAGCGGTTGTATTTTTTGGAAATACATCCGCCATAAGACTGAAGATATTGGCCGACCAGCCACAGTGCCCTCCGGCAGCAAGCGCAATCAGGCCAACCGCTACCCACATATTGGAGACATGAGGGACCAGTATAACGGGTAAAGCAAAAATTGCACAAAGCAACAATCCGGATTTTCTCCCTTTGTTCAAACTCCAACCCCTTCGCAAAAGCATTGAAGAGAACCAGCCAAGGAATATCCCTATTCCCCAAGATACCAGATAAATAGTGAAGAAAGGCAATCCTATTTCTTTTAGATTTACGCCATAATTACCATGGAGGAACTTAGCTCCCCAGAAAAGATAGAACCACCAAACAGGATCAGCCATGAATTTAGCCAATGCGATCGCCCAGAAACTTTTATTTGATAATATATCCCTTGTTTTAACATTAAAACCTGAGCTTTCAGGCCTTTCTCCCGATTCAATATATCTCAATTCCTGCTCAGAAACATATCCGGATTTGTCAGGCACCTTGAAAAAACTTAGCCACAGCATCATCCAGATCAGGCTTATTGGAAGGGTCCATAGAAAACCCGCCTTCCAACTGTCAAAACTCAATACAAGAACAGGAATAACCAAAGGTGCGATAATAGTTCCCATATTTGCCCCCCCGTTAAAGATCCCTATTGCGAGTGCACGGTCTTTTTCAGGAAACCACTCTGCCACAGCCCGAATAGCAGAGGGGAAACTCCCTGATTGTCCCACTCCAAGGCCAAATCTAGCCACTGCGAATCCGATCCAGGTCCGGGCTAATACATGACCCACCACAGCCACGCTCCAGATACCTATTGAAATAAGGTAGCCCATTCGAGTACCGGTCCGATCAATAAGCCTACCCATGATCAGGAAACATATGGCATAAGCGATCATAAACACGCTATTGATAATCCCATACTGTGCTTCCGTCCATCCTATTTTTTCCTGCAAATATGGAGCAAGTATGCCCAGAGCCGATCGATCAATATACAGGATCACCGTAGCCACAAACAATAGCCCCAGTATTACCCATCTAAACCCTTTCATAAGAAGATCGAGAATTATTTACTATATGATTTAAAGATGGATTCAATCTGATCAGGGCTTAAATCTCTTTCATAAATGATCATCCTGAACTTGAACAGGGCGGTCTCACCCCTGGGAATCGTAAAGTTTAGTGGCACCGGGTTGTCCAATCCCCGGCCTTCCCGAAAAACTGATCGTCCGAGTGGATTCGCAGAAAATAATCCGTATCCTCGTGCATGCCAGTAGGTAGGATAATTAACACTAGAGGGATGGTTCATAATTACGATTCCTATATTCAGACCATCTTTTACGGCTTCCAGGCGAACCCACTTTGCGGGCTTACCCCATACATTGGCTTCCGTAGTATCACCCAAAGCACTCAGGTATTTCCCATCTCCCCGGGTTTCTGAAAGCCAGTCGGCCACTCTGATCGCAAACAATCCTTCTTTCGTATCTTTCAATTCAACATCTTCGGTCACAGCAGTTAGTCTGAAAATAAAATCTATTATATTTTGTCTTTCATTGCCTGAAAACTCCATGGTCCGGTCTTCTTTCAGAATGGTCTCTCCCCTTCGCCCGATCCAGTCTGCGGAGATCCCTAATATTGCTTTGTCAGCCTCCTTTTTTATTTCAGTGACCCGGGTATGTTGTATCCTGGATAATCCTTCCTGCCCTGCCCAGAAATTATTCCCGTTAACCTCCCCTTCTGTACCATAAGTAAAAAACAGTCCCGTGTGATGGGGATGATCATGGCTTTCCCCTTCTACCCACGTTAAAGGGTAATGTCTTTCTATCTGAATGCCCGAAGGTGAATAAAGCGGGTAGAGAATGGGCTTTAATAAAACGGAATCAAAAAGATATGTTGTTATATGCTGATCATTACGTAGTATGTGGATCTGATTATGTGATTTGAATACATGGAACTTTGCAGGATTAACCTCTTTTTCTTGTTTGGGACTACATCCCCAGATCAGAGCAGGCAGGATTGTGAATATCAAAAAATATCTTCTCAATCTAAGTTTTGTCAGTTTTCATCAGATATACTAAAACTACAAATTATAATCATATATTCAAATCAATAGAATCCATAATAACGACATGCTCAAAATCTTTATCCGAAGGATATTACAATGGGGATCTGCTATCACACCATCATCCGGACGCACAGCAGGAATTAAAAAATATCAAGTGATACGAATATCACACGGAGAATAAAAAAGACCGGTTATTTAATAATCCGCTTTTAAAATATAATTGTAAATCAAAATATTAATTTATTGATTTTGACAAACTGCCGTTTTGACTTAAATTGAATGTAATTATCAATATTACTGCCGGAACCAAATAAAATGAACAAATTGATTATGACGGTGAATCTATTGTTCTGTTCAATTAATTTAAAGAAATGGATCGTAACACATTCCTGAAAACAATTTTACTCACACCAGCTATTGCAACTGGATTTGCAGGCAGCATGGCTCAATCATTTGAAGGAACCGGTCTGCGGAGGCTTTCAGCGAGCAATTTCTTCACGGTATGGGAACCGGAGATGGAAGCTGCCTATCATGTCAGTCTCAATGAAGTGGTCATTGTTGAAATGTCACATGGAATGCCCGGATTAGTAACAAGAGATGGCGTTTTCAGGAAACCTGATCAGGACAACGTTATCAATCCGCAAACGGGACCGATCTTTGTGGAAGGCATTGAACCGGGTGATCCCCTGGCAATTGATATTCTCGACATAACAACAGGTGATTGGGGATATTGTGCAGGCAGGATCTTTGAACTACGTGATGGATTTGCAGAATTTTCTGAATCCTTAAAACTTCCACTTGAGCCTATGCTGGGTTGCATAGGCGTAGCACCTTCAGAAGGCACGGTTGATACACGGGCTCCGGGGGATACCGGAGGGAATATCGACTGCCGGGAAGTCCGGCCGGGGAGTACCATAGTGCTCAAGTCGAGGGTTAAGGGAGCCCTTGCCGGCATGGGGGATACCCATGCACTCCAGGGAGATGGGGAGATAAACGGACAGGGTATTGAAACTGATGCAGAAGCGATCGTTCGCTTCCGCAAGTTGCCGGAATCACTCTCTGATGCACCGGTGATAATCAGACCTGAATCGTTTTCGACTCTCGGTGCATGTAAAGATCTCGAAGAAGCTTCATGGCAGGCCACGGAAGAAATGATAAAAATCCTCCGGGAAAAAACAGGTCGAACTGAAAAAGAAGCACGTCTCCTGGTGGGATTAACCGGCAAATTAAAAATAAACCAGATTGTGGATCCAACTAAAGGCGCCCGGATGGAGGTACCTTCATGGGTTTTCGGAATTAAAAATTAATAAAATGAATTGGAGGATCTTAATTCTAATCCTGATTGTTTCCTGTTCGGCACCTTCACAGGTTAACAATATTGACCCAATGTTAGCGTTCTGTGATTTTTCAAACCTGAAAAAGGGAAAGTTTGGAGATTTTGCTGCCAGGGGTTTTCCTGAATACCATTATGTTCCCCGCAATTTTATGGATGGCTGGAATATTGTAAATAACCGGGGTCCCGAAGAATGGAAAATTCTGGAATCGGACGGGAAGAATTCATTGTACTATCTGGGATACAATTCTGAAGCCTGGACAAATGAATTTACCTATCCTATACTTTGCTATGGAGATATACTTTGGGAAAACTATATAATTGAGGTGGAACTAACTCCGATTGATCGAAGTGACCTGAACGGGATCCTGTTCCGTTACCGGGATGGAAGGCATTATTATTTATTTGGATTTGATAAAGCGGACCAGGTAACCCTTCGCTATCGCGATGGAGAAAAAGGATTTCGTCAAGATGGCTGGCATGAATTATCAAGGGACAGATACTCAACCAACCCGATGCAATCCTACAAACTCCGCGTAAGGGCTTTCGGCCCCAAAATCATGTGCTACATTGATGACGAACTGATATTCGAAGTAAAAAACAACCGTTACCTGGCGGGGAAAATTGGTCTTTTTGCAACTTCCCCGGTTGCATTTCATGAAGTCAGTATATCCACTACTACAGAAGAAAAGAAAAAATACTTGTCAGAAAAAGTCAATATCGCAGCCGAACTGGATTCATTAAGACAGGAAAATCCAAAATGTCTGCTGTGGAAAAAAATTGATACCCGGGGATTTGGTGCAGCTCGGGCCATCAGGCTGGGAGATCTTAACGGAGATGATCTGATTGATTTCCTGATCGTTCAAAATATGCCCTTTTTTGGTAATAATTATAACCGGATTACATGTATGACGGCTCTCGATCACAATGGAAAAAAGTTGTGGCAATACGGGAAACCCGACCCGGAACATGCCTGGTTATCCTACGACGTGGCAGTACAGATCCACGATCTTGATGGGGATGAAAAAACAGAGGTTATATTGGCACAGGATAATTGGATCAAAGTGCTGGATGGCAGGAATGGCGAGGAAATAGCCCGTTATCCTGTCCCATCCTCAAAGATCCTTCCGGAAGAAAGCTCCTGGCTGGAATACAGGCATTATTATCGCCGGGATCTTCTTCCATACCTGAATGTTGATTGCATCTCATTTGCTGACCTGAGAGGGACTGGCAAACCTCAGGATATTATCATCAAGGATCGGCATACCCGGTTATGGGCTTATAATAACCAATTTGAAATGCTCTGGACTGCTTCAGCCAACCTGGGCCATTTTCCTTTTTATCACGACAGCAACGGAGATGGAAAGGATGAGGTATATATCGGATACTCCAAGTTTGATCCGGACGGCAATCTTATCTGGTCACTGGATTCTTTATTAGGCGAACATGCTGATGGGCTTTATGTAGGAGACCTTTCACTGTCGGATGGTGGGGAGAAGGTATTTGTAGGTGGAAGCGATGACGGGGTCCTTGTGCTTGGAAGCAATGGAAAGATATTGAAGCATCATCGGGTCGGACATGCACAAACCCCGAGTATTGGACAGTTTCGTCCGGACATACCCGGCCTTGAGTTCTGCAACATTAACTTCTGGGGTGAACCCGGATTAATTACGCTTTATAATGCTGCAGGGGATGAGATTACTAATTTTGAACTGTTCCATGCCGGCTCTCCTGTGCTTCCGGTCAACTGGAGGGGGGATGGAACAGAGTTTATCTTTCTTTCACCAAATATCACTGAAGGGGGGCTAATTGATGGATGGGGACGCAGGGTAGTTATGTTGCCTGACGACGGACATCCAGATCTTGCATGGATGGCGCATGACATTACGGGGGATCCACGTGATGAATTGATCGTATGGGATCTTGAGTCGATTTGGATTTACACCCAGGATAAACCTTTCACCGGAGATAAAATATACAAACCGGAACGGCAGCCACTTTATAACGAATCAAATTATGCCACCGCGTACTCAAGGCCTGGCTGGGAATAAATTCTTTCCCATCCAATCCGGAGCATTTGAATAGTCTTTGTATGCACTAAAACTGGCTTTTTATAACGTCAAATATTTGATTATCCTTCCTGGGCAATGGAGGATTTTCGCTTTTCTCTTTAGCTTGCCAGTATTCCCAACCCAAATCCTCTTTACCCAGTTCATAGTCATAACCGTCCCATGCATCTTCTCGGAAAGAGTAAAATGCCCAGTGAAATCCATGCTTATTCAAAAAACTGATCATATCCTGAAGGTATCGGGCAGCCCCCTCATTTTTTCGCATGCATCCGAACTCCCCGCATACGATGCGGTTTAATGGTATATCGTTTTCTTTCACCCATTTCAAAAAGGGCTGGAAGTATGTTATGGTTATATTTTTATCCCAAAAAATGGTATCCTTCCCGAATGGAACCCTTCCCGGATAGACAAAGTTGTTCTTTTCCCGGTAATTCTTATTTGAAGTGAATTCATACGGTTCGTACATATGGAAAGAATACAGGATGTTTTTATCATCAAAAGCCGATGGCCAGTAACAGAAAGCACCCGGTTGACCATACCACCCGGCATCCAGCATGATCATTTTATCAGGTTCTGCCTGTCTGATCTCCTTTATGATCTTTGAGTAAAACTTGTAAATATCTCTGGGTGTATCCCTGATTCCCTGGTACCATTCAATAAACTTAGCTACATCACCAGGGCTATAATGTTCTTCCACGCCCGCTCCCAATTCAGGAAAGGGTTCATTGATTATATTATAAGCGATATGATCATATTCCCGGAGTTCCTTACTTAGATCTGCCCAAAAACGAATCGCTTGTTCCTGAAAGCCATTTTCCATCCATAATCTTGAGTCAGGTATATTGTTATTATTTTGTCTGTATCTGCTTCCAGGTAAACTCAAAGGTGATATAACCAGGTATATGTTATACTTTCTCGCCCATTCAATTGCTTCTTTCAGTTTTTTCAGATCTTCTTTTACCAAACCTCTATAATTAGAAGCATCTCCGATCAGGAAATCAGGATGGCGTGAATCCCATTTATCATAAGCAAGCCTGACCCACTCCAGTCCAAGTTCATTCGCATCAATAAACCATTGTTCTGTTACCTTATTGTTAAAGCAATTAGCCCCTTTTCGCTGTTTATCCCAGAATTCAGCATCACCCTCAAACGGAAAGCATGCAAGACATGCTAGAAGGACTAAAAAGAATAGTAAATATCTTTTTAGTTTCATTTGGTAATAACTTTTAAAAATTAAATCAAGATATAAAACCAGGCTACTTATACAATTATCAAAGGATATAAAAGTATAAGATCAGTGCATTCTCCAATATTTAATATTCTTCATACACTATAAAAATGTTAATTTAAAAAACAGATTCCTTGAAAATATAAATTACTGAAAAAATGATGCATAAGACCATCTTTGGATAGAAATTTTTTGAACGGAATCCAAACTTTATTAAATTGAAGTAAAGCAAAAAATCATGAACAAAGTACCTACTACATTATTTGCAAAATTAACTTTTGCCCTGGCAGTATTGTTTACTGGTTCAATCTTGTGTAGCAAGACCATGGCTGAAATCAGGATCTGGGCAACAGGAAGTACTGAAAAAGTGCAACGTGAGAACAGATCGAAACTTCCTCATGACAGGATATGGAACGAATCCACAAAAACTGTTCAAATTGCTGGCGTTCGAGGTGAACATGTTCCCTTTCAAATCGTTGTAACCGCTGACCAGGAAAATGTATTTGGAGTTACGTTACAGAAAACGTCTTTGAAAAAGGGGAATGATAACATACCCTTAGAAAATATTCAATTATATTTTGAACACATTATAAAAGTCTATGCACCTTCCGGTTCGCATGGTGAATATGGCTGGTGGCCGGATGCCCTTGCTCCCCTCACCCATCCATTTGATATCCGATCAGGTCATAGGGGCAGACCCCCTGAACTTCGTAACCAACCGGTTTGGGTAGATGTGTTTATCCCACGGGATCAAGCGGCTGGTGTATACAAAGGATCAATAATGGTACTGTCAGATGAAGGTGAATTAGCCAATATAAACGTCGACTTAGAGGTATGGGATATTACATTACCAACTGAAAGGCATTTCCCCGCGTTGATGCGAATTGGGCCTAATGATGTAGCCAGGGCGCACGGTCTTGACAGAGAAAGCCCGGAATTTGATGCATTATATTACAAATACCTGGAACACGCATTGGACAGCAGGATTGATCCCCGGTATTTGTTGTCTTATGGACTGAATGGAAGGATTGAAGATGGAAATTACAAATTAAGATGGGCGGATGCCCGTATGGAACAGTTTTTCCTGGATAAGGGCCTGAGTTTCTTCCAGATTGATGCTGAGCCTCCTGGTGTGCCCCATGAATCAGGGGAATTACCTTTTTCGGAAGATTATAAAAGATACGTCAGACAATACATAGAACAAGTTATAACCTATGCCACTGAAAATGGATGGTATGAGAAACTGGCCTTTCTTTGTCCGGTGGATGAACCCCGCACAGCAGATGAATACGAAGCCATCCGCCGTTGGGCCACCCTGGTAAAGGAGGTTGACCCCAATGTCAATTTTATGGTTACCGAACAACCGCTCCCCGAAAATCCGGAATGGGGATCATTTGTTGGATTTGCCAATTACTGGATCATACATGGCAACTACCTGGCTTATGATGACCATGTAAAAGCAGTGAATGAACGTCTTGATGCAGGTGAGAAAGTGATATGGTATATCAGTTGTGACCAGGAATATCCGCAACCAAATTATTTTATTGACCGCGAGGCAGCAGATTC
>CBDUBA010000016.1:0-57603 GCA_965365275.1 uncultured Cyclobacteriaceae bacterium | reverse complement strand
TATCCGGGAAACATAATTCCTTATCCAGGCCTGCATTGACTACTGGGGCTACATTTATGGTAATATCGATAGAGTCGATGGCTGCCACGCAAGGACCAGCCGGATCATCGCTGGTTATGTACAGTCTGACAGAAGTCCCTTCTTCGCCCGGATCAGGAATATAAGTGGCATTCACAGTGTTATTATTTGGCAGGAAGTTGTTAGAACCACCACTCCAAGTAATGACACTGGCACTGCCGCTTCGGCTGGCCCCGGATAATAAGGCATTTTCACCTTCGCATATCGTTTGATCAGTTCCTGCATCCACAATTGCTGCGGGATATATTTCAATATCCACATAATCAACGACATCCGGGCAGGAACTTAGATCAGCTGCTGTTAATTTTAAGGTAACTGTACCTGTTTCACCCATGGCCGGATTGTATGTTGGAGTGATTGTAAGTGAATCAGTTAGTGTACCTGAACCGCTGACAATATCCCAGTAGGAACCTCCAAGAGGTGGGAAATCAGCACCACCTCCAATTGTAGCATCGCCTATTGTTATTCCTGACATGGTTTCACAAGATTCAAGATCAGTTCCTGCAAAGGCAGTATTTCCTGGGTTCACAGTTTGAACAAAATCTGTAAAATTACCTGTACAGCCTATAGCTTCTGGAGTAATTCTATAGGTTACTGTAGCAGGAACCGCATTTGAATTGGTTAAAACCTGTGCAATCTGAGTACCTGAGCCAGGCTGAGGATTTGTTATGCCTGCATCAACAGCCTCTACTGTCCACGAAAATGTAGTAAAAGGAACACTATTTGGGTTTGTAAGTGCGATGTCAGTTATATCTCCACTACATATATCTAATCCATTTGCAGCGACATCCGGGATTGGATTTATGGTGACTGTAGCCTGTTTATCTGTAGGATCTGTGCATCCTGCGGCAGTGGTTCTGAAAGTATAGGTCACTGTCTGAGGTAGATTTGTTGGATTGTCAATCGCATCATTTACAAAATCTCCAGGATTAAATGTTGTACCAATACCTGAGTAACCTGAGACTGCACCATCACTAGCTGTGACATTAAGGATTGTAATTATAGAACCGGCTACTGTGCTTAAAAGTTCTATATCGGTTTGATCTGTACTACAGATCTGGAGATTATTATTATTTATAGTAAGAACCGGAACCGGATCAATTATGATATCCACACTACCCGTCTGTATGACCGGTCCGCAGGATGGTGTCGTCGTTGTCGTAGCCTCTACCGTATAAGTGCCCGCCACCGTCTGCTGTCCAAAGCTGATCGCGGCACCCGTGCCCGCTACAGGCGTGCCTACCGGCGCACCACCCAGCAACAGCTGGTACTCTACACCCGCCTCACTGTTATCAAGGCCTACAGACAGGCCCGCGCCACCTGAACAATATGTCCCACCGCCCGTTACATTGAAGGTTACAACCGGATCCGGCGTCCCGCTTACTGTAACACTTCCACTCATCTGTATTGTACATAATGGAATTGTTGAATGTGAAGCATATACTGTATAAACACCTGCCTGGGTCACAGTCCAAGAAACCGGAGAGCCGGTAGCCCCAGGTTTAATATCCGTTGTCGGTGTTCCATTTCTATAAATTTCGTAATTAATATTAGTCTGAGAATTCGGGATCTGTATATCTACACTACCTCCAGAACAAAAAGTTGTTCCTGCGACTGGCTCTACATCATATATTGCTGGCAAAGGCCTTACAATTACGTCGACAGTACCATTCATGGTTGATGTACATGAGGGATTCTGATTATTGCTTCCTTCGATGTAATAGGTCCCTGCAACGGTTTGCAAACCCATTGAAAGAGCATTCCCGGTACCGGCAATCGGATCACCAACTGCTACATCAGGTCCGGCCTGACGATATAGCTGATAACTCATCCCCACTTCAGAATCAGATAAAGTGATATCCACGCCACTTCCACCAGAGCAATAGGTTCCGCCACCTCCGATATCATAGACCGCAGGGTCAGGGACTACAGTCAGTGTCACTATAACTGGATTGCTTTCACAACCACCAACGGTCTGAGTAACATACCTGTTGGTGACGTTTGCGGCGGCACTTGAAAAGCCCAATTCTCCAACATCAGGATTATTTGGTGTACTGACAGATACGGGGATGGTCAATGCAGCATCTTCATACCATTGAACATTAGATCCCACAACTGTCGGAGAAGAGATTACATCTCCAATGCAATAAACCGTTGGTGCAAAAGTTACTGTCGGAGCTGCCGTAGCTGCAGTCACAGTAACAGTTGGTTGATCGGCAAATTCTCTAGTACAAGAGTTTCCTGTATTGGTTGCAACTATTTTAAAAGTCGTTGTTGAGGTAAGTAAACCAGTAGGAAAGGATAAGGATCCGCCTGTTCCGTTCTGTGGTGGTCCGATATCACTGTCCGCTGCATCGCGTAATTGATAGCTTGTTCCTACTTCCGAATTATCGACCACTATAAAAGTTGAGGTATTTTCACAGATCGTACTTTCAGAGGCTGTTACATTCTTTTCAGGATTTGGATTTACAGTGATTACTACATTCGTTGAGTAACCTGGAAAGATGCCATTATAAGCTGTAACTGTATATGTTGCTGTTCCCGGTGTGGAGCTGGTATTTTCCAAAGTTTCATTGAGTGTGTTCCCTGTTCCGGAGGCATTCCCAGATATTCCGGTATCAAAAACTGCTGTCCATTGATACGATGTTACCGGATTTGTATTTGGTGTGCTGAAGGCTATACTTGTCGTCGCTCCTGCACATATTGTTTCTGAAGCAGGTGTAGCCAATACATCTGGCAATGGTCCGGGGCCAGTTTCCGCACCATAGTTTACAAATCCAACAGGTGCATTCTGGTTATTAAATTCTGTCTGAATCCAGTTAATATCCCTGGCTACATCAGCTATTCTAAGTTCATCAAGCAATCCCGTAATATAATTTGCAGAGGATAAGCGTTTACCAATAAGTAAGGGATAAACACTGGCATCAACATTTCCTCCGAAAGAGTTCCGGCTATTTGCAAGTATACCATTGATATATACCCTCAGCTTCGAGATAATTGGATAATTATCATCATAAACATAAACTACATGTTGCCAGGATCCTGCAGTTATGGAACCATCGGTATAATTATATTGTACCCCATTTATGCTAGAACGGTGAATAACATAATCAGGTGAACCAACATTTCCAATACCCAGCATATATTGTTCATTACCATCAGTTTGACCTTTTGCCATAATGGCATTGTCAGTGGTATTATCAGGTGCGTTGATCCATGCCTGAATTGTAAATTGGTTACTACTCAAATTTATACTTGAGCTGTTGTTTACATCTAAGTAATTATTACTTGCCCCATTAAAACTGATGGCCTGCCCGATTTTACCCCCAACTGAGGAAGCAACTCCGAAATTATTTGGATTTGCCGTATTACTATTTTGTGTAGCATCTATAACCGAAGTCGATTGAGGTTCCTCCTCCATATGCCATATGGCCTGGAAATCACCGGAATAGGTATCAGTAGTGGATGGATCGGTACTAATTGTCGGATTGCCGTAATAAACATAAATCGTTTTATCTGAAAGATCCGGTAGATCTACCCTGATAAAAGCTTTATAATTGGTGGCATCATATACTACAATTTCATGGTCAAGCAGCGTCAACCCGTCATCATCAGTAAAAATGATATCATATCCGTTGGGATGATCCGCATTTGCTATAATATCGGCATCTGCAGAGAGATCAATTAATAATGGAAAATCAGTATGAGGTCCACCAACAATGTTCGCATCGGGAATCGTGATGGATTTACGGTATTCATAGCCTGCCAGCCATTGCCCGTGAGCGGATAATGCCAAAAATATTAATATAACAAATAGCGCAAAGCGCCTATAAAAATTAGTTAGCAAGCTGACAATCATTAAAAGTATCTAATCTTCTCCCTCTATATCATCTTTTACCTCAATTCTAAATATGTTTTCTGGTAATTAGGTAACCTCGGATTTTGGATTATATTGTATGAAAGTGCAATAAAATATAAAAAAATTTATATAAACAATCTGTTAATAATCAAGTTGGCCGTTAGCAGTGGTTTTGTATAATGCAATTTTAGTATTCGAACCTCCAATCTGAAAACTGACAGAGGCTGTAAAAAATATCTTTCCATCCGGAAATTGACAAATTGATCCTGCCTCATCCAACTCCCCATTTGTACCATACTCTTCACTCCACTCAATAGTATCCAGGTTAAAATTTAACTTAACAAGTCTGATTACTTTTCCTTCCCAATCCGTACCAAAAAGCAGGTATCCGCCATCAACCGATCTAATTATGTCAGTGGTTAACATTGGAAGGTCAGGTAAAAATACATAATTTCCATCACCAGAGCCAGGAAAATTAGGACTTGTTTGATTTTCAGATAATACCACCCCCTGTGAATCATTGGAAATTTCGTCTGAGGATTGGTAGCCACTACTCAATACGATATTCTGATTTACCAGTAATAGTCTGGTTGCATTATAGAAATTTTCAGAGGATGTTATATCCCTTGAATCGCCTGCAACACCATTTGAATATTGTACCCTTGACAGCTTGAGATTTTGAGTATTGAGCCCCATGGATTGATCTTCACCCAATTTTAGATAATTCCCCGCATCGAAAGGAACAACACTTTTTGAACGTCCATCATACCTGGAACTGGGTATTAGAGATCCAATAGAATCACCTTCAAGACTTACCCAGGTATCATAGCTTTGGGTAGTATCATTGATGCCTATCTCTCCAACCAATATTAGTCCATCTCCGACAGAAGTATTTTCGAAAAATCCGATATCATAACAAACTTCGGAAGTATCCCTTTGACCAATAGGTGTATAAGATGTAACAGACTTGCTTCCCAATGAAAATCTCAAAAACAGGAAATCATTATCTCCATTTATGTTGGTGGTTCCGCCAATATAAAGATCCCCGTCATGATAAACCATCCCAGCAGGAGATTCGTCAAATCCAGCATTTCCTACTGCATATATTTCAGCATTGGTACCACTCGAATCCGTTAAAATAATTACTATATCCCTGTCTGACTGTTCTCCGGTGATCACAGCTGTTTCAGTAGTAGAGGCGAGTATAGCGATCTGGTTGTCTGGCAAAGGTGTAATACCTATCCCCTTGTCCTGAAACTCTCCACCAAATAAGCGAATGAATGTCTCAGTATTTTTGGGTGAAATGTTCTCGGAGGTATCACAACCAAGGCATGTGAACATCAGCACAATTAGAAAAAGAAATATGTTTCTGTATCCGGTTATCATTTATAATATGCGCCCTACCTGATTTTTTTTGGTTTATAAAAAGGTCTTAAGAATTTAAAAGTTAAATCAAAAGAGGATAGGCTGTAATCATCTAATGCAATTCCATACAGAATGATATTGGTTTGATTATCAATATTGCCATACCTTGTATCCATGCTCGAAAGATTCTTTAAAAACCGTGAATATCTTATTTCCATTACGATATAGTCAATACCATTCGTTTTATACATAAATCCAATACCTAAGTTTAAAGAGAAATTATTTCTGCTTCTGGAACCTATGTCATTGGCTGATCCCCTCTCTAGTTTTGTTTCAGGTGTTCCTGAAATTTTCTCGCGGGTCAAATCATTCTGTCTTGACCTTATCAATCCATTATAGGAAACTCCTCCAAGTACATATGGCTTAAATTTGATTTTATCAAATTGGTATTTTACATATAATGGGACTGATATCCAATCTATGTTTTGCTTGTATGTAGACTCATAATACAGGTCCTCAATATCAAAGGTGGCATATATATCTCTAAGATATTGAGCTTTGTACTTATATGCTGTTCTGGAATAACTTAATCCAATTCCGAGGTAAATGTTCCTGTATATTACTGCATCCATATTAATTCCGAAAATATACCCTATGCTTCCCTGGTAATCCTTTACGGGATCCATAACAAGAGCTGGCTGATCATTGTATTTTACCAGGGTAGTGGGATAAATAAAATCACTATGAATTACTGCTGGAGAAGAATAGGTTAATCCAGCGGACACCGAATATGTAAATAAAGGTTCTGTCCTGAAACTCTGATGTAAAAAGATCAGATCAGGTGGATCAATTAGAGGATTTACAGTATGTTCAGGATCGACAGTCAGTAATTCAAGATAAACTGAATCAGCCATTTCCATATCATCAAGATACAGTTTTGACAAAGCCAGCAGTTCCAGTGCATCAATACGCTCCTGTTTTGTAAACCCACGATCAATACATTTTCTTAAAAGAGAGTCAACCTCAATAAATCGTCCCTGGTCAAAACTCTCTCGTGCATCCTCCAGATTACGGGTACAAACATCCTGTGATTGAACCTCAGGCCCAAAAAATAAGCCAACTGCAACAATTAACAATTGGCACGAAAATTTAATATCTATTCTAAAAAAACCAAACATCGATTTCTAAGGAAGATTCTGCGTCAAACACGTTTCCTCATAATTTATATCCTCTGCCACATATCTTTCCCATTCTGACCTGGTCATATTCCTTTCTAGGTGATCACATATCTGAACGGATAATATTTCAGCCTTCGTCGGCCAAATCTTGATATTACCATTCTCACATCCCGCAAAAAGATAATTGCCATCCGGGCTGAACATAATGCTCCAAACCTGTGCACCATGATCAGAAAGTACCAATGGCAAACTGTTGAGATTGGTGTAATCCCATAATTGCACGGTACCATCGAAACTGGAAGTAGCCAGATAATTCCCTCCTTTATTAAAGGATATACTGCTTATTCCTGAACTATGTCCAGGTAAATCAGTTATTTTCCTTACCCGGTTCATCCCCTGGCTCATATCATATAAACTAACAAGGCCATCCTGGTATCCAATGGCAAGAATATCTTCCTCCGGATGAAATGCCAAAGAATTAACTGGTCTTTTCTTATCAGAAATCAGGGTAATTGTCTCATCTACGTTAGATGCATTCATCAGGATAACTTTTCCCGATCTACTGGATAGGGCCAGGATTTTACTTCTGATGCTCATATCCATGTTGTTATACTCAATATCAAAGGTTTTTAACACTTTACTGTTATTAAAATCATTGATTCTCAAAGTTTTATCATCACCCAAGCTGATAAAAAACTTGCTGTTATCTGCGATAACAATATCATGAACACGTCCCTGATGCCCTGCCTGTGTCTCTGGTCGTGAATTCTGATTTTGAAGGTTGAGTAATTGAATGCCGGCCATGTCGCTTCCTATTATAAGCCATTTTCCGTCATTTGTTGATTTTACTATCCTGTTTCTCGAATCATTTTGCAACAGTGTTTCAGGAATCGCACCTGTATCAGAATAATCCCACTTAAGTATTTTACCATCTGTTCCGGCGCTATAAATATTCTGACCATTAGAGGAAAATGTAAGGCCCCGTACAGTACCTTCATGCTGATGCATTGAATAGATACTGTCGTATTCGGAAAATTGTAAATTTTTAAGGGCGTAATACAATCCATTATAGATATAACGGTCGTGTCTTAGTCCGTCATACTTCATATTGAACAGATAAGCCTGCTGAGCCACCAGACCCTCAAGCTGGTTATCCTGGATCTGCAGAGATTTTACGGCCATACCCTGTGCAATAGAGAGCATCCTTAACCTGAAGGCATTAGATTCCTCCATTTCAGCACGGTTTTGGGCTTCCAGGGCTCTTACTCTTTCCTGGTCCGCCACTTCGGCAGCAGCAATTGCATTCTCCTGTTCACGTTGTGCCCTGCGACGTTCGGATTCAGCAATAAGTCTTTGTGCTTCGGCCAACTGTCTCTGGGTTTCTGCTTCCTGCTGCTGAACCCGGGCTATATGAGCCGAATAGTTAGCTTTCTGTTCCTGCCGGATTGCTTCTCCAAGCCGGATCTCAGCAATTTCCATTTGCCTGTTGGCTCTTAAAGCATTTTCTAGAGCCAATTTTGTTTTTTCATCGGCCTCCACTTTCTGAATAAGGGCAAAAACAAAGAAGATTATAGAGATTATTAATAAGAGACCAAAGATGATGGCTACATTTCTGGCACGGCGGAGCATATTCTTCTGTAGCAACTCCTTACTTCGTTGCTCATTTTCATAAGCAGTTTTACTGGTATCCAGAAAGAGCATTGCCCTTTCAAAAACAGGATTATATCTTTGGGCCCATGCACGTGTGGGTATCTGTTTCTTTTGCCAGTTTAAGGCCAATTGAAGATCTGGCGGTCTCCACAAGCCTGTGCGACCTACCTGATACATGGCTGCGGCATCGGACAATCTGCGATACATTTGAGCAGATTCAAACTCCTCATCAACCCAGTTTTTCAACCGGTCCCAGATACGCATCAGACTTTCATGAGAGATCTCTATGATGGTGCCAGATCGCAATGGTACATTAGCAGGAGGCATCAGCAATGATCTGCCAGGTCTCCTGAATTTCTCAACTACATTGATGATCTCGTCCTCTGTAACATTAGCTATTTGTGCTAATTCTGCAATATTTGCAGCACGCCGGATACCAAAATTATCTCTGCCCTTTTCGGTCAGAGATTTGAATATTACTTCACAGATCTCCCTTTCTCTCTTATCCAATTCAGCAAATGTTTCATTGGCATGCTGAGATAATGCCTCCTCTAACTTTCCTATAGCAACATAATGCCGAATATCCAGTGATTCTCCATCCTCCCTGTTTTGTGTCCAGTAATCCCATGTCCTCATCAGGGCATGCTGGAGAATTGGAAGCTGATCAGGATTATTGCCCACATCATTTAGGAGCTGCTGGGTCAGTCTTCTTGTGATCTTACCACCGCCAACAGCAACAGGACCTTCAATGGCCATTCTCTGCTGTTCCCGAGTCATCTGTGGGATCAAATAATGACTTTCATTTATTATCTGTGTCAGATCAGGGAACTGGGCACAATCACCTATGAAGTCAGAGCGCATAGTGAGTGCAACATAGATAGGTAATTCTGTCTGACTCACTGATTTCAATAAGAGATTTACAAAAGCAGCGGAAAGGTTAGCCGATTCTTCATCCGTTTCGCTTTTTAGAAACCTGAACAATTCCTCAAACTGATCTATCAGAATCAGGAAATTGGTTGGGGAAGACTTTGACAATGAATAGGGCTTCAACGCATCTACCAGGCCCATAGAAGAACTTTTCAATATAACATTGGTCAAAGTTGACTCCATGAATTTCTCATCCTCAGATAATTCTTCAAAAGATTCATTGAGTTTCACAATTGCTTCTGAAAGATTTTCTATAGGACTGTTACCTGGTCTGGAAGATATGACAATCCAATCAGATCCTGCATCGGTCATAAATCCTCCGTATAAGATTGGAATAAGTCCACAATACATTAGAGATGACTTTCCACTTCCGGATGCTCCAATAACAGCTGCAAACCTGTTCTCTGCAAGTTTTAACAGAATGTCATCACTCTGCCCCTCCCTTCCGAAGAATAAATGACTTTCCTCAAACCCGAATGGTCTTAATCCAGGGAATGGATTTAGCAGGTTAGTGTCTTTAACCTTTCCTGAAAGAGCAATTTCTATATCCTTTACGTTCATTGGTTATTCAAGCTGGTTAAGAAACGATTTAAATGAGCTTTTATTGACCTTTTGGTTCTTTAATAAGATCAAATTGTCTTTATTAAAGTATAGATCCAGGTCAACCTTCTTGTTTGAGTCAACAATTACAGCTGTTGGATTTTTATCTTTACTCCTTCCAAGACCCAAAGCTTTTACACTATCAAACAATTTACTTTTTACCCAATTTTCATTATTCCTTCCATGATAGATCAAGGTGCCATCACATTCTTTCAGGTTTTTCAGATGTTTATCACGGATCTGCAGGATCTCTCCATCAAAATTTGAAAGTATTACATTAAAACCCTGTTCTTTAAGGAAATTACTTATTGGCTTGCACTCTTCCCGCTCAGT
Source organism: uncultured Cyclobacteriaceae bacterium (assembly GCA_965365275.1). GTDB lineage: Bacteria > Bacteroidota > Bacteroidia > Cytophagales > Cyclobacteriaceae > JAGTVG01. The sequence goes on along the minus strand of CBDUBA010000016.1, from coordinate 47,613 downwards.
CTTATCACAGATTAGATAAATACTTTTACCTTTTTCGATTTCAGGTGTCAAAACCTGTTCACGTCCCCGTTTATTCTCATTTATTTTACCTACTATAAAACCTTTCAAGGTTTCAATAGGGCAATCCATAATTTCAGCATATTGAATATTTACAAGGTCTTTTTTAAGATTATCAATGAAGATCTTTTGTTTGACAGTAAGGTTCTCATGATCCTCAGAGATCCAAATTATCCTATTGAATCGTTCATAATACTTCACGCCAGGCTTATCATTGACCTGACTACTATGTTCAGATGCCAATTGATTTTCTATTTCAACAATTGATAATCCTCTGTCTTTAATCAATGCACCGGAATCTTCACCAACCAGGTGTATGGACAGCTGACATTTGCTTAGTTTTTCATTTATCTGCTTAACGATATCATCATAAGATCCCTCAATTGTATCGAGCTCGTAAATTTCATATTGACTTCTGGATAATTCCCGACATAGATTATCTCTTTGATTATATTGGTCAATGCCAGACTGCGCGATATAAATTCCTGAAGGTCTAAGGTTTTTGACCAATTTTTCAGCCGCTTTCACTGGTGAGCTATTGGATTCAATGATATTCTTTATTTCAGCTGCAATATCAAATATTTTCATCCAATACTCATGATCTTTGTCCGGATCTTCCTGATAGGATATTTCCGTGACATAATCAGTGAGAGAATCTATTTCAAAAAAATTGTAAAACTTATTTTGTTTCAAGTATGCAGGTATTTCTGCCCCGGGGATCCGGTTTTTAAAAACATTTATGAACTTTATATCAGCTGATGACTTACTCTTTTTTGTGGCTTCCTTTTCAAGTACTGATAAATAACTCATAAAAATAGGTGCCTGTAAAAAATTATTGGAGAATACTGGTATTATTATAGAGGATTTAAGAGGAAAGGAATCCGGATCAAGATCGTATTCAGATAATTTTATAAGGGAGTGTTTCTCACCGGATAATCGATTCAACAATCGATCAAGATTTTCCAGGAAAATACTCACCCAACCTCTGGAAGAATGACTGTCTGGTTTATCATCCAGATTTGCATATAGTAATATAATCTGGTAATTAACCATCAGAATTGAACTGGTTTAAACATTATGTGCCCCATAATACAATTTTTTATCTAAATACCAAATAGTATTTGATGGTTTTCTCAAAAAAATATAATTTTCAATATCATTCAAAATGTAGTTTATTACTAAGCTGTTTTACCTAAATCCTTTAATGTCAATCCTGCATTTATTGACGAATAATGCAGAAAATCCAAGGCTATTTCATGATCGTTACTTAATAATTCATATAATTTCTCCTTAAAAATCCTGATGAATATTGTATCCACCAATGGATGTATTACCAGGTCATTTTCAGCAATATCCTCGATTAGGATTTCACCCAGAAATTCCCTATCCGTAAGATTATTAATAACAATATCTCTTTGCAAAAGATTTACATAACCATCATAGACTATGTAAAAATAATTGTTCGTTTCCTCGGTTATTTTCAATTTCTGATCTTTACGGAGATATAGTTCTTCGGTATAATCCAATAGGTTTACAAGAAAGGCGGTAGGCATTGGTTTGAATATCCCGATTTTATTCAGGAAAAATACTTTCTCAATAGTAAGTGGCTTACTAAAATGCAAATTTCGGATTTTCTCCTTTCCCAGGATCATACTGTCAATATCTGCCTTCCTTTCCTTCTCGATCCGCTGCGAATGTTCATCATAGTAATCTGGATTAATTTGATACAGTGACCAACCTGCAGTATTTCGTATTAAAGGATCAGGATTAAATAAATTGGAGATCAACTCATACAGCATGGTGTCAACTTTATTTCTGCCAACCCAATATATTGCAAGCGCTTTGGACCATCTGTTTATCTGGTTAAACTCTTTATTAATAACCTGCTTGATAACATCCATGAAATCACCGAGCATATGTGGATAGAAAACCTGTAGTTTTTTTATCTTGTCCTGATTTGAGATATCATCAAAGAGTGGGATAAGCCGGTCTTTCAGATCTTCGGCTAATAATACATCCAACAACTCAATTGCATAGGTAATACCCTCGTGTGTTCCACTTTCAATATTTGTTCGTATCAATCGAATTGAATGCGGATCATAGATCATTGACAGAAGCATATAAATATGGTGATAATGATGGTTGTTTTCTTCCTTTATGGAATCACGGATCATTTTACCAATTTCAGTCCCCTGAATCTTATCCAATGCATGGATATTCCAGATGATATCATTTATATCTGATTCAATAACATACTTTATTCTAACGGACTGATATCCTTCAGCTTTAAATCCTGAATTGGCCAGGGCCAGCAATATCTGTGATACAACCTTCTTATCAGGATAATCGATCTTTGACCATAGAACCTCTCTCGACCTATCACTACCCATCTTTTCATATACCTTTATTATCCTGTATTGTGTTTGAGGATCCTGATCTGTTTTCTGAAAAACGATTTCAAGATATTGAATTATATCATCTCCTATCTCAACAAGGGCATTTACAGCCAGATCACCGTAGGTGGGTGATGATAATTTATCTATCAGGAAAGGATAAAGATCACTCCTTTTCATTTTACCTGCAGCTTTTATCGCAAGAGATTGAACGCTGAAATTCAGGTCGACAAGCAGTTCAATCAAATAGGGTATCACATCATCCCCCTGGTTAGATAGGATCATGCTTATCGCATCTATCCGGTCTTCTACCTCTTCCGATTTAGTTAAGCGGGAGATATTTTCTATCAGGGGAAAATCATCCGTGGCATGTAACAGTTTATTCAACCAGTTACTGATATCTTCCTTGCCTTTATCTGTATTCTCGATGATCTTTATTTTGTTGGGATTTAAGGTTCCGGATAAATTCCTGACCTCATTTAATCTTCTCAGAGCAAACTTCTTCGTAATTTTATGTTCAGATTCTATCTGGGATGGTAGAAATCCAATAAATTTCCCAGCATCCAGTTTCTCAATTACTTTCAATGTGAATATCTTCATACCCGGATCACTCATGGTATCCAGATTTTTCAGAACTGTATCGATCTCAATTCTCTCGTTTTCATCTTCACCCGCTTCTTCCTCATGACTTTCCAGTTTTTTCCTCACATTATTCCTGTATTCATTATACAATCTTCCTGTTACAAAGAAATACCCTACAATAATTGCCAAAAGAAAATATGTGTAATGAATGATGTCAAGGAAAGACAGGGTACCGATTATGAGGATCATTGTGCCTGCAAGTAACCTGGATGATTCATTGATGACTCCTTCGATTTTAGCCTGTACATCAAACCGGATATTGATCTTGAGTGGCATAAAAAAGATCTTGAATGTAGGAATTTCCAATGCCTCCCTTATGGAATTTGAAAAGAACTTACTCAAGACTATAAACAGAAAGAACCAGATAAAATTTTCAGAATCCGGAAGATAACCAAACATGTTTCCTGTTATAATTGCTCCAATCGTAAAGACAGCAAGAATTATAGGTAAAACAATCAAAGCTGTTTTTAGCCCGTAGGAAGCAATCAACCTTTCATTAATAAATGTCTGCATAATCAAAGTGAATACCATGATCGACATGTACATGTAGGAAAGGAATTTTGCAAGGCTTATCTCCTCAGGATATTGCTGTTCTGTTATTTTAAGAAATGTATAGTCAACAAATGTTAGACAGATAATCGAGATCCCGATAAAAAGGGACAATACTATAGCATAATTATCCTTAAACAATTTACTGAATCTAATGGTATCAGATTTCCCCTCCTTTTCTCCTACTTCAGCAAAACGTATTTCCCGGTTTATGAAAATAAGAAAGAACAGACAGGCCACAATGCTGACATCACTTATTATTAAAAGATCGGTTACATTGCTTATGAATTCTATGAAAAACGGCACGGCTACGAAAGCTAAAATTGTGGCAATCAACTGCCCCGCATCTATACTTCCGATTATTCTTTTAGATTGTCTTATATCAAAAATCCTTCCAAATAATCCCCAGAAACACAGAAGCATAATGGAAGTAATGGGGAACAACATTACATAAAGGATAAAGATAAATACCGGGCTGGTCTGGATGGCAAGTACAGTAAAAACCCCCGTTATAAATATAAATACAGCAATTAAATTAAATACAGCTAGTATTTTAAAAGATATATGTTTCTGCAGAATGGTAAAAAGTCCGGTAGAAAATACACCCAATATCCCAGAAACAAAAAAGGCCAGTTTAAGATTCTCACCCTGAGTATTCAGAAAAAGGGTTTCAACCACAACTCTGTATGTTGCCAGAAAGACGCCCATGAAGAAGCCATAACCCAGCAATAAAAGTGCAGGACGCTCCTCGTCTGTCTTCTGAACGTTAAGCAGCCGGAATAAGCTTTTCAGCATGGAACAAAAAGTTGAACAAATTAATTTTACTCAATATTAGAAAAAAACTTTAATTAATGCATCATTAAAACATAGAAAATTCAAACAAATAATTGTACTTTCCTGATACTGATTGGATCCCTTTCTACATATTTAATAATTCACTTAGATATAATTAACACGAAAAATTGCATAATTTTATTATAATTCTTTTGAAATAGAATTTAGTTTCAAAACCATTGATAGTATATGGCTTACGAAATTCCATATTTCTCTTTCGATAAAATTAACTCTGATTCTGGGGAAGACCTGAGTTTGGCTTTCAGGGAAATACTGGATTCAAAATGGTATATTCTAGGACATCATCTTGATGCTTTTGAAAATAGATTTGCTGAATATATCGGTGTCGATTATGCAGTTGGTGTTGGTAATGGATTCGATGCCTTAAGGATCAGCCTGGAATCTCTAGGTTTGAAGAAGGGTGATGAAGTCATACTCCCCAGCTTAACCTTTATTGCCACCCTGCTTGCCGTCATACATGCTGGTGCCAAACCTGTTCTGGCTGATGTAAATCCAAGGACTTTTACAATGGATTATGGATCTGTTGAATCTCTTATCAGTCCTAGAACGAAGGTCATAATCCCTGTCCACTTATATGGTAATCCTGTTGATGTCCAGGGAATTATAAAACACATAAAAGACAGAAAAATAGTTATATTAGAAGATTTTGCGCAATCGGTCGGTGCTGAAATTAAAGGGAGAAAAACCGGATCATTAGGCAGAGTAAATGCAGCCAGTTTCTATCCAACGAAAACCCTGGGTGCATTAGGAGATGGAGGCATAATTACAACGAATGATAAAAAAATTGCAGAAAGGTGCCGGTCTTTGAGAAATTATGGATTCACTGATGATGGGAAGCATAAGGTCATTGGGTATAACTCACGTTTGGATGAAATTCAGGCAGCTTTTCTAAGTGCTAAAATTCACTGGCTGGATCTCTGGATCAATGAAAGAATGTCTGTTGCAGATAAATATAGAGATAATCTTTCTGGGATTCCAGGTCTTACCTTACCTCAATATCAAAGATCAACATTACCTGCCCATCATATTTTTCCGGTTCTATGCAAAAATAGAGAAGCTTTGAGAAAACACCTTCAGGCAGCCGGAATAGAAACACGAGTTCACTATGAGACCCCATTACACCTTGAGAAAAGTATGCGTTACCTGGGATATTCTAAAGGGTCTTTTCCGGTAGCGGAACAAATATCTCAACAAGAGTTAAGTTTACCCATTTACCCTGGCCTTTCGGATGATAAGATCAATTTTATCAGTGAAACAATTAACAGATTCCAGAGAAAATAGAATGGATTATTAAGATCTTAAACTATAGTACATGCTGATTAATCTCACCGATGATTATCTGGAATTACTCAAAGAATTTAGGGCCTCATCCGTTAATATGCCTTCATATATGATTTTTAAGGTCTGATCAAAGATATCAGAGTGGTATTTTGGAAGATTCTTCTTCATATCGGATGGCAAGGTATTAAGGAAATTAGGGTCCAGCAGGGTCTCAATGGCACAAGCATAAAGTGCCACCACGAGATTCCTGTTTATATTTTTTTTGATCATACCTTTAGCAATTCCCTCATCGATGAGTCGCTTGAATCGAAGAAAGGCAGCCTCATGCTTATAGTTGTTAATTTTGATCCATAAATGAGGGACATTCTCCTGTATATCCATAATAAGATCTGAATTCATCCTTCCCATCGAAACCCCGATATGACTCATCATAGATTTAAGTTTATCAATAAAACTTAAATCCTCCCTATCCAGTATCTCATTGATCTCAATTGTTATTTTTGAACTCCATTTATCAAATGTTTTTTCCAGCAGATCCTGTTTGCTTTTATAATGCTTGTAAATAGTTTTTTTACTTATCGATAAATTTGAAGCGAGCTGGTCAACGGTAACCTTTTTATATCCTTTCTCAAAAAATAACTTATTGGCCTCCTTAAGTATATCTTTTTCTATCTCATTATTACGTGGCATATAATCATAAACTTAGGGTCAACGTAAATGTAAAAAATACATTTTTATTTTTATACATTTGTTATGATAATCTTAATCTGAATATTATTAAGGTTTTTATGGATAAAAAACAGGCCCATAAAGAGGTTTTAGAATTGATCGATAAAATCAATTATTACAACGATAAGTATTATCAGGAAGATATTTCTGAAATCTCTGATTATGAATTCGATCAATTGCTGGAAAAACTCAACAGGCTGGAAGCCACGTTCCCTGAATTCAAATATAGTTATTCCCCAACCCAGCGAGTAGGCGGAACGGTCATTAAGAACTTTAAGACTGTATATCATAAATTTCCGATGCTATCTTTAGCAAATACCTACTCTGAAGAGGAGATCCATGAATTTGATAAAAGAATACGTAAAATAATCGATGATGAAGTTGTTGAATATATATGTGAACTTAAATTCGATGGCGTTGCAATTAGCATAATGTATGAAAAGGGAATCCTTGTGCAGGCTGTAACACGCGGTGACGGGGAAAAGGGGGACGATGTTACAGCTAATGTCAAGACAATAAGAAATTTACCACTAAAGTTGAAGGGAAGGGATTATCCGGATTTGTTTGAAGTTAGAGGTGAAGTTTTTATGCCACATAAAGTTTTTAACCAACTAAATCTGGAAAGAAAGAAGAACAATGAACCATTATTGGCCAATCCTAGAAATACAGCTTCCGGAACTTTAAAAATGCAGGATTCATCTATTGTGGCCAGGCGAAAGCTTGACTGCTACCTTTACGGGTTGCTCGGGGAGGACATCAGCATCGAGACCCATCATGATGCTTTGATCAAGCTATCGGAATGGGGATTCAACACAAGTAAAACATACAGTAAATGTAAAAATTTAACAGATATCTTTGAATTTATTAGTGAATGGGAATTGAAAAGAAATGGTCTCCCACTGGATACGGACGGTATCGTTATTAAGGTTAACCGGTATGATCTACAGAAAAAGCTTGGTTTTACTTCCAAGTTCCCACGTTGGGCTATAGCCTATAAGTACAAAGCCCAAAATGCTATAACGAAGCTGAATGGTATAAACTACCAGGTAGGCAGGACTGGGTCTATTACCCCGGTGGCGCAACTGGAACCAGTATTACTGGCCGGGACTACCGTTAAAAGGGCTTCCCTTCACAACGCCAATGAAATAGAACGGCTTGACATCAGGATTGGAGATTATGTATTTATTGAAAAAGGCGGTGAAATTATCCCTAAAATTACAGGTGTTGATTATACTAAAAGAGGGAACGATACTATTAAAATAAATTTTATTACGGATTGTCCAGAATGTGGCACACCACTTATCAGGCTTGAAGGGGAAGCCAACCATTACTGTCCCAATAGTGAGAACTGTCCACCACAGATCCTGGGTAAAATAGAACATTTTATTCAACGTAATGCAATGGACATAAATTCCCTGGGGGAGAAAACAATACATGCACTGTATAATAATGGTCTTGTAAAAAATATAGCTGATCTATACAGGCTAAATGAGGAAGATATATTAAAACTTGAAGGATTTAAAGAATTATCTACAAGAAACCTGCTGGATGGCATTGAAAACTCAAAAAACAGACCTTTTGAAAATGTTTTGTTTGGGCTGGGCATAAGATATGTTGGACGAACTGTCGCCGAGAAACTTGCCTATCATTTTAAAAATATTGACCAAATTAAGGAGGCTACTTTTGAAAGATTAATAGAAGCACCTGAGATTGGTCAAAAAATTGCAGAAAGCATATTGGAATTCTTCAGTAAGATTGAAAACGTTGAATTAATTGAAAACCTAAGGAAAGAGGGCCTGAATTTACAAGTGGAAGAAAATAAAGATGATGATTCGAGCAAGTCTCTGGAAGGAAAAGGATTTGTAGTCTCTGGTGTTTTTCAGAATTTCGGGAGGGAAGAATTAAAAAAGCTCATTAAGAAACATGGGGGAAAAGTGTTATCTTCGGTATCAGGAAAATTGGATTTTCTGATCGCAGGTGAAAAAATGGGGCCAGCCAAACTAAAGAAGGCCACTGATCTTGGAATTAAAATAGTATCAGAAACAGAGTTTATGGAAATGTTGAAAGAATAATTATACATGCTGTTAAAGAAATTTTTTGTAGAACGTAAAACCAGGCACGCTATTAAAAAGAGTACTGTTACCAGGGATAATATTTCTTTCATAAAAGCGCAATCTATTGGCATCATATATTCATGGGAGGGAAAAAGAAAGGAAGAGATCATTAACGATTTCGTCAAGGAAATGGAAATTTCAGGGAAAAAAGTCCAAACACTTTGCTATAGTCGGGTAGACCTTAAAATAGTACCGGTAAAAGTTGATTTCTTCAGCGATAAGGATTTTGATGCTTTCGGTAACATAAAAAGTGACAAACTGAATAATTTTAAAAACTTAAGGTTCGATTTTCTGTATCATTTGGATACACTCCCTAATGTTTATATTGAGAACATAATGGCATTATGCAATGCACGATGCCGCGTTTCCAGGGCTGATCATACAAAAAAGGATCTATATGATTTTATGATACAGATAAGGGGTACGGTGGGCATTGATAAACTTTGCCATGAAATTCTGCATTATACCAAAGCTTTAGTAAACAATAATGTATAAAAAATTTAAAGGAACAGGTGTGGCTCTCGTCACACCATTTGATAGCAATCTGAAGGTAAACTTCGAAGAACTTGAAAAAGTCATTATCCACACCATTAATGAGGGGGTGGATTATCTAGTAGTTCAAGGTACAACAGGGGAATCCGTAACCACCAATGAAAATGAAAAAATTGAGATACTAAGAAAGGTCAATCAGGTCAATACTGATAAACCTATAGTAATGGGAATCGGAGGAAATGATACTCACAAAGTTCTGTCACAGATTGAAGCACTGTCAGGGGAATCCTTTGATGCGATTCTATCAGTCTGCCCTTACTATAACAAACCATCCCAGAGCGGCCTGATCAATCATTTTACGAAAATCGCTGATATAGCCCCGAAACCAATTATCTTATATAATGTACCTGGAAGGACCTCCGTAAATTTATCTGCCCATTCCACGGGTGTATTATCCCAGCATCCTAATATAATCGGCGTCAAAGAGGCCTCCGGAAATTTTAATCAGGCTGTCGAAATCATAAAACAAAGCAGTGAGGATTTTCTCCTGATATCCGGTGATGATTTTCTAACATTACCATTGATTTCTATAGGAGCGGTTGGTGTAATCAGCGTACTGGCAAATGCACTTACCAGTGAAATGTGTAGCATTGTTAATTATGCTACAAATAATAAATATGCTGATGCTCAAAGGATTTTATACACTATTTCCAGGATAAATGAATTGATGTATACCGAAGGCAATCCGACAGGGGTAAAATTCTTGATGGAAATATTGGGAATCTGTTCGGGAGAGGTTCGCCCACCACTGTACAGAGCCAGCAGTGAACTCCAGGAAAAAATAAAATCTGCATTATTGGAAATAAAAAATCCCGCCTAAGCGGGATTCCAACAATTTTTTTAGAGGTTTTCCCTATCCCTTGTTTTTAATATCTTGAACTTCAACTCGGATGTCTTGGGCCAAATTTTTAAGTTCTTGCATTCCCTTTCTTACACGGGTACCAGCTGCTTGATTACCTTTATCATAAAATTTTTGGAAATCAGCCTCTAAATTCATTACTAAATCACGAAGTTCATCAAATCTTTTCATATGTTATATGATTTATTAGTTATTAAAATGGATAATTTCTGTGGCAATTTAATGAAAATAGTTATAAATCAATAAATAAGCCTGTTTTTTTTATTATTCATTAATGACGGCCTCAACACCATCATGTTGATAGTGACCGCTTTTTAACTTCTGGCTAATAGCTTCAAAAGCTGCAATGGTTTCATCTACATCTTCTAAAGTATGTGCTGCTGTGGGTATTAACCGGAGCATGATCACATCCTTTGGAACTACCGGATATATTACTACAGAACAGAATATTTTATATTTTTCTCTAATATCCAGGATAAGGTTAGCTGCCTCGACGATGCCTCCACTTAAGAATACGGGTGTTACCGGGGATTCTGTTGTGCCCAGATTAAAACCTTTCTTTCTTAATCCTGATTGCAAAGCATTAACTATTTTCCATAAATTTTCTTTTAATTCAGGCCTTGTCCTTAGCAATTCAAGACGCTTGATATTTCCAATTACCAAAGGCATAGGAAGCGATTTGGCAAAAATCTGGGATCTAATGCCGAACCTCAGGTATTCTATTATTTGTTTCTCACCTGCAACAAATCCGCCTATACTGGCCATTGATTTGGCAAAAGTAGAAAAATAAAGGTCTACCTGATCCGTTACACCCAGAGCTTCAGGAAGGCCGGCTCCTGTTTTACCCATGGTTCCAAATCCATGAGCATCATCAACAAGAATCCTGAAGTTATACTTTTCTTTTAAGGCAACAATACCCTTCAGATCCCCATTATTCCCTGACATCCCAAAAACACCTTCCGTGATAACCAATATACCCCCTTCGGTTTCCTTACAGATTTTTTCAGCCCTGACTAACTGCTTTTCAAGACTCTCCATATCATTATGATGGTAGACGAATCTTTTTCCCATGTGCAATCTGACCCCATCGATTATACTCGCATGCGCTTCAGCATCATAAACAATCACATCTTTGCGATCAACCAGTGTGTCGATAATAGACATAATGCCCTGGTATCCATAATTTAATAATAAAGCAGCTTCTTTTTTGACAAAATCAGCAAGCTCATTTTCAAATTGTTCGTGATACTTGGAATTACCGGACATAATCCTTGCACCCATGGGATAGCCTAAGCCCCAGTCTTTTGCTGCTTGTGCATCTGCTTCCCTCACCTCCGGGTGATTTGCAAGTCCTAAATAGTTGTTTAAACTCCAGGTTAGTACCTTATTCCCTCTAAAGAACATTCTTGGTGCTATTTCCCCTTCTAATTTCGGAAACATGAAGTATCCCGGCTGAACGTGTGCGTAATGACCAAGGGGACTCTGGTTATTGATTCTTTTATTAAAAATATCCACCTTCTCTCAAGTTTTGTTGTAAACTATAAACTCCAATTCAATGTTGCGAAATTAGTATTTAATTAACGTCTTGCCAAAAAGTGGTTAGTAAATGTGATAAAAATATTCGAAATAATTAATATTTTGACAATGCAGAATAATATTACAGCTCAAAATAATCAATAATGCATTTATATTGTTAATATCGTAATTAAAAGCCAATAAATAGGATTTTCAATGAAGATCAATCTGTTTTTTCTCTTAGTTCTACTGTCTTTTACTTCTTATTCGCAGACATCTTCGAGTGGCCCTAATAAATTGTATCCTATACTGTTTAATTATGCTAGAGATCTGTATCCTGAGTACAATAAAATACCATTTGAGAGGAAAGCTGTACTTGAAGAAATTGCCAATTATATTATGGGAGCCCGACAATTGGAAACTTCAGCTAAGGTCATTTTCATAGAAACTGATCAAAAGGCAAGATCGATACTACTCCATGCCTGGGCGACAGCTGCATCATTTTATTACGGTGTTGAGAATGTTAAGATCCATTCCGGAGGAATTAATGCCTCTTTAATTTCTCCAAATGCTATAAAAGCATTGGAAAAGGACGGATTCATAATTTACAAGATCAAGGGAGGTAATAACCCGGAATATGAAATAAAGTATTCCTATAACATTAAGCCTTTGGTTTTAAAATCCATTAAATACAATGATAAATTGAATCCGGGAACAAATTTCGGCTCAATTATAGTCTGTTCCAATGCAGATATTAACCTGCCCGTTGTTAAAGGAAATAATTTCAGAACATCTATTTATTATTTTGACCCCTCCGCATATGATGGAACTTCTGATGCTTCCGAACTATATCTCGAAAAAAGCAGAGAGATTGCAATAGAAATGTTTTATCTTTTTTATGTTATTAAAAACTCCAAGTAAATTTGAATCCCTGGAGCATCCTTATCGATTGCCTGAAAAATGAAGAAGTTACCACTGATCACCCGTATTTTACTTTGGAGGAAACGAAGTATCTCTGACAGGAGATTTATGATCCTTCTCAGCATAGTAGCTGGAACTGCCGGTGGATTGGGAGCGGTAATTATTAAAAATTCCGTGAGGATAATACAGGATTTGCTGACAAAGGGTTTTTCCAACGAATACTTCCAGATCATGTACATAGTGTATCCGGCTATTGGACTTCTGGCCTCATCCCTGATCATCCGGTTTATCATAAGGAATAAAGTCGGACATGGTATACCCAATGTTTTATATGCCATTTCTAAAAACAATGGAATTATTCGGTCATTCCAAATGTATGCTTCCATAATTACAAGTTCCATAACTGTTGGATTCGGAGGATCGGTAGGATTGGAAGGCCCTACAGTTTCCACTGGAGCTGCATTCGGATCAAATATTGGGCGGTTCCTGAGACTGGATTTTAAAAATATATCCCTATTGATAGCGTGCGCATCAACTGGTGCTGTAGCAGCAATATTTAAAGCGCCAATTACAGCTATTGTTTTTGCCCTTGAAGTTCTGATGTTGGATCTTACGATGGCCTCCTTACTTCCTTTACTAATAGCCGCTGTTTCCGGTGCTGTAACTTCTTACTTCTTTCTTGGCCAAAAGGTAATTTATCCTTTTGAGGTGGTTGAGGCTTTTGCGCTCTCAGACATCCACTTATACATTATTCTGGGGATTCTTTGCGGATTCATATCCCTTTACTTTACTAAAATGTATTTGTTCATAGCCCAAAAATTTGAAAAAATTAATAAGTGGTACTTGCGTTACGTTCTGGGAGCAAGTATACTCGGGCTTCTTATCTTCCTGTTACCTTCCCTGTATGGTGAAGGATACGAAGCCATCAACTCGAGCCTTCATGCAGATTTTGACCATTTGTTCAATAATACCTTTTATTTTGGGTTTAAGGACAATAATAGTGTGATCATTCTTATTCTTCTAGCATTGGTATTATTTAAGGGAGTTGCTACATCAGTTACTTTCGGTGGAGGAGGCATCGGAGGTATTTTTGCCCCTTCCCTGTTCACAGGGGCTCATGCCGGGCTTCTTTTTTCTTTTGTTTTAAGCACGATTTTCTCAATCAATGTTTCCCACGCAAACTTTGCCCTGGTTGGGATGGGAGGTGTTATTGCAGGTATCCTTCACGCGCCATTAACAGGCATATTCCTGATTGCAGAAATTACAGGAGGCTATGAGTTATTTATGCCTCTAATGATTGTGGCAACACTGTCCTATGGAACAATGAGTACCTTTGAAAAGACCTCCGTTTATACATACCAGCTTGCGAAGCGGGGTGAACTATTTACACATGATAAGGATAAAGTTGTTTTATCGCTTATGAAAGTTAAGGATCTCCTCGAAACAAAATTTAAAACAATTGACGAAAACGCAACTCTTGGTGACCTGGTTAAGGTCATACAGAACTCCAAAAGAAACATTTTCCCCGTTATAGACAAGGAGAATCACCTGCAGGGAATAATACACTTAAATAATGTCCGGCACGTGATCTTTAAGCCTGAATTATACGAATCGACGAAGGTTAGCAACCTTATGTACTTTCCTGTTAACTTTGTTTCTCCTGACGATTCAATGGAGGAAATCGTCCAAAAATTTCAATCCAGTGGTCATTTCAATTTGCCAGTGCTCAAAGAGGGTAAATATATCGGATTTGTTTCAAGAGCAAATGTCCTTTCAAAATATCGCAAATTATTAAAACATTTTTCTGAAGATTAAGGTTATCCTATTGGATTTTCATTGTTTTCTATTAGCATGGTTTTTAACACCGATGTCAAATTCAAGACATGAGGTTATAAATTATTAAACTATTTTGTCCGTAACGATTGATTTCTTGAGACCTTTATCTTAAATTGAAAGACTGAACTAAAAACCTTACTTCTACTTTATAACTAGTTAACTGAAAATGAAAAATTTGAGTTATCCGTTTATCCTAATCCTCTTCACATTGGTTTCCTGTTTTGGGTCAAAGGATTATCTTGTTGAATCTGATTACAGTTATGCAGGCAACTTTAAAAAATACAAAACCTACTCTTTTATAAACCAGCAGCGACTGGATTCGGATAGTCTGATTCCCGAAGATCTTATAATGAAGACAATAATAAACCGAATGGCTCTTCTCGGATACAAACATTCCGAAAATAAACCTAATTTACTCATCGGATTTAGAATGTATTATGATGATTTTAAGTTTAATGGTTGGAAACAGCCAGAAATTGAAGTTTGGCTTGAAGAACATGGATTCGTAAAAGAACAATTTGATAAAGTAAAATATAGCCTTCAGGAAGGCACGTTAATGATACTTCTGGTTGACAGAAGAATGAATAAGACCGTTTGGCAAGGTTACAATAGTGGATTGATCGATATAAATTCCTTAGAGAACGAAAGATTCATCAAGGGGAGTGTTCGTTTAATCTTTGACAAATACCGGGTATTTGCAGAAGGATATCTGAAAGAGAAAAGTTAATTACATGATCTGAAATGCCCTCACAGTCAATAGATTAAATCAAAAAAAAAATAAAATTATTTGCAATTAATGATTATAATCTTAACTTTGCGGCTGCATTCTTTGAACCGTTAACAGTCTTCTGTGAAAATAATCATAAAAAACGGCAACAAAGTTTCGTTATTTTCGTTCCTTAAAGGGCTGAGTATTAGACACTAGGAAATTGAATATATCTTGGAATTGTGCTGGTTTATTGTTGGAAAAATGCAAATTATTTATTCAGCTATTCTGCATGTTCAACCGGAAAAATACCCGCTTACAACCATAATTTCCTTGTCGAGATATGAATTACAGTGATAAAACGTGATATAAAACAAAAACTTTAACATGAGGCAGTTAAAAATTACACAATCTATTACCAACAGAAAAGAAAGTCATACAATTGAAAAGTATTTCAATGATTTAAGTAAAGAAGAAACAATCACCCCCGAAGAAGAAGCAGAGTTAGCAAGAAGAATCAGAACAGGCGATAACGTTGCCCTCGAAAAATTAGTAAAAGCAAATCTCCGATTTGTAATCTCAGTTGCAAAACAATATCAAAACAGAAATATACCATTAAACGACCTTATCAATGAAGGAAATATCGGGCTGATAAAAGCTGCCCAGAAGTTTGATGAAACCAAAGGATTTAAGTTTATTTCATACGCAGTGTGGTGGATCCGTCAATCAATCCTTCAGGCGATAAATAATCATTCAAAGATTGTAAGGATACCGGCCAACAAAAAAGGTCATTTCAATCAGATCAAGAAGGCTTACTCTTCCTTTGAACAGGTTTATGAAAGAGAACCAACCCCTGAAGAATTAGCCGAAATACTGGAACAGGAACCTTCAGATATTTACAACACCTTGAATGCTGACATCAACAAGACATCGCTTGACGCACCTTTTGGTGACGACGGAGAAGGAAATCTCTACGATGTGATGGAAAATAGTGCAATAGAAGGTACAGATTTCAAAATGGAATATACACAATCCCTGAAGCATGAAACATTAAGGACTTTGAATACCCTTGATGCCAGGGAAATGGAAGTAATCAAAATGTCCTTTGGAATTGATTACGATCACGCAATGAATTTTGAAGAAATTGGCGAAAGAATGGGACTGACCAGAGAAAGGGTAAGGCAAATTCGTGAAAAAGCGCTTAAAAAATTGAAGTCCACCAGCCGCCAGAAACTTCTTAAAGAATTTTGTGCCAGATAATTTTATCCGACCAAAACGATATATCATTCGAATCCCGCTAAAAGCGGGATTTTTTTTTGAATTTATTAATAAAACTAGTTTCTTAAAGGCATAATGAAACAGGATAATTTCGATATTTTATACGTTGACGATGAACAGAATAATCTGGATGCTTTTAAAGCCTCATTCAGAAGAGATTTTAACATTGTTACGGCCATATCTGCTGAAGAAGGTTTGAAAATTCTCAACGATTACCCTACGATTCCGATAATTATAAGCGATCAGAGAATGCCTAAAACCACAGGCTCCGAATTTTTTGAAGAAGTTTCTCACCATTTCCCTGATTCAATTCGAATACTGATAACGGGATATGCCGACCTTGAATCAACTATAGAAGCAATTAATAAGGGAAAAATATTTTACTATATATCCAAACCAGTAAACCCAGATGAAGTCAAGATTATCCTTAATAAGGCTTTTGAAACCTATCATTTGCAATTGAACAATAAAATCCTGACCAAGGAAAGAGAGGAATTGTTGATAAAATCAGAGAAAGAAGAAAAAGAATTAATAAAATCCCAGTTGCAAAACCTGCGTTCTCATATAAATCCTCACTTTTTATTCAATTCTTTAAATATACTGAGCGCACTTGTAAATGATAATGATCAGGCAAAGACCTATATCCTGAAATTGGCACATGTCTATAGATATTTACTTAAAAGCAGTGACCAAACGTTAAGTACCCTGAAATCAGAATTAGAATTTATTCAGGAATATATTTTTCTTCAAAAAATCAGATTTACAAACGGGATTGATATGAAATTGGAAATTCCCGAATCATACCTAGAATATTTAATACCTAGCTACTCGATGCAAATTCTCATTGAGAATATTTTTAAACACAATGCTGTCTCTGAAGATTATACCATGCAAATAAATGTATATATTGAAACGGAAGATTATCTGGTTATATCTAACACTTTGCATCCAAAAAACAATCTATTTGAAAGTTCTGGAATTGGACAAATTAACCTTCTAGAGCGATACAAACTTGTTTCAGACAGAAAACCAATATTCAAAACGGAAGAAGGATTATATATGGCCCTGATTCCACTACTACCACCAAATAATAATGAAAATGACTGAAGTTCTATTATTGGAAGATGAACCTCTTGCGGCTAATGAAACCAAACAAATTCTAATGAAATTCAGGCCTGATTATGAGATCCTGGAAATAATAGGATCTGTAAAAAAGGCCACTACATGGCTGCAAAACAATAACCCGGGACTGATCTTGTCAGACATTCAGCTTTCTGATGGAACTTGTTTCGAGATATTTGAAAAAATCGATAAGGAAATCCCGATCATTTTTATAACAGCTTATAATCAATATGCTATCCAGGCATTCAAAGAATTTAGCATAGATTATTTATTAAAACCAATTGAACCTCTGGAGTTTAAAAATGCCATCGAAAAATTCGAAAAACTAAATTCTGCCATTAGCCTGTCTGAACTGGTTGCTCTTAAAAACCTGCTCATCCATAGGAGTGAAAAATACCAGGAAAGATTTCGTGTCAATTATGGGGATACATACTTATCAATTCCAATAAAAGAAATTGCCTATTTTTTCAGTGAGGACCGCTATACTTATCTGGTTTCTAAATCAGGGAAACAGCATATCATTAATTTCAATTTGTCTGAGCTGGAGAATAAAATTGATCCTAAACAGTTCTTTCGAATTAACAGGAAGTTTATAGTCAATTTTAACGCCATCAAAAAAATGACAAGCCATACGAAAAGCCGGGTGAAACTTGAACTTGAACCACCTCTTCCCTACTCTATGGAAGCCATTGTTAGTGTAGAAAAATCAGGTGATTTCAAGGATTGGCTTAATAAATAAATGAACCGGGATCAGAAAGCCATTATCTATCCTTATTATCTAGGACGGAGATAATCCTATGACCTAAAAGGGCCTTCAAATAGTTCCAGTTGATCATTCAATAACTTGAAAGATCTTCGATGAAATTTAGTGATTCCATGCAATTTAATGGCCTTTCGATGATGCTGTGTCGGATATCCTGCATTTTTATTCCAGCCATACTGAGGGTATGCGTTTGAATAGGTCTCCATAAGTTCATCCCGGTAGGTTTTAGCGAGTATCGAGGCAGCAGCAATCGACATATATTTGTTATCGCCCTTTATAACGCATTGATGATCAGTGGATTTATAGGGTTTAAACCTGTTCCCATCTACCAGGATCAAATTGAAACTCTCGGAATTTATCTGGTCTAGCGCCAGGTGCATTGCTTTGATCGACGCATTAAGAATATTAATTTCATCTATCTCAATATTGTCAACAATTCCTATCCCGTAACTTATTGCTGAATTATAAATTATGTCCCGTAGATGTTCCCTTTTAGTTCGGGAAAGTTTCTTTGAATCATTCAGGATTGGATTTCTGAAATCTGATGGCAGGATTACAGCTGCTGCTACTACAGGCCCGGCGAGGCAACCTCTTCCTGCTTCATCGCAACCAACTTCATGCATTCCTTTTTTATAAAATGGTAAAAGCATGATTATTTCGTATTTTACGCACATAAAAATAGAAACATAATTAAAAATTAAAAATGAGTGAAATTAAAAATCCATGGAGGACTCTTGAATCAAAGCAGATCTACGAAAATGATTGGATCATATTGTCTGAACACCAGGTGATAAATCCAAATGGTAATAAAGGAATTTACGGTAAGGTCAGCTTCAAAAATATAGCTATAGGAATTATTCCACTGGATAAAAATGGGGATACCTGGCTTGTGGGTCAATATCGTTATACACTCGATGAGTATTCATGGGAAATTCCCATGGGAGGTGGTCTGTTATCTATTGATCCTTTAGTTTCAGCCAAAAGGGAATTGCTTGAAGAAACCGGGATTATTGCAAACAGATGGACTAGGATATTAAAAATTCACACATCCAACTCAGTCACCGATGAAATGGGGTTTGTATTTCTCGCTGAGGATCTGTTACAATCTACTCCCGAACATGATGAGACAGAGAAAATTGAAATAATGAAACTTCCCTTCAGAAAAGCTTACGAAATGGTCATTGACAATAAGATCACTGATTCAATCAGCATCGCTGGCATTCTTAAACTTGGAAAAGTACTCGATCTATAGAAAATCTATATCCACATTAAAGGGGTATTTCATTAAATATTGCAAGGCAGTATCCATAGAAAGATCTTCAAACATGACATCGTATAAATTCTCAGTAATAGGTGCTCTTATCTTGTAATACTTGACCAGACTTCTTACGACTTTAATGGTATTGATTCCTTCGGCCGTTTCTTCCATTGATTCGATTATTGATTCCAGCGACTCTCCTTTAGCCAGCCTGAATCCTACGGTGAAGTTTCGACTAAGTTGACTCGAACAGGTTGTTACCAGGTCACCAATACCAGCTAATCCCAAAAAAGCCTGTGTATTACCTCCAAGGACTTTCCCTAAATATATCATTTCCACCATTCCCCGGCTAATCAGAAATCCCCTTGAGTTCTCTCCAAGGCCTAATCCGGTTAGTGCCCCAGATGCAATGGCTATGATGTTTTTCAACGCACCACTTAACTCAATACCAATCAAATCATTACTGCCATAGACCTGGAAGCGATCTGTTCTTAATAATTTCTGCCCGGCTAAGATTACTTCATTAAACCTGGATGCTACAACTGTCGCAGAAGGCTGACCCTGAGCAAGTTCATCAGCCAGATTGGGGCCGGCCAGACATCCAACGCGTACCACCACACTTTCTTCCACTATAACCTCACTCATTGTTCTCACTTCATTGCGGGAGATATACTTCTCCGGTGGTAAATCCAAAAGTTCACCCTTCAGATCCAGCCCCTTTGTGCCATGAATAAGAATGTGATATGGTTTTAAAAACGGTGATAATCTCTTTAACAATGAGCGGAATGTTTGAGCAGGAATTATTGGAAAGATTATCGAACATTTGGAGGCCAGGTATTCAAGATCATTGGTTAACTCGATATTTTTATTTAACCGCTGATTATTACTTATGCCACTTTTACGGACTTTTTCAACCTGCTCAGGATTTCTTCCATATAGTATTACATCTGTATTATTTGACAGAAGGTTTGAAACAGAAGTCCCAAAACTTCCTATACCGATAACACCGACAGGATTATACGTATTCTTCAAAGCCATAACCATCTAATCGATTTCTATAGTAATACAGCGTTTTCAGATCCTTGGTAATTATATTTCCTTCCTTGTTAAACAATAATGGCCGTTGTGCATGGAATGTACCTACGCTATTAACCCCGGAACGAATTGAATCTTTAAGCTCTTCCTTTTTCAATGATTGATTTACCCTTATCTTTCCGGAGATTTCATATTCAATTATGATTTCACGAAGTTTTGAGTAAGACCCGGCAAATTCATCATACTCTATCTCAAGATCCTCTGTTGGAATTCTAAAGAGACTGTAAAGATCAAGTTTACTATGTTTTTTCCTGATCAATTCAAATCCTACAAATGCCGCCACATGACTTGGAGAACATTGAGCAAACCTGTAAAAGTCAAGCACGATCTTTTCACCCAGCATCCTTGTGTATTCCCCATCACGCTGAGCATTTTCAGTGATAACTCCATCAATAGTGAAGTAATCCTTAATATCTATGGTATTACCATTCTTGTCCAGACTATTACCAGATTCATCGATATCATTGCCGAATAAATCCATGGCCCTGCCTATAGTAACCGACATATCGGCTCCACGAGTAAAGAATTTGGTTAAAAAGGAGAGGATTTTATAGGAGGATGAATATTGGTCTGATTCAGTATAATAGCGTTCCTGGCCCTTTTTCTCAAGATAATCAGAAATAAGGTTAACTGCCTCAAGCACGAAACTATAATTTAATACAACAGGTACTATAAATATCTTGTCTGCCTTCCCTCCATTTGCCTTTTGGTAGTTTAACCTCTGTGCATCCATGGCTGTACTTAATAACCCAAGTTTTAAATGACTCTCCAGTTTACCTGACCGCGATCTTGTACCGCCAGGGAAAAACAGGCTGTGTATTCCATTTTGTAATGCCAGATTTGAATACATCTTCAGGGTTTCAAGATAGATCATATTCTTCTTTCGACGGTCGACCTTATACGCCCCAAGACTATTCATAAAATAGGCGAATATTGCGATATTAAAAAGGTTCAAACCAGCCCCATAGATGAATGGAGGCAACCCAAGGGTATGAATGACAAATCCAATAGTTATAGAATCCAGATTACTGAAATGTGTAGGCACCATCACTATTGTTCCAATCTTTGCAAGGTTCCTCAATTGTTCAATTTCACCTTCAATATGAATTTTGTCCTGAAGCGTGAGCTTTCCTTTGAACAATCCCATAAAAGATCCGAGCTTTGCCGCATTTAATAATCTGCTAAATCCAAAGGTTACAATGGATCTGGCCATTCTGTAGTGTGATGGCTTAAAATTACCTGCTATTTCATTGGCATATCTTGAAATAATCTCCCTGAGAATTTCATGGGTTTCCTGCGTTACTTCCTGCTCATTTTCAGAGGATAGATGTAAAAGGTTTTTCTTTACATTTGACCAGAAAAAAGCTTCGTCTTCAGGATCAACTTTCCATGGATTCTCCTTCACCCTTAATCTTTCCTTAAACATGGTAATCTCAAGTTCTTCCTTTAAAAGCTCTGTACTCCCTCTTAACTGGATTATTTTAGAAAAACTTGCTTCTACGACCTCCTCTATAAACTCTTTCCTGTTCCTGCCAAGTCTGACTACCGGCCATTCCTTTATCTTGGGAAAAATAGGATCAAACGCTTTGGCTTTTGTATCGTATTTGCTTTTCAACATGGAAAGGCTAATATATCTAAAAATCTTACATTATTGTAAGCAAAATCGATAATTCAATTAATCAAAAAGGTTTCGGATCTCATCAAAATCGATAATACGAAGTACTGCTTCCGGATTAATATTACCTTTTATGCTGGGAATAAGCAGTTGATCTTCATTGTCCTGCGTATACTTGACTTCCGTCCCAACTTTTAAAGGATCAATAACTATATAGCTGGCATTGTTTGGGATTTTTTCCGAAGTATACATATCCTTTAAATTCCAGAAAGAAAACAGTTTTCTATTTTTAGTATCCTTAGAAATGTATTTCTTAATATCTAAATGGTTTTTATCATCATTAAATTCCATATATAATACCCGCTTTTCAATGGGTTCCTTTTGTAAGTACTGATTGAAAAAGTTTATAAACTCATTCAGATTGTGGGATACTACTTCTATTGAGAAATCACGGTGTGAATTAATCAGGTTAACTGTAAGGGCTTTCTCACCGAGCCAGCCTATATAAAAGATAAATACACCTCCAATAATAAATATCAAGGCAACTAATGGATGAAATAGCCCTTTAAAAAACCCAACAGAAATAAGAGGTGTAAGAATACCGCTAAGTATAATGGGGATGAGCAATTTTCTCTGGTTTATACTGAGAGATATTAAATTTTCTATTGGAAATTCTGATTTTCTATTCTTAAAAACTACGCGTAATCTTCTATTGGTAAACTCACACTTGTTTCTTTCATCTCCATCATATTGGATATAACATTTTGCAATATTTGATTCACTATTCTCCAAAGATTATAACGTAATTTTGTAACAAGGCATGCACTAAATTAGTTAACAATAATATTTACTTTATAAAAGATACTTTATATTCTTTTAGTAATTTTAAATAATGAAAAGTAAGAATCCGTTCATTCGGATTATAAATCGCTCAAATTAGGAATGGGAAAATTCTTTAAAATATTTTCATTAGTGTCTATCCTGGTGGGCTTCCAAAATGCACATCAGGCCTTCTCACAGGTGGAGCAACCATCAAGGTTTGAAGTTGAGGTTGATTGGCAGGATGAGTATTTCGATATAATCTCAGCTGAAGAGAACGGATTATTCTTAATTCGAAAGAATGTAGAAAAGGCCCAGAAAGGGGATATGGTATGGGAAATAAATGTTCTGGACACGGCGCTAATGATGAAATGGAAAAAGGATATTTATCTTCGCTTCAACTACGACCTGCTCGGTTATGATTATTATAAGGATAAAGTCTATCTACTGTTTACTATGCCCGAATCGTACAAAGACGATCATATAATTCTCGAAGTAAACATGATCACCGGATTATACCAGAAGTATGATGTCAAAAGATCCCTTAACATTCAATTAACAGAATTTGAGATACTTAATAACACCGCTATTTTTGGGGGATATTTCAACAATAAGCCCACGATCCTTCAATATTTCTTTAGAGAAGGTAAAACACTTGCTCTACCCGGTTTTTATGAAGAAAGAAGCAGGCTCGTGGATGTGCATATTAATGACGAAAGGGATATTCTAACTGTACTGACATCCATAAGAACCATAAATAAAAACTATTCAATTGTAGTTACACAATTTAAGGATGACGGGACAATGATTGAGAATTCTACAATAATTCCGGAAGATAATACAAGTCTACTGGATGCCCGTTTTGTTACCATCGACAATGACATTGATCTAATTGCCGGAACATATTCGAACAAAAATTTCAGATACTCCCGCGGGATATTTCTTGCTCATATTGATGAGAATGAAGAACAAACTCTGAAATACTATAATTATGGGGAATTGGATAACTTCTTCAGTTATATGAAAGCCAAAAGGGAAAAAAGGGTTCAGGAAAGGATTAAGAGGAAGAAAATCAAAGGAAAAAAACTCAAATTCAATTATAGATTGCTGGTACACGATATTATCAAATATCAGGATGAATACATATTAGTCGGAGAAGCATATTATCCAAAATATAATAGCACGAGTTATTACGGGGGCTATATGAGTTATTATCCAAATTACTATTCCAGACGCGGTCAAAACAATTCATATTTTGCAGGATATAAGTATACACATGCGATAGTAATTGGTTTTGGAGAACAGGGTAAATTGCTCTGGGATAACAGTTTTGAGATCAATGATATAACAAGCTATGAACTTAAACAATTTGTTGAAGTAGATCCGCAGAAAGATGAAATAGTCCTTTTGTATAATTATGAAAATGTGATCAGGTCAAAACTGATCAAGGATGAAGAAGTAATAGAAGGAAAATCTTTTGATGATATAAACTTAAAGTTTGGAGACGATAAAATCGAAAACAATGATTCTGAATTTGGAGGTCTCGAATCATGGTACAATGATAGATTTTATGCTTATGGAATACAGAAAATTAAGAATCTGAAAGACTCCGGAGTTAAACTGAACAGGAAAGTATTTTTTATTAATAAAATTTTATATAATTAGTTGTCAATTCCTTATGTTTGCATTGATAATGTTGATTTTTTAAATTTTCTGATGCAAAAAAAATTACTTCTCGATCATCAATTATTTGAAATTACAATACAACGTCTTTGCCAGCAACTTATTGAAAACCATAATGACTTCAAGAATACCGCATTAATTGGATTACAGCCCCGCGGAATATACCTGGCCGACAGAATAAAAGCCACTCTGGAAACCAACCTCGGCTATAATATTGATCTGGGATACCTGGACATAACCTTTTACAGAGATGATTTTCGTCGAAGAGAGAAACCACTTAAAGCCAATGCCACAAGCATGCCCTTCATAATCGAGGAAAAAAAAGTCGTTTTAATTGACGACGTATTGTATACAGGACGCTCTATCCGGGCAGCTTTGGATGCTATGTCAGCATTTGGAAGACCCGAACTGGTCGAATTGCTGGTGTTGATCGAAAGGAAGTATACACGCCATTTACCCATTCAGCCAAATTATATTGGAAAGAGTGTAAATACAATGCAATCACAACGTGTGCAGGTTGAATGGAGTATTCAAGGGGCAAAAAAAGATAATATTTGGTTAATAAATAAAACCGATGCCGAATGACGAGTCTTAGTGTAAACCATTTGTTGGGGATAAAAAACATTTCTAAGAATGATATTGAACTAATATTTGAAACTGCCGACTATTTTAAAGAAATAATCAACCGCCCCATAAAGAAAGTACCTTCGTTAAGAGATATTACAATTGCCAACGTATTTTTCGAAAACTCAACCAGGACCAGATTAAGCTTTGAACTCGCTGAGAAAAGATTATCTGCAGATGTAATTAATTTTTCGTCTTCCTCAAGCTCAGTAAAAAAAGGTGAAACGCTATTGGATACGATCAACAACATTCTGGCAATGAAAGTTGATATGATCGTTATGAGGCATGCAAGCCCGGGTGCCCCCCATTTCTTGTCCAAACATATAGATGCCAATATAATCAATGCAGGTGACGGGACTCACGAACATCCTACACAAGCCCTATTGGATACTTATTCTATTCGTGAAAAGTTTGGAGAGGTAAAAGGAAAGAAAATTGCCATAATTGGAGATATACTTCACTCCAGAGTTGCTATTTCTAATATATATGCACTTCAAAAGCTTGGTGCTGAGGTAATGGTTTGTGGTCCAAACACCTTGTTACCAAAATTTATTAAAACACTGGGTGTAGAGGTCGAACTGGATGTGGAAAAGGCTTTGCAATGGTGTGATATAGCCAATGTTTTGAGGATACAACTTGAAAGACAGGAAATTAAATACTTCCCCTCTTTGCGTGAATATTCGATCTATTACGGTATTAATAAAGCATTACTCGACAAAATAGGAAAACCTGTCACTATAATGCACCCAGGCCCTATTAACCGTGGTGTGGAGTTGAATAGTGATGTTGCCGATTCAGATGCTGCTATTATTCTCCATCAAGTTGAAAATGGTGTGGCTATTAGAATGTCTGTCCTGTATCTTCTGGCATCTAACAAAACCCCCTTAAATTAGGGCAGAATAAATTGCATGTTACCATTTAGGGATTTTCAGTATCTACCATCAAATTAATGCATATAAAAAAATTAGTATTTTTACCTTGGAAAAGTACTATTTATAAATTTTTGTCGTTAATTAACAAAATGAAATTTAATTGGTAATAAACTGACGAAATTATCAACAATCAGATATCAGCTATGTCCTTTAGACGAAACTGATAGGTATTCATTTTTGAAATTCATTTTATTAAAATTAAAATATTGAAACTTTTTCCTTTTTTGATTAAGTTTAAAGCGAATAAAACAGAAACAAATTTTAAAACAAATAACAAATAATTGTCATGGATAACGAAATCTATCTGAAGTTCCTGAACATTTGGAATAATGCGATGGTAATTGGAGCTATTGCGCTTGTGATCGCTTCGGTTTTAACTTTAATCTATCACAGGATCCGTTTAAGTTCATTTAAAGATCTTAAACAGAAATATGATTATTTGACTGAGAATGATATTAAAATGCAGATGATGGCGATCTGGCTGTTTGCTGGTGCCGTTTTGCTAATGCTGAACACTTCGTATAAGAAAACTATGGAAGTTCACTATGTATGGTTCATGGTACGGTTCTTCATTACTTTCTGTATTTCAACATTGATCGTATATATTTCTTATCTGTTGTATAAATATTCTTACCCATCAACTCTTGATAAGAAATTGAAACATCTGAGATATAAGCCAAGAGTATCATCAGCCGGTAACCCAATGAGACTGTTGAGTGAAGAGGAAGAAGATGTACACCTTGATGAAGGTATGCAGGCGGAAGAAGATGTTTTTTCTGTTGACTATGATGTTTGGGTAGATGAGACTACCGGGGAGGTTAAAATAGAAAAATATGCTGGTAGACTTGAAGCCAGCAAATGTAATACTTGTGGATTCTATACGATGAAACTGAAACATGAAGATATCCTGACTCCAGCCACAGAAGTATCCGAAGGCGAAATGGTGCAAAAATATGAATGTGGTTATTGTGGTGCAAAAAGAACAAAGCAGGTGAAGATCCATAAACTTGAGAAGGGGCAGGAATTCAAATTACCTACTGAAATGCACTTTAAAGGTGAAAAAGCAATTGAAACAATCACCGTTGAAGTCTATCTTAATGATGGATCTTCAAAAACTTATGAATTCCAAAATATAGAACAGACCAAAAGTTTCCTTGAACAATACAAGGAGGAATTAGAATCGGAAAACGAACTTTATAAAGGATAGATTGAAATCCCGCCTCAAGCGGGATTTTTTATTTTAACTCATCAATATCCCTGATCAGAAACCGTCGGCGGTCAAAATTGATCAGGTTTTTTTCTTTTAAATCATTCAGAACGGTAGTTACAGTCTGTCTTGATGTTCCGGTTAAACTGGCAATATCCTTATGAGTCAGGTAATTCCTGAACATCACTTCGAATCCAACTTTCTTACCCTTTTCGTAGGCCATCTCTCTTAGAAAATCAATGATCCTTGTTCTGGCGTCTTTGAATACAAGGGCATCAATCCTGCGTTCCAGTTTTTTAATTCTGATCCCAATGAGCTTAATGATCTTAAGATTCAAGGGCTTATTTTTCGCCATCAGTTCTTTCATATCCTCAATTCCCATGGGACAGACCGCTGTATCATCATCAAGTGCTTGAGCAAAATCCTGTCTTTTGTCTTCTCCGGCCAGGGCAAGCTCACCAAATATTTCTCCTGTACCAAGAATTGCCTTTATCACTTCCTTACCATCTTCCTTGTAGCTTCCAATCTTTACACGACCTGAAGCGATCATATAAATATATTTTGAAGGTTCTTCCTCAAAATATATGTACTCATTTTTTTTATAGTAATGAAAAGAGTGATTATCCTTCATACCTGGCACCTTATGCGGACATAATAATTCATATAGGTCCACATTCTCAAAATACCATATATTGGATTGTTGATTCATAAACGACTAAGATTCAGTTTAAATTAAAAACGAATGAAGGCTTAAAATGGTTTTAATTTATTTTTTCTTCATATCGACGACCGGGACCTTTACTGGAGCCGTTCTTTTATGTCTTATTGAATAATAAAAAAGATAAATCAGCGCCAAAGCAGACATCAAGGCAGACATAAAAAAAGTAATGGGAAAATTATTAGCATTGTTACTGTAAATCCATGCAGAGATTAAAGCCCCGGCCCCAATACCAGTTTCAAGAGCTATAAACATTGTAGCAAGTGCCCTTCCCCTGTGCTTTTCTTCACTCAAATCAATCGTCCAGGCATATGCTGTAGGTGTACTGATACCCACCCCAACTCCATATAAACCAGCTGCAATATAAAATAACATCAGATTATTTGAAATGGCTATTAATATGAGTGATATCATTATTATTAATGATGCAATTATTAGCAAAGGAACCCGCCCGTAACGATCCGAAGCTTGACCCGCAAAGATTCTTATCAGTAATGAAGTGACTGTAAATATGGCAAAAAACACACCCTTATTGGTAAGACCTAAATGTACGGTCAGATCGGGAATCACTGTTAATATAACACCAAATGCAAACACGTTCAACAATAGTACAAATGAGGAAGAATAAACCCTTGGTTCCAGTATATCAACACTTTTTATTTTCAATAATCGAGGTTTAAATGATTCGCGATCCTTCAGGGTCTCTTTCATACCTATTAGAACAATGACAGAGGCCAGGGCAAGAACAGATGAAGTATAAAACATGGCATTCAAAGAATAATAAAGGGCAATATAGCTTCCGATAACCGGGCCGGAAGCCATACCTATACTACTGAATAGTCCAAGAATTCCCATAGCCTCTCCCCTTCTGTTGGGTGGAGCAATATCCGCGATATAGGCACTGGTAGCTGTAGGTTTGAAGCCTGTTGAAAGACCGTGAAATAATCGTAATGCAAAGAATCCCGCTATGGTACCCAGAACAGGATATAAAAGTCCGGAGACCAGGCATATAGCTGAGCCAAATACCATTATAGGTATTCTTCCTACCGTATCAGTCAGTTTCCCACTGAAGGGTCGTGATAAACCTGCTGTTAAAGTAAATAAAGCAATGATCAATCCCTTGTATTCGCCACCACCCAATGAACTCAGATAATCCGGCAATTCCGGTATTATCATATTAAAACTGGCGAAAAACAGGAATGATCCCAGGCACATTAGCCAGAATTGGAAATTATATACCTTGAGCCATTCTGCTTTTTTCATCTTTGCAAATTCAGGAAACAGCAAAGCTACATATAAGTTTCAGGCTTCTCAGGGAAAATTGTCCTTTGTTTTCCTGTTTGTTTATATTTTATGTTCAAATTTCAATTTATCCAATAATTTTTACTCCTTTGCGGTGAAACCAAAATCAGAGGTGGACTTTAAAGAAATTTTTTAATGCTGTATTTAAGGTATATAACATTTAAGTATAGGGTATAAGCATCTCAGTCCAGAATCAGTAATTGTATCAATTATATTAATCGCTAGATAAAATACCAGAGTTATGAATAGAATATTTTTAGGTCTTATTGTGATCCTTATTCTAGGTTCCTGTGAAACAAAAAATGATGGATTTATTGTAAATGGATCCGTTACAGATTATTCTGAAGGGATCGCTGTATTGAAAAGACGGGTCAATAGTGAATTTGTAACAATAGATTCAACATCGATAGTCAATGGAAAGTTTGAGTTTTCGGGTAAAATGGGATTGCCTGAAATGTGTTATATCACCATCAGTGACACCTTGCCATACATGAGGCTATTTCTTGAGAATTCAACCATTAAGGTTCAGGCGCATGTTGACAGTCTCAGAACACCCACCATAACCGGATCTGAGATGCAAGATAATCTGGTTGCCTACAATACTCGGCTAAAACCATTTGAAGATAGCTTAAGATCCAATTACAGAAAGTACCTGCAAGCGAACAGGGAAGGTGATCAGGTAAAGGCTAAATCTTTTGAAGATAGATTCAATGAGATCTCAGAAGATCAGAAAAAGGTATCCTTACAGGTAGTGTCAGAGAATTCTGATAATGTCCTGGGACCCTACCTGGTATGGGGAACTCTTGTCTACGACCTTGACGTTAATGAGTTAGAGGAAATTGCTCAAGGATTTTCTCCTGAAATCAACCAATCAATATATGTTGAACAAATAAATAAGCATGTAATAACACTTCAAAAAGTTGCCATCGGACAGCCATTTACGGATATTATCATGGAAGATCCGGAAGGCCATGTAAAAAAATTATCTGATCTGAAAGGGAAATTGATACTGGTTGATTTCTGGGCATCCTGGTGTGGTCCCTGCCGCAGGGAAAATCCGAATGTTGTTGCCTTGTATAATGATTACAAGGATAAGAATTTTGAGATCTTCGGGGTTTCCTTCGACAGTGATGCAGAGAAGTGGAAAAAAGCAATTGAAGATGATGGTCTGGAATGGCAACATGTATCTGATCTACAGTATTGGAATAGCGCAGCTGGAAAACTTTATGGGGTGAGAAGTATTCCGCATACTGTCCTGATCGATCAGGATGGTATTATAGTAGCAAAAAACCTTCGTGGTGAGGAGCTGCGAAAGAAGGTTGACGAATTAACCAAAGGATAGTATTTATTTAAAGAAATCACAACCCTTGACAGTTACATCCGTATTCTAATATAGAACATACCAAACGGTCGGTTTGTAATGACAAGTACCAGAGAACATATACTTTTTACCGCCCTCAAGTTAATATTGAAGAAAGGATATGGGAATATTACCATGAACGAACTGGTAAAAGCAAGCGGATTATCGAAAGGTGCTTTTTATCATTATTTCAAAAGCAAGGATCAGATTTATTTTGAAACCCTCGATAAATACTTTTTCTCGTACATGGCTTCCTTTGACCTCACTTACAATAAAGACCTCTCATTCAAATCGAATCTGTTACAGATACTTACCATGTTCATTGAATTTGCCTCTGAAATTGAAACAATGATCGGTCCTGAAAATCCAATGATCAGTTATTATAACACGTTACTTGAAAGTGCAATCCGATCAGATGATATCAGAAAGAAAGTCAGTAATTATTACGAATTATGGCTGGACAGCATCACCGGGTGGATTCAAATTGCCCAGTCAAATAATGAGATAGATCCCAACTTAAATCCTGAGATATTAAGCAAACATATCGGTGGTTTGATGGAGGGAATAATGATCATTTATTCCTTTCAAAACAAGGAAAAAAATCTTGAAAAATACTTTAATGAAATATTTTATCAATTTTTCGAACTTATTAAATATAGAAATTTGAATGAGAAACCTTAGAGCAATATCGGTCCTGGCAGTGTTAAGTTTCGTGATTTTTCCCGGATTCACAGAGGCGCAAGATGCCTTGGAAATCATTAAAAAAGTAGATCAGAAGATGCGTGGTAACTACAGCTACCAGGAAATGGAGATGAAGATCGTTCGTCCCGATTGGGAACGGGCTGTCACATTGAAGAGCTGGTCGAAAGGTACCACGTATGCCTTGATCCTGATTACATCGCCCGCAAAAGAGAAAGGCCAGGTATTCCTTAAAAGGGACAAAGAGATGTGGAACTGGGTGCCTTCTATTGAACGTATGATCAAAATCCCACCTTCCATGATGATGCAGTCATGGATGGGTTCTGATTTCACTAATGATGACCTGGTCAGGGAATCATCGATTGTAATAGATTACGAGCATAATTATCTGGGCGAGGAAGATATTAATGGAACTTCCTGTTGGAAACTGGAGCTTAATCCTAAACCTGAAGCACCAGTAGTATGGGGGAAGATAATTTCCTGGGTAGATAAAGAGTATAACCAGCTCAAGGTGGAATATTACGACGAAGATGAATACCTGGTGAATATAATGAATCAATCCAATATCAGGCAAATGGATGACAGGGAAATCCCCACACACCTTGAGATGATACCTGCTGACGAAGAAGGAAAAAAAACGGTGATTAATATTTTATCAGCAACTTTTGATGATCCGATACCGGAGAATTTTTTCTCTCAGCAAAATATGCAAAGAGTAAGATGATATGATCATGCTTTTAAAGAAACATTTTAATCTAATAAATCACTAAAGATGAAATCGAATATAGTAATGGCCTGGAGGAACCTGTGGCGAAATAAAAGAAGAACCTTGATAACTGTTGCCTCGATATTTTTCGGTGTACTCCTATCCACCGTCATGTCATCCATGCAGGAGGGATCTTACAGTTCGATGATCGATAACATTGTTAAGTTTTATTCAGGTTACATACAGGTACATCATGAAGAATACTGGGATAATAAAACCATTAACAATACTTTCGAGGCTGGCCAGACACTGGTACAGGATATCGAAGGGGTATCCGAAATAGTCAATTATGCACCCAGGCTGGAATTCTTCGCTCTTGCCTCCAGTGAAGAAATTACCAGGGGATCCATAATTCTGGGCATAGATCCGGAAAAAGAAAACCAGATCACAGAAATCAGTAAATGGATCAGTGAGGGGGAATATCTTACTGAAGAAGATGAGGGTCTTCTCGTTGGTTATGACCTGGCCAAATACCTGCAGCTTTCTGTGGGAGACACACTCGTAATGATCGGGCAGGGTTATCATGGAGTAAGCGCTGCAGGGAAATACCCTATCCGCGGAATCCTGAAATTTCCATCTCCTGAATTGAATAAGCAGACCATTTATATGGAGCTCAACAACTGTCAGGAATTCTTTACCTGTGAGAACCGGCTGACTTCTTTTGTCCTGATGGTGGACAACCAGTATCAACTTCAGAAAACAAAAAGAAAACTTGAAGAAGTTATCAAATCACCCTATAGCATCATGTCCTGGGATGAGATGCACCCTGAGATCCTGCAAATGGTGGAGGCTGACCGGGCAGGAGGTGTCTTTATGAAGGCAATTTTATATGTGGTGATTGGATTTGGGATCTTTGGAACTATCATGATGATGGTTGCTGACCGAAAAAGAGAAATGGGGGTGATGATCGCGATAGGGATGCAAAGGTTCAGATTAGCTTCGATCCTGTTCTTTGAAACGGTTTACATTGGATTTATCGGGGTATTGGTAGGGTTTGCCTTTTCTATACCCATCATAGCTTATTATTATAATAATCCGATCCCTATCCCGGGAGATGCCGGTAAGACTTTTACAGATATGGGTATTGAACCCTTATTGTATTTTTCCTGGTTACCATCTGTTTTCTATAACCAGGTAATAACCGTATTTGTGATCACAGCAGTTATTGCAATTTATCCAGTGATCACAGCAAATAATATGAAAATTCACTTAGCCCTTCGGGCATAAAAACATAAAAATATAGATATGCTTTTTTCAATATCATGGCGGAATGTCTGGAGAAACAAACTACGAAGCATCGTAATAATAATAGCCCTGGCCCTGGGTATATGTGCCGGGGTATTCTCCTCTGCATTTTTTAAAGGCCTCGCGATACAACGAATAGACAAGGTGATCAAGACCGAAATATCACATATTCAAATTCACCTGCCTGAATACAGACAGGCAAATGATATTTCTAAATTCATACCAGATGCCACTGCAGTAGCCGATAAAGTATCCAAATTACCCGATGTAATTGGGGTGAGCAACCGAATTACAATATTCTCAATGATCGCTTCTGCTGAAACTGCTTCCGGGGTAAAGATCTCGGGCATAAGACCTGAAAATGAACGTGTTGTATCAAATCTGTATTCTAAACTGATTGAAGGCAATTATTTTGAAGAAAAACGTCGAAATCCAATTATAATCGGGCGTAAACTGGCTGATAAACTGAATGTAAAACAAGGATCAAAAGTCGTCCTGACCCTTCAGGACATCGATAATAATATTACTGCGGGTGCATTCAGAATAGTAGGAATATTTAATACTGAGAATAATATTTTTGATGAATCCAATGTCTTTGTACTCGACCAAAGCATCCGAAGACTTATGAACCTTCCGGAAAATGCATCCCACGAGATAGCCATCCTTGTAAACAACAATGAAAATGTGCCGGAAATTCAGGATAGCATCAAAAAGGAGTTCAGTGGCCTGGAAGTTATGTCATGGTTGGAATTAAGCCCCGAAATGAGCTACCTGAATGAGGCTATGGATCTGATGATGTACATCTTTATCATAATCATACTTTTCGCTTTACTCTTTGGTATAATCAATACCATGCTTATGGCTGTACTTGAAAGGGTAAAAGAAATTGGAATGTTAATGGCAATTGGGATGAATAAACTGAGAGTTTTTATGATGATCGTTATAGAGACCATTCTGCTGGCGTTAACAGGGGGAGTATTGGGAATAATACTCGGCTCATTAGTCTCCAAATATTTTGAAACGCATAAGATTGATCTGACAGTATGGGGAGATGCCTATTCTGATATCGGGTATGGGACTTTTACTTATACTAGTCTCGATACTAGTTTATTGATCAATGTCACAATCCTGGTCATCCTAACCGGGATCCTCGCATCACTGTATCCTGCTTATAAAGCATTAAAAAATGATCCGGCTGATGCCTTAAGAACAGAATAATTTTGAACCGAAAAATTTTAATATAATGAACGTAATTGAAATCAAAGATCTTTATAAAATCTATAATGGGAGCCATGTAGAGGTCAGGGCTGTGAATGGAATAGATTTAACCGTAGAGGAAGGCGAATTTACAGCCATTGTAGGGCCCAGCGGCTCTGGCAAAACAACTTTTTTAAATTTATTGGGTGGTTTGGACCGGCCTACTTCCGGGGAAGTGGTTGTCGACGGTGTTAACATATGGGATCTAAAATCCAGAAAACTGATCGATTTCCGCTTGAGGAATATTGGATTTGTGTTTCAGGCCTACAACCTGATCCCTGTGCTCACAGCAAAGGAAAATGTAGAATTTATCATGCAGCTTCAGGGCCAGTCAAAACAGGAACGTGAAAAAAGAACAAAAGAGTTACTGGAGGAAGTTGGTCTCGGAGATCGCCTGGATAGCCGGCCTTCGAAACTATCCGGGGGGCAACAGCAAAGGGTTGCAGTTGCGAGGGCTTTGGCTTCAAAACCAAAATTTATTCTAGCAGATGAACCAACGGCCAATCTGGATTCGAAATCGACAGAAACACTTCTCGATATAATGGAAAAACTTAATAAAGAAGAGAAGATCACCTTTATTTTTTCAACCCATGATGCCAGGGTAGTGAAGAAGGCTAGAAGGATCATAACCATTGAAGACGGAAAGATCTTGAGCGACGAATCCAGGTAGTTCTTTAGCTGATATAATGAAATATTTTTTAAGATCTTTCTTTATTCTCATTTGCTCTATCGGGCTATTCCCCTCCGTCATTTTTGGCCAGGAATATAAACCAAAGAGATTTACCTATGACGGGTATCTAAAGTTTATGCAGACTGTTGCTTATGATGATTTTCAGGAGACCTGGTTGATTGATAACCTGATCCATAACCGGTTCAACCTGAGGTATTATCCCGGAGATGACTGGAAGATAGCGGCAGGTATCAGAAATCGTTTTATATATGGCGATTTCATTAAGCTTATTCCGGATTATGCAAATAATCTTACCGCTGATCCGGGATTTTTCAACTTATCATTTAACTGGTTAGAAGGAGATTCCTATGTTTTGAATACTACCATTGACCGCTTATATGTCAATTATCAAAAAAATAATCTGGAAGCAACCATCGGGCGTCAGCGGATTAACTGGGGAAAGAACCTGATCTGGAATCCCAATGACCTTTTCAATGCCTATTCTTATTTTGATTTCGACTATGAAGAAAGGCCGGGGAGTGATGCCGTAAGGGCAAAATATTATACCGGCTACACCTCGCATGCTGAGCTGGTGTATCAGTTGGCAGACTCTGTCGAAGGCATGGCATTTTCAGGCCTTTATGAGTTCAATAAATGGCAGTATGATATTCAGTTTTTAGGAGGATATGTTAGAAATGACTGGGTAATCGGATCCGGCTGGTCCGGGAATCTTGGCGGCGGAGCTTTCAGGGGTGAGGTTTCATACTTTTATAGTAATGATGACACCGTTACCAACAGGCATCAGGTTGTTTTTTCGATATCCGGGGATTACACCTTTAAAAACCAACTTTACAGTCAGCTTTCAATCATATTCAACAGCCAGGGGAATACGGAAGATATCAGTTTTAATGAAGAGGTATTTATAGGTGGAACAACAGCCCAGAGCCTCACACCTTCCAGGGCGGAGATCTTTGGGCAGGTCTCGTACCCTTTCACGCCCTTATTCAATGGAAATTTTGCAGCGATAGTGAATCCTTTTGATGGCTCCCTCTTTTTTGGCCCTGGGTTGACTTTCTCGGTGAAGGATAATCTGGAATTATTATTATTTGCTCAATTCTTCCTGGGTGATGAAAATACCCAGTATGGGGATTTGCCAAACTTGCTGTATTGGCGCTTCAGGTGGAGTTTTTAGGACCGGCTAATATAAATTGCTGCACCTATAGCTGTTGCAAAACCAGCATTTTCAGGAATTATAAATTTTGTATTATACAAATCGGCAACTCTTTCAAGTACCGTTTTTAAAGGGGCTATTCCGGCAAGTTTCCCGGTTAAAATGATATCCTGAATGTTGCTCGCCCTGGCAGCTGCAATCCCCATTACACCTATAGTTTGAGCCACCAGGTTAATTATGGCCAGGGCAATATCTTCATCCATAGCCTGGTCTGACATTTTTCCGAAATTTGAAGCCGTGATAGATGCTGGAAGATTATCAAGCGCTCCACCTGCTATATCGCCCACTGTAAGATCCACATTTTCAAGATTTCCTCTCATGGCCTTATCAACCAATGTGTCCAGGCTCTTTATATTCAGCATCTTACCGGCAAGACCTATCAGGGTACCGCCACCAACACCACTTCCACCCCAGTGCACAATTTTTGAACCATCAACAGTTACAAGGGCTGTGCCTGTACCCATACTCACCACCACTGCCTTTTTCAAGCCTGAAAGAAATGACCCGGCTGTTCCGATGGCATGGAACTCATCCACTACCTTCACTGGAATTCCAAACAGGTTGTCTTTCACCTTACTGGCTCCCACTCCGGTCGCGGAGATAATTTTAATTTCCCCCAGGGAGATATTTAATGTTTCAAGAAACTTACCCAATGCCCCGGCAGCTGAAGTTATGGGATCGTCGGCTTTTACGGTAAGTGGTTCGATTATTTCACCATCTTTAAGTCCGACAATATCAGTTGTGGTTCCTCCTATATCAATTCCAATGATCATGATAAGAATTTAATTAATGTAATATTCAATAATTAAGTTTGAAAAAAAAATTTTCACCCGATTATGTAACCTGATGCAACATATAATGTCTAAAAACTAAAGGCTTTATTCGTCAATCCAATTATGTTCGTTTGCTTCAGCATGGATAGCAAGTAAGGACTCTATTCTTAAATATCACAAATAAAAGTCAATGATGATTAACAACTATATTAAGGTCGCACTCAGAAATCTTATCAAGCAAAAATTCTATTCTTTAATAAATATTAGTGGATTAGCCATTGGTCTATGCTGCATCATATTAATTTCATTGTACGTACACTATGAGCTAAGCTTTGACAAAAACCATGAACAATCAGATAACATATACAGGGTTGGATTTCATTTGAAGTTTGGGGGGAAAGAAGACAGGTATGCCGTGGCCCCTGCCCCACTCGCCAAAACCTTATTAGAAGAAATACCTGAAGCCGTCGCTTCGACCAGGTTTAGAAGTTGGGGTAGTTTTCTGATAAAAAGAGATGACCCGGACAGCGAAAACATTAAGCAGGACGGCGTGATTTGGTCAGATCCAAGTGTTTTTAGCGTATTTGACATCCCTTTGATCAAAGGGAATAAGGACAAATGTCTGGAAGATCCGAATTCAGTAATTTTAAGCCGATCTGCAGCAAGGAAATACTTTAGTGATGAAGATCCGGTCAATCAATCATTGATATTGAACAACAACAGAACGGTAAAAGTTACCGGGATTTTTGAGGATATGCCGGATAATTCCCATTTGAAATTCGATGTTATGTTATCGATGAAAGGGCTCGATGAAAGTAAAAGTGAGATATGGATCAGCAACAACTTCCATACGTATTTTGTGATGTCTGAGGGATCCGATCCTGAACTTGTCCTTGATAAGATAAATGATATGTTTATGAAATTTGCCGGACAACAGGTAAAGCAGATCATGGGATTTACAATGGAAGAATTTGAACAGCAGGGAAATAAGGCTTATTTCTTTTTACAGCCACTTACTACCATACACCTAGAATCAGACCTGGTAGCCGAGATCAGCCCGAACAGCGATATCAAATATATTTATATTTTTTCTGCTATTGCACTATTTATCCTCATCCTGGCATGCATGAATTTCATGAATCTTTCAACCGCCAGGTCAGCGGATCGTGCAAAAGAAGTTGGGATTCGCAAGGTGCTTGGTTCATACAGAATTCATCTAATCAGATTGTTCCTGGCTGAATCGATATTGATATCACTTATTGGTGTGGTGGCAGCTATTTTGCTGGCACAAATTTTACTCCCTTTATTTAATAATCTTGCCGGAGTTGAATTATATATTCCCTACACATCCCTGGTTTTCTGGGCAATCATATTAGGAGGGGGCATTTCAATTGGATTTATGGCTGGTATATATCCAGCTTTCTTCCTTTCTTCTTTCAAACCAATCGCAATATTAAGCGGATCGGGCTTTAAAGGTTCAAATAGCGGCTTGATTCGTAACATCCTGGTTATATTTCAATTTTCAATCTCCATTATTTTAATTATCGGGACCATAGCAGTATATAATCAATTGGATTATATACAAAACAAAAAGCTGGGATTCAATAAAGACCAGGTCATTGTATTACACGATACCTATGTTATTGATAAACAGTTAGAATCATTCAAAAATGAAATGATCAAAAACCCAATCATTAAATCAGGGACCATTTCAGGATTTATTCCGGTTTCAAATTCAAACCGGAATAATACCAGTTTCTTTAAAAAAGGTCAATCAACTGCTGATAATTCAATAAATCTGCAACAATGGCGAATCGACCATGACTATATATCAACACTGGGGATGAAGATTATAAAAGGAAGAAATTTTTCCAGGGATTTCCCAAGTGATTCAACCGGGATTCTAATCAATGAGAAAGCTGCTGAGATTTTAGGTTGGGAGAATCCGATCGGGCAGGAAATACAAACTTTTTCCAATATTCAAAATGTTGATTCATTTGATCCGGATGCCGTATTAACCTACAGGATCATTGGGGTAGTTGAAAATTTTCACTGGGAATCATTAAAAGAGAACATTGGATCACTCTGCATGATACTAGAAAGAAGTACGGGTAAAACATCGTTCAGGTTTAACAGTTCAGATACGAAAGCGGTAATTAATGCCCTGGAAACAAATTGGAATGAAATGGCACCAGATCAGCCTTTTCAATATTCATTTCTGGATGATGAATTCAGGATCATGTATGATACAGAGCAGAAAACAGGTCAGATATTCAGTGTTTTTGCTGTACTCGCTATATTTATCGCCAGTCTTGGTCTGTTTGCATTGGCAGCCTTTACAGCAGAAAAAAGAATTAAAGAAATCGGTATAAGAAAAGTCCTTGGTGCATCCATCTTCAGCATTATTATGATGTTTTCAAAAGATTTCGGAAAACTGGTCCTTATTGCCTTCTTAATTGCTTCACCAGTTGCTTGGTATGTTGTAAAAT
The DNA here is from genome assembly GCA_965365275.1 of uncultured Cyclobacteriaceae bacterium. Lineage (GTDB taxonomy): Bacteria > Bacteroidota > Bacteroidia > Cytophagales > Cyclobacteriaceae > JAGTVG01. The sequence continues at coordinate 7,698 of CBDUBA010000016.1, read as the reverse complement.
TATGGCTGGAAGGATTTGCCTATAAAGTAGTCCCCGGCATCTGGATTTATGTTTTATCCGGTTTAATCTCCTTAGTTATTGCCTGGTTAACAGTTACCTATCAATCTTTAAAAGCAGCGGCTTCCAACCCGGTTAATTCCCTTAGGGATGAGTAGTACAATTCCCGCGGGGGGGTGAATAAAATAATTCCCGCGGGGAAGTAAAATAATTCAAGGTTGAGTTAATAAATTAATTCAACCTGGGATTGAGTAAAACAAGTCCTCAGTGGCACGAGTAATATGATTCCCTGAGGATTGAATAAAATAATTTCCCCAGGGAGAAAAATAAAATAGTTCCCGGTGAATAAAATAATATAATTCCCGGGAAAGAGAATAAGAGGATCCTGTTTAAAGCTAAAATGTTTTTCTAAGGAAGAACTTATATAACTGCAATTGCCCGGTACCTTTCAGAATCAGGAATTCTCCATCATAACTGACTATCCATTTTATGCCTTTTGTGCCTGTTGAACCGGATTTGAGAAATAATGATCCAGAACTTTCATTCAGCTGGTATTCTCCATCATACCTGCCAAACGGGTAACCATCACTATTATACCGGTCATCGCTTACAAATTCAATCCATCGCTGGGCGTTATTATCGAATGAGGCAGTAATATCCTGCTCGTTCTCTGTTACCTTCACCACTTCCCATCTGCCCATTATTTCATATCTGTTAACATTCTGGCTATACCCTTGCAGGGGGAGCAATTCCAGGAGGATAAAAAAAAATAAAATGGTTCTGATCAATTTCATACACTGAGCCATAAGCAATACAAACATCCTCAGAATTCTATAATCACACAAATATGCTTAATATTTGCCTGTAATATAATCAGTGATCTGTTTCGTAAGAAGAAAATCTTTTAGAAATATGCCGGACATAAAAGTCCTTTATGTATTCCCGGAATACGGAACCTGTAATTCAGCAGGATCTCATGAGATCCTTTCGAATATTGGTTGAGATCTGATAAGGTATAATCATAGGCATATCCCAGGTGCAGGTTCTGGAATAACCTCAATTGAAACAAAAATATAAATGCATCACTGCTTCGATAAGACATACCCAAACCAACAATTTCCTTATATGAAGACATTACATTTACATCTACTCCAAGAGGTGCTCCCTCCTGGAACCTGACCAGTACGGAAGGGGTGATCTTAAAATTTAAATCTGGTGCAAACGTATAGCCCCCGTTCAGGTAATAATTCCGGGATTGTTTGGCTTCACTAAGTACACTCTCGACATCCACAAGCTTATTCTCAAGCATGAAGGGTACGGAAAATCCCATATAGAAGTTCTCAGCATAATAATATAATCCGGCACCGAAATTTGGATTCATCTTCGTTACCCGCCCAAACAAATTAGGATCGCTCATGTCACGAATGTTTAACTTTGTGAAGTCACTCGACAAATGATTGAAACCCGCTTGTAATCCCATGGACAATTTCGATTTATCCGTAATAGGAAGATGATATGCATAGGTAGCATAGATTCCGTAATCATCATGTATACCAATTTTGTCATTGGTGAAGATCAATCCAACACCTACCTTGGTATTGAAAAAAGAAGATTGCATGGTGAAAGAGTTGGTTTTCGGAGCACCCGGCAGGTTCACCCATTGATCACGATGGATAAAAGTAGCACTAAACTGAACAGGAACACCTGAGAAAGCCGGATTAATCAACAACTGATCAAACATATACAATGAAGAAACAGGATGAGGTTGCCCCTTGAGGTTTCCGGAGAAAATCATCAACAATAGAATAATATAGAAAATCTTTTTCTTCATGTTTTATCTGATTAGTTCGAGGTAGCCGGCGATTGCATCCGAACCATCTCTTTTATCTATTATATAAAAATAGGTTCCATCCGGCAATTCTCTTCCGGCAAGGTATACTCCATTCTCCCCGATACCGGTAAAGGCTTTATCCATGTTATTGTATCCAAATTCTTCATAGACCAGTTGTCCTGCTCTGTTATATATTCTTACATGATTATCCGGGAACATGGATATACAAGCTATATCAAAATAGTCGTTTCTTCCATCACCATTGGCTGAGACACCGTTGAACTCAAATATTTCAGTTGGGATCTCAACTTCCTGTATTTCCTCACATCCATATACGGAGGTAACAACGACCTCATACCACCCGGGAGGATACTCATAAATTGCACTTCCAGTTTCTATATGCTGACCGGTTTCAGAGTCATACCATGTTGTATTGCCGATAGGCACATCGTTTTCCCAGACAATTTCAACACTGCCATCAGAATTTTCGCAACGGGCTGGTACAATCTCGAAACTAAACATTGGCATTTCCCGCTGATCCAGAACTTCTACCTGGCGCCCGTCTGATATACAACCTGTAATAATATCCTGAGCAGTTACTGTATAAATGCCTGCATCCAGGTCTCTGTAATTAATTCCGGACCAGTCCGGAGGATCATTGACAGAAGATCCGTCAGACCAATCGAAGGTATAATCAATTGTATTTCCTCCCACAGATGCTCTGACCCAACCATCCAATTCTATACAACTCAATAAATGCTGGACTACTTCCGGATCGGCAACAGGAGGTGCTATCGTACTGTCTGTCAGATCAACTGACCTGACTACCGCACAATTGGTCAGGTTATCTGTTACGACCAGGGTATAAGATTGCGGTGACAATCCTGAATAAGTTGCCTCCACATGATCCGGTATACCGATGGTGTCTGTACCTACATACCATTCGAAGGTATATCCTCCCACCATGCCACCTACCGTGGCGCTGAACTGACCGTTCGGATCCGTGATCCAGCAATTGGTTAAAGGATTGTCTTCCTCTATCATTACCTCCGGCGCCATTCTTTCATCCTTTATCTCTACAATTACAGGTTCAGAGCTACAATACGTGGTATCCAATTCTGTTGCTGTGACAGTATAGTATCCAGGAGGCAATGGACTAATCGATTGTCCTGTAAAATCTGCAACAGTTCCAACAACATCGCCTATATACCAATCAAAGCGGAAGTTCCCGGTATAATTTATAACCTGCGCTGATACACTTCCATTATCCACGATACAGTTTGTCTGAGGAGCGGCAGCAACAGAAACCACAGGAAGACTATTTAAAATATCATCTTCTGTAATATAATAATCCAATGAGCTACATCCCGTGATCGTGTTAAATACCAATACCGAATAATTATCTGCTCCTAATCCATATATTGTACTTGTGTTTGCGATCGGCGATCCAGAACCATCCAGGCTATTGAACCAGGCAAACTGATAATTTGGATTCGTATCGTCATTGCCTCCATCTGCGGTTGCCATCAGTGATGCATTGGGTTGCATCGGATCGCAACTAGTCTGAGGAGCAGATTGTGTGATATGTATCACAGGATAAACGATATTAGCATTAGATACCACAGCTTCTTTTGGTGGGGACTCGCAAAGCGTAATGGTATCTCTGGCTATTACATAATAAACATTGGGATTTATATCTGATAGTAACGAACTGGTTACCGGATTACCCAGGCTGTCCAGTATAAGGTCACCGGGTGTGAAATTACTCTGGTACCAGTCATATTCGAAATCATTCACATTAGCTGGCTGCCCATTTACAGTGATTTGGGTTACTTCCAATGCACCGGTTGGATAACAGAACAGCGGATCCGTCACATCAACCACAATAATATTAGGCACTTCGGCATATTCATCAATATCCAGTGTGGTTCCACCATTAACAAAACATTGTGTTCTGGAGGTATTGGTAATAATCAACTGATATTGTCCTTCAGGGGCCATGTCCAACTGACTTGTGTTCAGACTATCATTTTGCACCACTCCGGCAGGGAGTGCTCCGCCATTATATGTCCATACGAAGGAATAAATATCTGTATCCGTTCCGTCATTTTCATAAGCAGTAGCCAGAACTACGCCATTCGGATTAGTTGGATCGCAACTTGTATTAGTAATTAAATTGAATGTAACATTCGGATCCGTATGAAGATCAAAAATATCTGCTCTGAGCGGTGCACTTTCACAACCTACCCCTGGTCTGGCTGCAGAAGCCAGTTTTGTCACTGTGAAATAGTAATCCCCGGCTCCGATGGTTGCAAAATTCGTTGTATCCAAATAACTATCCGGGACACCCGCTATAGGATTATTACCGTTTAAGTTGGCTTCTCCCTGATACCATACATAGGTATAATCAGCCAGGTTCTGTAAAATTCCATTTTCAGAAATATCATCAATGACTATACTTCCATCAGGCGCACAGTATATCTGATCTGTAACCGTATAGTTAATATCTGTAACTTCTATAAATACAGGGCTGTCATCTACAGTCATACTCCTGTTTGCTACACACTGTGTTATATCATCAATTACAAAAACATTGTAGTTCCCTGGCATCAGGCTATCATACAATACCTGCGCATCATTCAATAATGAATCAACCGGAGATCCAAGAACGCTTGAAGTTAAGGTATAGCTGTATGAGGGACCGGGCACCCCATTTGTCGTGACATCAGCCAACAGTGTACCATTAGCAAAGCTCAAATCACAATTCTGGTTTGCTGTTGAGACTAAGTTGATCACTGGATCAACACTTATATCATTGATTGTCGCCAATACAGGTGCTGTCTCGCAGCCATAACCAATGGCAAGGGTAGAATCCACATTGGTAGCGGTGAAATAATAATCACCCGCCTGGATTGATGCGTATGTCATTGTATCGAGAATACCTGCAGTCACACCAGCAATTGAGTTGTCATTATTCAAATTCGTCAGACCTTCATACCAGGCAAAATCATATTGCGAAGTATCCCCAGGTATAATGCTAATCACTGTTATGCTTCCATCATTGAAACATACAGACTGATCTTCGACCAGGTAGTCTGAATCATCAATGATAGGCGTGAAAGGATTATTGGTAACGGTTATAGAACTTGTAGCAATACATCGTGTAAAGACATCCTCAATCTGTAATGTGTATTGTCCGAAGCTTCGGTTGGCAAAAGTCACATCGAGGCTATCCGTATCCACATATTGATCCGGTCTATCCGTTGGGAAAGCTGTCCAGTTATAATTAAACCTGTCAGTACTATTCAATCTTGGAGTTACAAGAGCCCTGATCGTTCCACTCGCGACCACTGAGGTATCACATGATTGGTTAGCCGTCATACTCAAAGCCAGCAATGGATCCTCACTAATATCGTCAATATCTGCCTGGAATGGTGCGGTTTCACATCCTTCGCCTGGTTCATTGGCATCATTATCACGCAATGCCGTGAAATAATAGGTGCCTGCCTGGGTTCCTGCATAGGTCGTAGTATCCAGCACATTACCTGTCACGCCAAGGTCCGGAGCCGCTACCTGGTCTTCATACCAGGTAAATAAGTAATTCACTTCTCCTGGATTGCTGCCCGGTGTTTCAGGAACACCATTGATCCGGATTGAATTTACCGTAATGCTTCCATCATTAGCACAGATAGTCTGTGGTAATATGGTCAGGTCTACTGATTCCACATATGGTACGGCCGGATTATCATTGATGGTTATCGTTCCATTATTTACACAGAAATTGTCAACATCCTGTACCGATACATTATACTGTCCTGGTCCCAGGTTGATCTCTGTCCAGCTTTCCGGTGTGCCGTCACTATTGGTTAATCCATTTATCGGACCTGCTAAGGCAGCACTTGTTATCGTAAAGTCATAATCGCTCGCTGGAGCAGCTCCAGTAGTCAGGTTCATTGTTAGTGAACCAGTAGCATAACTCAGGTCACAGGCCTGGTTGGCAGATGCAATCAGGTTGATGGTTGGATCTACACTGACATCATTAATATCTGCCTGGAATGGTGCGGTTTCACATCCTTCGCCTGGTTCATTGGCATCATTATCACGCAATGCCGTGAAATAATAGGTGCCTGCCTGGGTTCCTGCATAGGTCGTAGTATCCAGCACATTACCTGTCACGCCAAGGTCCGGAGCCGCTACCTGGTCTTCATACCAGGTAAATAAGTAATTCACTTCTCCTGGATTGCTGCCCGGTGTTTCAGGAACACCATTGATCCGGATTGAATTTACCGTAATGCTTCCATCATTAGCACAGATAGTCTGTGGTAATATGGTCAGGTCTACTGATTCCACATATGGTACGGCCGGATTATCATTGATGGTTATCGTTCCATTATTTACACAGAAATTGTCAACATCCTGTACCGATACATTATACTGTCCTGGTCCCAGGTTGATCTCTGTCCAGCTTTCCGGTGTGCCATCATCATTTGTAAATCCATTGAATGGAACACCCAGTACGGTGCTTGATATAGTATACTCGTAATCACTAGAGGTTGCACCACCAGTATTGACATTCAGGGTCAGTGATCCAGTCGCATAAGCCAGATCACAGGCCTGGTTGGCCATTTGTGCCAACATTATGGTCGGATCAACAGTCAGGTCTTCTACCTCGACAGCGTAGGGTAAGGATTCACAACCTTCTCCTGGTTCGTGCGCATTATTATCTCTTAACGCCGTGAAATAGTATATTCCTGCTTGCATTGAAGCATAGTTGCTGGTATCCAGAACATTTCCATTCACACCCAGATCAGGTGGGGTGGGTTGGTTGGCATACCAGGTAAAGACATAGTTTACTTCGCCCGGATTTGTTCCAGGGATCTCGGCCAGGCCATTCACCCTGACAGAATCCACAGAAATACTTCCATCATTCGCACAAATCAATTGATCGAGGATGGTTAAATCTGGTTGTTCTATATAAGGTATCACCGGATGATCTTCAATAGTCCGGATAGATGTAGAGGCACATTGATTATCTAAATCACGAACAGTAACTTCATAAGGTCCAGGACTTAGGTGTATCAGGTTATATGTTCCGCCAACACCTGTAGAATCCGTTATGGGACCAGGAAGTGCCGTGCTACTGATTGACAATGCATAATCACTGGCTATGGATCCTCCTGTATTTAATTCAATAGCTAGCGTTCCTGTTGAGAAACTTGAATCACATGCTAAATTTTCTCCCGGAGTTAATAGTATGGATGGATCAATGGTTCGATCGAGTATCTCTCGGCCGAACGGAGCACTTTCACAACCTAATCCATCTCCCGTACCGGCGGTATCTTTGGTAACGACAACATAATATGTCCCCTCATGAATGTTTGCATAGTTGGTTGAATCCAATCTTTCAGTTTCAGCAGGTGGACCGATTGCGGTATTTGAAGCTAAATTTGTAGCACCATCGAACCATTCATACGTAAAATCTCCTAGTGGTTCAGGGGCACCATTGACTAGAATATTAGTTATCTCAATTTGACCGCTCGGGACGCAATAATATTTGTCAATTACTGCCAGAGTAGTTTCATCTACCGAAATCTCCGGTGGTGTACTATAAATTTCATAAGATTCAGTTGTTTCGCAAGTGGAATTATCGTCGCTTACTGTCACCTCATATGTACCCATATTCAGACCGCCATATGGACCAAAAACGCCAGCACTTACCCCTGACTCACCAGGCGGCGTGGTTGAGGCTGTAGTCGTCCAGAACGATGAATAAGTTGAAGCGGCGGTTGAATCTGCGGGATCTTTAGAAACCAAAAGTTCTATCTGTCCATTGACCACAGTTGAATCACAGGAGGTATTGTTTAATATCG
>CBDUBA010000015.1:0-61241 GCA_965365275.1 uncultured Cyclobacteriaceae bacterium | reverse complement strand
TAGGATCCATTGAGAGATGTGTATGGCTATCAATCATTCCCGGCATTAAAGTAGCTCCAGGTAGCTCAATTACATGCGCTAATGCCCAGGCTGGCAGTTCGCGAACCGGAGTAATCTCTTTTATGAATCCTCCTTCTATGATTATAGCACTATTGGATACAGGCCTTTCCTGTATGCCATTCCACAATAGATCGGCAGCTATAATTTTGATTTCATTCATTGGTAATTGCATATTATATATTTCAGATCCAATAAATGATTAATTAATCCTTTTCTGAAATATTTTCAACAACTTCTATTAGAGCGGATCCTTCACGATCTTCTAATCCCGATTTTCTAGCCTCTTCGAAATACCGGCCTGTGGCATTAGCCAAGTAAGCTGGAAATTTTACATCCCGGGTTGTGTTTACCACAATGGATACATCTTTGCACATTTGGCCTAATCCTCCCGGCGATGGAGTTTCTGACAATACACTTTCAGATAAAAGACGAAAATAATCGCTTCCTGCAATTCCTGAACCAACTACCTTGCATACCATTTCCGGGTCGAGTTTTAAGGCCCGGGCTAAAGTGATCACTTCCATTACAGCAGCATGGGTAACACCAACCAGTAATTGGTTACAGTGTTTTACAGCCTGTCCCTGACCAGGATTTTCACCTGCCACCTCTATATTTCCAATTACCCTTAGGACAGGGGATATAATATTCATTACATCCACAGGTGCTGCGGCAATAAGCGTAAGATTGGCCTGTGGAATCCTTGCCGGACCCCCTGTGAATGGACAGTCAACAAATCGTATACTTTTCCGGAAGCAAATTTCCGCCATTTTTTCGAGGTTCTTTCGGTTTATCGTACTCATACATACAATTATTCCTCCGGGTTGCATACCATTAAGGATCCCATTTTCTCCTTCAATTGTTTCAATTACCTGCTGATCATTAAGAACAAGAATAAGAATGACATCACAATTTCTTGCCAGGGCTTCCGGGCTAAGCTGCGGATGCCCGCCTGATGCTTCAAATGAAGAAATTGCATCTTTCCGGATATCATAACCATATACCTCATATCCCTCTTTCATATAAGCCTGACTTATCGGAAGACCAGTACGTCCAAGTCCAATAATTCCAATTGTTTTAGTCATTTCTTTTTTTTTATATACTCTGTCCTAAGAATACTATGTCCCGCAAGATCCTACGATATTATACAACACAGTATCTTAAATTAGCAAAATTTAAATAACTCTCAAATAATTTAACAGGTATGAGCCCGGGGAATGGATTAAAAGTAATTATATGATACGAGAAATATTGAAATATTTTTTAATCAAGACCATATTTACGGATCGTTTTCAGACTTCAATCTGCCAGAATATTTTAACCAACTAAATATGGGATTTGTAAATAAGTGAATTACAATTACTTTTGTCTACCAAGTTTTATTTGTTGATGCATATTTTATATGTTCTCTAATAAAAATTCTTTTAGAAGAAAATCTTAAACTCATTATATGATAATCAATCATAAAAAATGTGTGGCTTGCGGAAATTGTGTTCCTGTTTGTCCAATGGGTGCGATCTATGTAGATTCCAACATAAATCGGGCGGTTATAAATGATGATGCATGCGTGGAATGCGGAACGTGTTACCGGGGGATGAGCACTGAAAATCTAAATCCGGTACTCATCAGGACAATCCGTAAAATAGCCAGATTTTTCCGATTCCGTTTTGAACCCGAACCAGATGTATGCCCTACCAGTTCTTTTGAGATGAATGAATTACAGATGCCGAGGCTCATCAGGCAAATATTTTCGGATCCGGTTATTGAACATAAATCAACAGGAATAAAGGGCCGAGGTACAGAAGAAGTCAAAACAAATGATGTCAGTCTGCGAATTGATACCGGTGAAGTTGGATATACCATTGAATTCGGCCGGCCCGGGGTGGGCGTTCGCTTTTCAGAAATCCAGGAAATGACCAGAGAATTGGCTGTAAAAGATGTTTTTTTCGAGAAGAACAATCCTATAACACACCTGATGACGAATACTGATACGGGTGATCTACGCTCCGATATCCTCAATGAGAAAATCTTATCCGCCATTGTTGAGATCAAAACAACTATTGAAAGGATTGAAGAAGTATTGGATACAGTGCAAATGGTAAATCAAAGAATTGATACAGTAGTGGCAATCGGGATTTCTACAAGATGTGATGAACAGGGCGAAGATCATATACTGGCCACGCAACTCGAAGAACTTGGTGTTGGGTTTGAAAGGGCTAAGACCAATCTGGGTCTGGGCCGAATTACAAATAGAAAGAATAAACTTTAAAAAGATAATATCACATAATGACCAATACACTCCACCGCTACGGAAAGTCTGACAGTTTTAATGATGATTATATCATTTTTGCTATTCCCTCAAAAGGCAAAAATGATGAGGATTGTATACCAAAACTTAAGGAATTTCTGACAATATGTACACGTCATAATCCTGTAAACATTGGCAATGGTCAACGGGGAACCCTTACGCCTGAGGGTAATCTGAGCCCACTTTCACACTGGAACCGATCTGATCAGCCAGATTTTAAAGCTGTAATTGACGGAGTTGTCAAGCCCGGTACCGTTTCTGCTGTTTTTGATAATGAAACTGATGCTGCGGATTGCCTTCGGGAAATCATTGCCGCTAATTTCGGAATATCGGTTAACATAAGTACCTCCGTTGATAATGCTGTAAAAACAGCACATAAGTGCGGCATCAAAAGGCATAGTGTTGAATATGCGCTGGCAGTCAATGATCCCCATGATCATCTACCTAACTCGCAAGTCCTCTTGCTTTCGACTATGTGCGGACATGGCATGGTTTCCTTTAATATGGCCAGGAAGATGTTGGAAATGGTACGGGAAGGAAGAAGGACACCTGAGCAAGCAGCAGCCACACTGACCAGGTTCTGTCCCTGTGGTGTATATAATCCGGCACGTGCAAAACGAATTATATCAGAAGCCTGCAGGGAACAGAGATAATACACCTTGGAACAGGGATTATATACCTGGAACAGGGATAATTAACTTGGTACAGGTATCATACACCGGGGAAAAAGATTTAAATCCTGGCCAGAATTAATATACTTGGAACCGAGAGAACAGACTGGAACCTAGAGAATAGACTGGAAACAGAGAATATACACCGGCAGCAGAAATAATTCACTGGAAACAGGGAATATAAAAAGTCTAAGCCTGCTTATTCCAGATTAAAATATATTTTTGGGGCGTATTGTCCACCCCTAATTTCCATAGATTTAAAGGCAGCATGTACAGCGCCAAGTGGTTTTATGGCCAATCCTAAAGTTTCTCCATCAATCAATCTCTGGAGTACAGGTCTTGAAAGTGTGATCAAGGTCGTGCTACCATTTTTCTGTGATACTTTGGAATCAATAATCATCTGTGTGTTTATGACATTTTGAATTGGCCTCCAATTTCTCAGATTGTCATATGTTACCGATTCCTGTTCCCATTGGGGATCTCCCCCGATGATCTCAGTTATCCTGACCATTCCAAAGTCTTTACCATATTCCGGTGAACGCTGTACATTATGTGTTACAAGCTCCAGTAGTCCTGATCTGCTAACCCTCCTGCCTTTGAATTCCTCTGTATTCCACCGTAAAATAATGATCTGATCACCACCTGTTGCCAGAAGTTTAGCCTTGCCTTCCTCGTCGTCACTCCAGTTATTGAAATTCAAATCAGTGAAATTCTGATCAATAGTCGCATCCTCAACAACAGGAAGTTTGTATGCAAAGGTTTCAGGTTTTTCAAGGGGCGGGTGGTAGGGCAACGGCTCCCCAAGGTCCTCCCCTGAATTTTCCCGGTTAACCACATCTACCTTAAAATAATCGATGTCAATACGATATACTCCATTTCCCCAATCCATTAAAGCCATTTGTGCATTAATCTGATCCCCTTCCTGCACTTCAAAATCTTTTGTGGTCATGCTGATTATATGCCAATTCCATGTATCAGAAATATCATACTCCATCAGGTGTGAATGAAAATCGGTCGTTCTCTGATGATTGAAATGAAGATTTACCCGCCTGGGTGCATGACTTGTTCTGATTTTTGCCTCAACACGCAATTCATATCCTTCTTTCATCAATTGGTTGATATCCAGACCAGGTACCTTAACCCTGACCAGAGCCCACCAAATATTCCCTTTATCCTTACTTGCATCCACGATTACGGAAGCATATCCATCAGATTGCACCATATCCATGGTGGCCTGTCCATCCCCGGTGGCATATCCCCAATCCTCCGGAATTTTGCTGCCATCTGCTGGCAAGGGGCCTTCGAATTCCTCAATAAATTGCCCATTGGCCTGGAGAATACAAAAGCATAAAAATAATGGTAAAAAGAATGTACTGATTTTCATTTTCATGGATTTCATATTAAATGAGTGCTTAACGATTTGTATAAAGGAATTTAAAATTTAAAAGCAAATGAGCAGATAACCTCATCATGTACCATAAGTTCAGGTTAATTGGTCCATTCCCCATTATATAAACGCCAAACCTTTCTGGGATTCGCTTTTTGTAATTCTACCGGCAATAAATGATCCGGAAAATTCTGATAACAAATGGGTCTGGTAAACCGGTATATGGATGCAGTTCCTACTGAAGTCGACCGACTATCTGTTGTAGCCGGAAAGGGGCCTCCATGATTCATGGCATGACAGACTTCCACTCCAGTCGGGAAACCATTGATGATCAATCGGCCAACTTTCTGTTCCAGAATGAGGATAAGGTCTTTATAATGATCAAGTTCTTCTTCGAGGCCAAATAAAGAGGCAGTCAGGTGACCTTTCATTTTTGAGGCAACAGCAATTAGATCCTTGTTGTCTTTGGCAGAGACCACAAGGGAGGAGGGGCCGAATACTTCTTCCTCAAGCGCATCATTGCTTAAAAAATCAGGACTTTCCACCTTGTAAACCGAAGCTTTACCGATAAATCCTTTAATCCCATCTTTTCCTGAGGCGATCTCTTGAACACCAGGTTGATTAAGCAAATTGTTGCGGGCAAGGTCATATGCATCCTGTATTGATTCTGTCAGCATGGTCCCTGCTTCTGTTTTTGATACCGATTCAGATAATTCTTTATAAAATGATTCTTTTGATTCATTTTCTTCTGTAACAACCAGTCCGGGATTGGTGCAGAATTGACCAACACCCAGGGTAATGGAAGCTGTAAGTCCCTCTGCAATTTCAGCGCTTTTTGCTTTCATAGCCCCGGGTAAAATGAACACAGGGTTAACACTTCCCATTTCAGCATACACGGGGATAGGTTCTTCTCTACCAGATGCGGCATCATAGAGCGCCTTTCCGCCTCTGAAGGAACCAGTAAATCCAATTGCCTTAATGTATTTGTTTTTTACGATGGCCATTCCAACCTCATTTGATTTACCATGTACCATTGAAAAAGTACCATCCGGCATATTACATTCCAGAACTGCATTCCGAATAGCATTTCCAACAAGTTCAGATGTGCCCGGATGGGCGGGATGTGCCTTAACCACCACGGGACAACCTGCAGCCAGGGCTGAGGCGGTATCACCCCCGGCGACTGAAAATGCCAAAGGGAAATTACTCGCACCAAAAACACCAACGGGTCCCAGTGCTATTTGCATGGTACGGACATCGGGTTTTGGTATCGGCTTTCTATCCGGATCGCCTGTATCAACTCTTGCATTTACCCATGAACCCTCTCTTAAAAGGCCCGCGAAAAGCTTTAATTGATTTGTGGTTCTACCCCGTTCACCGGATATCCGGGCCTCAGGAAGTCCTGTTTCCTGGTGGCATCTTTCTATCAAGGCTTCTCCGACCTTCTCAATTTCCTGCGCAATACATTCCAAAAAATCAGCGCGTTGAAAAGCGTCGGTTTCCCTGTATTCCTGGAAGGCCTCAGCTGCTTTCCGGGCAGCTTGATCGACTTCCTTAACCGTGGCTTCTATAAAATCAGGCGACAACTTTTCACCATTTGTTGGATCGATCGCATTAAACTTTTTATCTCCCTTGCTGGAAAATTGATTACCTAGAAGGTTATGACCAGTTAATTTCATTTGATATTATTTTACAGTATTGATTAATGTTCCAATTGGAGGAATTGTGATGTGGATTTCGTCTCCCTGTTGCAATGTGAATTCTGAGCCGGGTACGATCCCTGTTCCCGTCATAAGGAAACAGCCATAGGGAAAGCTGGATTCCCGGTATAGATAAGAAACCAGTTCTTCAGGTGTACGTTTCAATTGTTTAAGACTGGTTTCATCATCAAATACTATTTCCTGATCCCTGTAAATGACCATTTTAATCCTGGTATCTTTTTCTAGTGGCTTTTCGGTCACATATATGCATGGTCCTATGGAAGCACAACCGTCATAGGTTTTGGCCTGTGGTAAATACAATGGATTTTCTCCCTCAATGCTTCTTGAACTCATATCATTCCCTATCGTGAATCCAATAATTTTACCACTTGAAGTAATGGCAAGCGTGAGTTCAGGTTCGGGAACATTCCAATCCGAATCTTTGCGGATCCTGACTTCATCACCATGGCCTACCGTTCTGTATGCCGTCGCTTTAAAGAACAGTTCCGGGCGTTCGGCTTCATACACATGTGCATAGAATTGTCCTCCCCCTGAGTTTTTTGATTCCTCCTGCCTGCCGAGTTTGCTATTATAATAAGTGACCCCACTTGCCCAGATCTCCTGATTTTGTATGGGCGTCATAATATCTGTTTTTATTTTCAGGGCCCCTTTTTTGACAGGTTCCTGCTCAAGCGTAATTTTTTTTAATTTGCTCAATAACTCATCATCATTAAAAAAATCATCCCAGTTCTCATTCCCAAGGGAATAGAATTTACCTTCAGTTTCAATGATGATCCCACTTTTTATTCTATATAATTTCATAGTGAATTTATTCTTCGATTACAATTATTGTATTCTCGGCCCATAATGAAGTTCATCCTGACCATACTCAAGTGCTCCCAGATCCGGTGCAGATCCTGTATACCCATCATTTATATTGGGCAGGCTGCATCCTTTATCTATAACGTTTGCTGATTCTTTAAGCCTGAAATCGTAACCATCCAGCTTGTATACATGTCCTTTTTGCTTAGCATCTGGGATGGGTACATGTTCAAAGATCGCATAATCCGTTTCCATACCGTGGATCTCATATCCTGTTTTATTTCTGAATTCACTTAGATCCTCGAAATTAAAAACAGGAAGTTCACTTTTATCGGCATGGTTCAGTTCTTCAACATCAGGGTACGCCCAAATGTAGGCAGGTCCGTTATTATTCTTGGTTCGATACCCATTGTAGTCAAAGGTGGTGTAGTTGGTAAAAGTCGTTCCTGAAAAGTCAGGGCGTTCATCGTCATGTCCAAGAAAAAGGTTATTTCGAAAATGCCCGTTGGAGAATGCATAAATTCCGGTTTCTGCACAGAATGTATTGTGATATGCCAGAATGCCGGCAGGTCGGATCATAAACTTCAGGGATACTGAAGGGATATGATAAAGAATATTTCTAATAAAATAAACAGGACCCCCAAACAGGGGCTGGGCACTTAATCCGGCATGATAGGCATTAAATCCACGGTTTTCAAAGATTCTTATATTATGCATGCCTCCATCCGATTCGATAAAGTCATCGGACATATTGAAAATATCGTTTCGGTATATATCTATGGAAGTACATTTCTTATCCGGTCCTTCCGGCAGGCCATGGGTATCAACACAAATGGCATCATGGAAGTAAGAGATCTTGTTATAACAGATCACATGCCCTTCTCCATAAACCTTCACTCCGAAATAAGATGTCAGAGGAGATGGATGTTCCAGACCATACCAGCCAACTAAAGTATCTGGATCATGTTTTCCGATCATGGTATTATCCGCAATATAGAAGTTTTTAGAACCTGCATAATGTGTCATAATACCTATACCAGTGTCCTCAATTTTACAGTTTTTAACTGTAAGGCCACTACATCCCATTACCCGCTTTAATCCTGCATAAAAAGCTATATCCACATTCCTAATCGTCAATCCTTCAAAATAATGATAATCAGCAACCATAACATCAAACAACCTGTAGGCTCCGTCGCCGTCGAAGATTACCTCTCCGTCTCCGGCTGCCATTATGGTTATTGGGCGTTCAGAAGTTCCCTTTTGCGTTAAAACATACGCACCATGAAAATTCAGCGCCAACGGATCAACATAATCCAGCCTGTCACCCTTATAAGTGCCTGCATGCATCAGGATTATATCACCTGGTTGCACCCTTGGTTCCGGTACCATCCACCAATCACCCAGATTGCCGCCACCGTAATAGGCTTCATTCAGCCCGGTAAAAGAAGGTTGTTCTTTTGGTCCATCATAATCCGGTGGATATACATGGTATACCTGACCATGCGGATAGGGAACAGGTTCTTTTCTTGTATTTACAGTTACCTTGTGTGTATTAATGCCTTCAACCCCATCAGGGTCTTCGAGAATAAACCGGCATTCATAGCTGGTGCCCGGTTCCAGATGAAAAATACTTCCGGCAAACATATCCGGTGTAGTATAGATCCATCGCTGACCATGCCCGTATATTTTTTCCCCACCGATTCTTAAAAGCGGTAAAGCTTCCTTCCAGTCTTGTTCACCAAGTTTTCTATATGAGACAGAAACCCTGGAATTACGGTTCTCATCACCATGAATGATCCATTCAAATCCTGCACTGATCAGGGTGGAGGGTTCAACAATAAATTCGTCGGACATTGTGCGGTTCATCAGTTTAGAAACTACCTGTGCTTCTGAATGATTATAAAGCAAAAGTATGGTAGTAAAAAACAAATAGAGAATGACTTTTTTACTCAGGATAATTTTCATGATATGAATAAAATGAATTCAAACTTAATATAATAAAATTGCATTTAAATATCGTAAAATCAGGAGTCATCAGGTATTTAATGAATATAAATAATTACCTGGGAGTCTATATTTAAACGATTGGATAACATTTAATCAAATTATAATTTACTTTCTCGTACTTGATGCAAAAATTAATACGAATCTTGTTTAATAAATATTTAAATTATTGGCTTGGAGATTAAACTCAGATACAATAAATTGATATTATCGTGTTCAATAAGAACTTCATTTCCTTCAATAAATTATTTCGAAAATCCACATATGTCATTTGAAAAGCTCATCAAATTTAGATTTTTAACAATGATTATGAAATAGTCATAATCCGGGTTTATTATTGATAATAATAGTTCATTATTAACCTAATTATAGAGAAGATATGAATGAGCTCAAAATCCTGAGTTTGAATTGCAATTTTTGATTTTAGATCTTATAATCGTATTTTATATTTTGATAAAACTTTAGTTTATTCCACTTTATAAAGTAAAATCAATTTTACACTGGATTAATAAATAATCTGGCTTAATTTCCTTTTAATTATTCCTATGAAAGAGAAAATATTCTTCCTAAAAAACAAAGAGGATTCTGATCATTACAAAAATATTAAACAATTAGTTGATCAGGCTATTAGAACCGTTCCAAACAACAGAAGAATATTCGCGCAGGTTAAGGCCATTTCTTTTCCTATTATTTTTTTTCTCTTATATTTTTTGGCCATTCTTTCTACTCAAAATATAGGCTTATTTTTTCTTTTTTATGGTTTATTGGGAGTCACAACTTTATTAATATTTTTAAATCTTATACATGAAGCTGTACATGGTTTAGTATTTAAAAAGAGATGGATGAACAATGCGATATTGTATGTATTCGATCTGATCGGTGCAAACAGTTATATCTGGAAAAGAAGGCACAATATAATGCACCATGGATTTCAAAACGTAGCCGGCTGGGATTCAGATATTGAACAAGCTGGTCTTTTCCGGATCTATCCTCATGAAGAAAAAAAGAAGTTTCACTCTTATCAGCATAAGATGGTTTTTATATTTTATCCCTTATATCTGGTTAATTGGGTTCTTGTCCGCGATTTCAAAGATTTCTTTAGCAAAAAACAGCTGATTAGAAAAGTGAGTAAGATTCCTGTTAGAGAATACATTATCCTGTTTTTCTTCAAATTCCTGTATTTGTTTTATATTGTAGTAGTTCCTTATCTTTTGGGTCTGTCATTAATCCAATCCATTCTGGCAATGTTATTTATGCTTATAATAGCCGGAACGCTTGCCTTGAATTTTCTTCTTACTCCTCATGTGAATGTAAAAAATGAATTCCCAATACCGGACTCCAAAGGCTACTTACCCACCAGCTGGCTCGAACACCAATTTTCTACAACAAATGATGTCACCAATAGCAATTGGCTCACCAGAAACCTTCTCGGTAATTTTAATTTTCATTTAGCTCACCATCTATTCCCGAGACTGAGTTCGGTTTACGCACCTGAAGTCACAAAAATCATAAAGAGCTATGCTGTCCAACACAACCTGGGTTATCGGTCGTATTCTATGAAAAATGCGCTTAATTATCATTTTCAACTAATTAAATCCAATGCAATATGCCACGATGTATTTGAAGAAAACATGTAAGACAGTATGAATAACAATTACAATACACATAAGTACAGATTCGCTGACTTACACTGTCACCCGAATCTAAAAACCTTTGGGCATTCATTTTCTGGATTTCCTAAAAGTGTTAACGATAAGTCACATGTCTGGCATAAGAAAAATCCGACGGTGACTACAAAGTTATTGAATACCTTAACCGGATTAACGAAATTTTCACAAGCTGATTTTACTACCTTATCCAAAGCGAATGTAAAGATTGCTTTTGTATCCTTATATCCATTTGAAAAGGGGTTTTTTATTAACGGTCCTTTAAATGGCCCGATTTCAGCCCAATTTGCCAATCTCGTAACGAGTGTTGGGTATAGGAGAATCAGGCATATTCAAAAACACCTTGATTACTTTGAAGATCTTACACAGGAATATAACTTTTTGAAAGGGAGCAGTCAATCCCTGGCCATTGAGGGTTCAAATAAAAAATGGAAGTTTATCAACACTTGGGAACAACTCGAAAATGTCCTTCATTCTGACAATGAAATTGCGGTAATTACGACCATTGAAGGTGCCCATATACTAAACTCGGGTCTTTCAAAATATGGTAAAGACTCAAATGAGGAGGAAATATTAACTAATGTTCAGAAACTTAAACAATGGAAGAATTCACCTTTATTCATCACATTTGCCCATAACTTTAACAATGATTTTTGTGGCCACGCCCGCAGTCTTGATCCATTGGGCCCATTGGTTAATCAATATGACAATTTAAATAAGGGATTTTCAGAATTAGGAAAGAAAGTACTCAGATCTTTACTAGACAATGATCCAAAATCTATTCTGATTGACATAAAACACATGAGTGTAAAATCAAGAAAGGAATATTATAACATTCTTAAAAATGAATATTCAAATAATATACCCATAATTGTAAGTCATGGCGCCGTGACAGGTGTTGGTTTTGAAGGTAATTGGAACTCTGGATTTGAAAGAGGATACTTTTGTGATGATGATATTAACTTTTTTGATGAGGAATTGACCATTATTTCTAAAACAAAAGGATTGTTTGCAATTCAGCTGGATGGGAACAGGTTAGCACCAAAAAGAATTTTAAGAAAATCGATTTTTAATTTTAACAATCCAAAAGCACATGAATACTCATCCTTGATTATCTGGCGTCAACTTCAGCATATTGCAGAAGTATTAGACCATGCCAATCAGTTTGCATGGGGTATAGCCAGTATTGGAAGCGATTTTGATGGCACGATCAATCCGCTGAAAGGATTATGGACTGCTGAATATATGCCATTATTAGCAGATCAGTTATTGGTGTTAGCAGATAAATATCTGAAAGGGAATAATCCACTTATCCTGCCTGAAAACAAGAAGA
This sequence comes from uncultured Cyclobacteriaceae bacterium, assembly GCA_965365275.1. GTDB lineage: Bacteria > Bacteroidota > Bacteroidia > Cytophagales > Cyclobacteriaceae > JAGTVG01. The sequence continues at coordinate 49,292 of CBDUBA010000015.1, read as the reverse complement.
TTACGGCTGATGAAATTGTTGAAAACTTTATATTTGAAAATGCGTACGGATTTTTAAAAAGAAACCTGAATAAAAATCTGATTTAGAATATTTCTTAATAATAATTATAATTCAATATTCTTTTAATACATTCAGATCCATACCTGGTTATCGCAAAGTTGGTTACATTGTATCATGAAGTATTCTATTCTGACAGTTCTCGTAATCCCATTAATTTTTTCATGTGGTGTGCTCGAGCATAAAAAAGAAATAATCTCTGCAGATATATGTATTCTCGGTGGAAGTGAGGCCGGGTTTACTGCGGCTGTTCAGGCTAGCCGGAGCGGTAAAAAAGTTATTCTTATAGAACCTACAGGACACCCGGGCGGAATGATGGTTGAAGGAATTGTTAAGGACATCAGATTCGGGAGTGCCAGGGTAATCGGAGGAATAGCCAGGGAAATTTACGAGTCTCTTGAAGGGTACTATGGTCTTAAAGCAAATTTTGAAAATCCTGACTGGTATTCGCTGTACGAACCATCGGTGGCAGAAAGTATAATTGAAGACCTTTTAAGCCGGGAAGATAATATTATCATTATCCGTAAAACCAGGATAAAAGAAAAGGGAGGAATTGTGAAGGATGGACCCCATATTAAAAGTGTGACTTTAGAAAATGGAAATGTAATTTCCGCGAAAGTGTTTATTGATGCATCTATTGAAGGTCACCTTTTACATTTTGCCGGAATTACCACGGAAACCATCAGGGAAGGCAATAAAAAATACGGAGAATCAAAAAACGGAGTTCAGGTTGAGAATCATTACAGGCAGTTTGAAGTTAAAGTTGATCCATATTTGATCGAGGGTAAGCCTGAAAGTGGATTAATACCAACCATTCAAGATGGAATACTGGGTGAATATGGGACTCCTGACAAACACATCCAGGGATATTGTTACAGAATGTGCCTTACCAAGGATCCTGATAATCGAGTACAAGTTAAAAGACCCGGTAACTATGATCCGGTCACCTATGAAATCTATAGAAGATATCTGAGAGCCGGCGGAAAATTATTTTATCCCCGGGTAAACCGGCACAATAGTAAAACGGATGTAGGAAGCTGGCATGACCTCTCAGCCAATCTGTATGGCGAGAACTGGAAATATCCCAATGGCAACTATGCCACCCAGGATAGTATCATTAAGTATCATAAGGATTTTACCCTTGGATTGATTTGGTTCTTACAGAATGATCCGGAAGTAGACACATTAACCAGACGGAACTGGAGGGATTGGGGTTTGTGCCGGGATGAATTTCAGGATAATGACCATTGGCCCCGCAGATTATACATTCGCAGCGCCCGAAGGATGGTTTCAGACTATGTCATTACTGAACATCATACTTCAAGGGATAATCCTGACCAGGTACCTGATCCTGTTGCCATTGCCTGGTGGCCTCCCGACACCCATCATGCCAGAAGAATTGTAAAAGATGGATTTGCTTATAATGAAGGATTTGTTTTCGGTGGGGATGACTGGAAACCATTCGGAATATCCTGGAGATCATTAATTCCAAAGACTGATGAATGCACAAATCTGCTGACACCAACTTGCATATCCAGCAGTTATGTGGCATACGGCGCCATCAGAATACTTCCTACATTTATGATCCTGGGTCAGAGTGCGGGTCTGGCTGCTTCAATTGCTGTAGATAAGGAAATCCCGATACAAGAAGTAAAATATACCGATTTAAAAGATGCATTAATCAAATCCGGTCAGATTCTCGACATACCCGGTAATTGGCTGGAAATCATAACAACCTATAATTAATTCTCGTCTAAAATCCTGATTTAAATCCAATGAAGTAATGGGCGGGCATATTTTTATACGAGCCTCAATTCAAAGGGTATTTACCACTACGCTCTTAAATAATCCTTCACGACATAATTAACCAGATGGTTACTAACTAAATGGTTAGCTGCTAGCAAACATTATTTCCTTATTAGTTAGAATAATAATTTATATAAATGTGTAGATTATTTAATTTAAAAAAAGTATTTTGTTTGCTAACTAAACGGTTACTAACTTAACAGTTAGGAAATATATTGATATGGAATTTCCATTTACATTTGGTAAAGTGGTCACCGGATCACAGTTTATTAACCGCAAAAAGGAATTAGCGCAGCTTAAATCCAATATTGATCGCAGTATACATACTGTATTAATTTCACCCAGAAGGTGGGGAAAATCCTCCCTGATAAAATACCTTTCGAAGAAATTGTCAAAAAATAAATCATTGCAATTTGTTATCATTGATTTATCACGCTACTCAGACGAATTGGAGTTTTATGAGGAATACGTCAAAGCAGTTTTAAGGACGGGAACTGCAAAGTCTTCGGCCCCAGGAAATATTATCCAGAAATTATTAAGGAATTTAAGGCCAAATATTTCCATAAGTTATGCAGAATCCGGTGAATTCAATATTTCCCTTCAATGGTCAGATCTGAACAAGTATTTCAACGAACTATTGGATCTGCCGGAAATACTAGCTAAAAAGAAAAATCAGAAATTTGTAATATGCCTAGATGAATTTCAAAGTTTTGAAAAATTTAAAAACCCTGCTTTATTTCAATCGAATTTAAGATCTGTCTGGGAGAATCATACCCATGTTGTATATATCCTAAATGGATCCAAAAGGCATATGATGAACAGGATATTTAAAAATAAGGACCTTCCGTTCTATGGCTTCGGCGAAATCATGTATCTTCAGAAGATCAAAAAGAAGCATTTCTGTCGTTTTATTATTTCCACATTTGAGAGATCGGGAAAAACCATACCCAAAGAAAGAGCTAACCTGATTATAACTATGGCAGATAGAAATCCTTATTTCATTCAGCAATTATCAAGATATGTTTGGGTTAAAAGCGGTGAGCTCGTCATTGACTCTGATATAAAAGATGCGGTAGAAGATATCGTTCTTCAGAATTCCTTTTGGTATCTTAGAGAAATGGAGAGAATGACACCTACCCAGTTTAATTACCTGAAAGCCGTCGTTAATGAGGAAAGGAATCTTAGTGGGCAGGATGTGATCAGGAATTATAAACTGGGCTCATCAGCCAATGTAGCCAAAATTAAAAAAGTATTGGAAGACCGGGAGATCCTGGATTACTCGGATCACTACCCTGAATTTAATGACCCTTTCTTTAAGCTTTGGATCATGCATCATTATTACGCAGATTAATCTATTCAAAACTCATATAAACTCCGAGAACAGATTTTGTATTCGGATCCAGCATTTGCCAGATCTGGTTCAAAGATTTTATATTTTCTTCTGAACCGAACACCCCGGTGGGTAATTTTTTAGCGATATAAAAATTCACCAGTGGATAGCCTTTTTTCATTAACTCGATGACTTCCTGAAAACGATCCTCATAATCCTGGTCTTCAAATTGTTTCAAAGCAAATAGTATGGTTTTTGTATTATCAGAAAACAAGAGTTGTTGTTCCATTTTTGGGTTGTAGTTTTTTATGGTCCAGTTCGTAAGCATGTTTTTAATATCTCCATTTACAAGGTGCCATAATGTATAGGTGGAATATAAGGCCCCATCCACCACGGCATTTTTTATTTGCAGATCAGTTGCTCCGGTAACAGCATCCAATTTTTGTGAATACCTATTTCGGTTATTGTCCAGAAGTTCACTTTCACTTCTTCTGCCCAGGATGGAATTACCATCCTTCAAAGTAGCCTGAAGTTTAAGGTAGTCTTCCGAAGTAAAGGGCAGATGATCATTCTTAGTTAGAGGGTATCCGGCAAGGGTATCAAAGTGGGTAAAGTCACCGATAAGATCCCAGAATATCTTTATTCTTATGATCTGGCATAATGTATCATCACAAACAGGTGTTTTTAATATTGATTCATAAACATATTGGTCATCATTCGTTATATTCAGGAACACCGGATTAAAAAACGCCGAATCCTTAGCCGGAATTACACCGATCTCCGTGGAATATTCTTCTGCATGTCGATTTTGCGAATATTGATCTATAAAACCCGACAGAAAAATAATCGAAATGATGAACATAAAATACTTGCCCGGCATATCGTCGTCTTATGGATTTATTTTCAGATCATTTGAAGAAAGGATCAATTTCATATATTCCTCAAGATGATCCATATATAGTTCCCTGGGTGATATGTTATATTTTTTACATAGTGATGCGGCATACCCTACCGCTGCCCCCATTTGCCCGGTCGTTCTCATTACCCTGGGTCCACCCAGTCCTACATGTGAACAACTGAAACATCTTCCCGCCATGAATAAATTGTTCACATTTTTCGAATAAAGACTTCTGTAGGGGATATAATAGGTATCAACCTTAAAGAATAAAGCTTCAGACAGGAAATCAGGTTTATCCGGATCAAGCAGGTTTTGTTGATAATGAACATCTACTTCCCTTTTTTCTACAACCACTGAGTCTGGAAATTTTACATTATTTCTCATATCGTTGAAGGTATAGATATGATCTCCTACCAATCTTCGTGATTCTCTTTTACCAAGCAGATAGCTCACCCACTCCAGGGCAAGGTTTTCATTGCCCGGCTTTTGCTTTTCATTATAAAAAGATCCATATATCGCTTTCAGCATATGGTCCCTAATAAATTCCGCATCCTCGATCTGGTGTTTGTCATTTCTTGAAAATTCCCATTGCCACTCTCCATTCGCTTCTGCATAGTCTTTGGCCACATCCAATGCCCAGGGAACATCCGGAAATACAGAAGGATCATTAGCTACATAACTTCTCCAGAGTATGGAAGAACCCATAACGAACTGATCTGGTTTTTCAGGGCTCCATAATTCACCATGTTGATCCCAGGATTCATCGTATTTATTAACAGATTCCCTTCCATAAGAATATTCGGCACCAGCCCAATATCCAATCCAGCCATCCCCGGTACAATCGGCAAAATAGGGTCCCATAAACCTTAGCTTTTCACCGGTACTGGTGTGTCTTGCATCCACATATTGTACGATATCCTTTTTAGTAAAAGCATTATAAGCCCTCCAATTAAGAAAAAGATGAATGTTGTCGTACTTTCGGATATTCGCCATTCTCTTCACATCTTCATCCTTTGCTTTTGGATCACCATTAGGATAATGTTCAGTATCCAGCATTCTCAATATCCTCTCAAAATGACCATATATCCCCAGGGTATGAACCCGGATCTCACCACTGGCATTGCCGCCGAGTACCGGACGGTCATGGATAAGCGCTACATTCAATCCCTGCTCTGCCGCTGCAATGGCGGTTGCACATCCTGCGATCCCCCCACCCGTTACAATCAGATCAAAGTACATCTCCTGATCCGGATCTTCGGGTAATTGCAATACGGTATCACGCCATTTTGTTAATTCTATGTGTTGAGAAGGAGGAGGTGTATTCTTTAATGAAAGGAATATGGCATCACAACGTCCCTCAAATCCTGTAAGATCTTTTAGCATCAAATTATGTGCGCCTTTACTTAATTTTAATTCACCGGCATGTTGCCAATTCCAACCCTCCTTTGTTCCCAGGATCTCTTTAAATACATGATCATTTATCTGTATTTGAAATCTGCCAGGTGCCTCCCATTCACCCGGAGCCCAGTTTTTAGTTCTGACCCAGATGTGATAGATACCCTTTTTATTTGTCCTGAAGGTAGTATGGGCATTTCGAACGGGCATGCCTAATCCGTGTGCCAGCAAATAGGATGATCCCATTTGTTCAACAAATTGAGGATCAACAACCCAACCACCTTTTTCATCGAAACTCTCCGCTTCGATCAATATATCCTGGGCTTGGATAATAGAGGCAATTAACAAGGCAATTAACAGATATGCAGTTTTCATTCTTGTGTTCTTTATTTAAAAATATTGAGTATTCAGAGATATGCTATTCAAACACAATACAACAATATCAATTATAAAACAACATATTTAAATTCAGTATGCTTATTATTCAATGAATAATAATAAATCAGTGGTAATCGATTTTCACTATTTAAACAATCCTAAATCATAGGATCACGGGAAAAATCCAATCAGTTTTTTATCAAGAAGATATATCCAAGGCTCAGATCCATAAAATCGGCTTTCCCAAAGTTTGCATTTATATGAGATCCCAGATATATATTATGCCTGGGCATTCTCTCATTATTTATAAGATAGAATTTCAATCCGAATCTAGTAACCAGGTATTTGTTTCTAAAGTATTTAAAGCCTTCATTAAATTCCCATCTGGAATTAAACTCATCGTAAAACGGCTTGTGCAAGTTAAATCCAAACGCAAAATCCAACCCGATATGACCTATCAAAAATTCTGATCCAATAAAAACAAATACATTGGAGGCTTCGGTTCTTGGGTTTTCCCCTAAATCAGTTCTTAATCCATTTTTATGCCTGACAATAAAATCATAAAAGGAGTCATAGAAACGATAAGTTAGTCCAAGACTTAATTTAATATGTTGTTTTAAAATGATACCACCTGACAGACTGTAAGAATTCACAGGAAAGTCTTTTGTTCCTACTGGCACAAAAGTACCTCCTAGCTCATGCCAGCCATAACCAAATCTTGCCTGAATAAAATAATATTTTCTTTTATTTATATCCAGGTCTCCTAATTTCCTGGCAAAATCCGGGTCATAAGATTTCGTGGCAAATTGAGCAGCAACACTGATCATAGCAGAATTCATTCCATAGTTGGGAATCGTAGTATGGGCATTGGAACTGTGTAAAAAGCCAACACCAAATTTTAAATTTACCTTTTTTGTGACCAGAAACTTCTTATATAAAAAGAGCTGGAAAGCCCATGTAAAATCGGATCCAATGACCTTGTTATCCGGATTGTTTTCATTGTGAAAAGGATGATTAAAATATGATGCACCCAATCCGATCTTAAAATCAAAACTTTTTCGTTGGTTACGTGATGTTTTTAGGACTACATAAGGGATAAGACTGAATTCATTCTTAAATACCTGCTGGTTTCCCAGGTTAGAATATGAAAAAGAAAATCCTATTGTCGGGAATTTATAAAATTTAACCCAATGCTTTGAAGTATCTCTATTCAATATCGACAAATTCAAAACGTAATTGGTTCTAAGGCCAGACTGCGGGAAATCCTCATAGATCTCGATATTTTTTCCCAACATCAATTCTGGCTCAATAAAAAATATTTTTAAGGGAGATACATCCCCAAACACCATAGATATATGGATTGAAAAAACAGTTACTGCCGAAATGATATATTTTTTAATGGTAGACAATTGGATACAATGAATTGCTTAATCTAAGAGTGAACCGAATTTCTTCTCCCGGTGAACCGTATCCAGAGAGAATGGAGGCAGGCATATTGACCAGAACACCGCAGGGAAGTCATATGGATTTGTATATTTTACCCTGCCCCCTTTTTTCGCCAAAAATGATTCTCCTTCTTTTACTTCGATTTTTTCACCGTCTATAAAAATTAATATACGCCCGGAGTTCATCAAAATAAATTCATCAAATTCAGGAGTTTGGAAAGGTTCATTCCATCTTGGTGGAATTTCCATCCGTGATATACTGCAATGCGGGTATTTATTACTTACATTTCCAAAATGTTCCTGAATCAATTTCAGATCTTCTGTCGGAACTATAAAAGGATCGTCTTCTTTTATATAGTTTTTCATACCGCTTAGGATTCACTGTTGGGTCTATATCAGATTTAAAAATAACTAATCTTTTTTAATTTTTCTCTTGGCAAGAATATCCCATACAACGATTCCAATGCTGACTGAAATATTCAATGAGTGTTTTGTTCCATATTGCCGGATCTCCACAACATCATCAGCCAAATCTATTATCGCATCCTTTACCCCCGTAACTTCATTTCCAAAAATCAGAACCATCTTGCCACGAACAGGTATATAATTATCCAGGTAACAACTATCATCAGCCTGTTCAATAGCGATAATTTTATATCCATCCCGCTTAAGATTTTTTGTAAGTTCAATTACATCTTCATTGTACTCCCAATCCACAGATTCGGTGGCCCCAAGGGCGGTTTTATTTATTTCCCTGTGTGGAGGTGTTCCTGTAATACCACACAAATATATCTTCTCCAGGGCAAATGCATCAGAGGTCCTGAAGGCAGAACCGACATTATTCAGGCTACGAACATCATCCAGTACAATAATTATTGGTGTTTTTTTTAAACCTTTAAACTCCTCCACGGTCAACCTGTTAAGCTCTTCATTCTTTAGTTTTTTCATGTATTAAATTTATATAAAATGATAAACGTATCTGAAAAAGGTTTAATGATCCCTTATCCCTTAAGTCCATAATAATTTTAATGAATGAACTTTCCTCCAGATACTACAAAACGTATGATGAAAATGACCTCCTATAAGACAAAAATATTAACTAGACAAATGTATGAATCTGGATACTGAGACGAAAATTATTTAATTTAGAATATTAAATTCGACCCAAAATCTTTAATTAAAAATTAGAGTTAAATTAGTAAAAAAAATCTCCAAAAAATTGTTCAGTTTTTATGGCGAAGAGCAAATCAGGCAATAAGGAAACTCCATTGATGAAGCAGTATAATGCCATTAAAGCTAAATATCCTGGTGCCTTACTCTTGTTTAGAGTTGGTGATTTTTATGAAACTTTTGGAGAAGATGCCATCAGGGCCAGTAAAGTTTTAGACATTGTGCTTACAAAAAGAGCCAATGGCAAAGCTTCCCATGTAGAACTTGCCGGATTTCCACACCATGCCCTGGATTCGTATTTACCAAAACTTGTCAGATCTGGATTCAGGGTAGCTATATGCGATCAACTTGAAGACCCCAAGTCAGTAAAGGGAATCGTAAAGAGAGGAGTCACGGAACTTGTAACCCCGGGAGTATCGTTGAACGATAATGTACTTGACAAGCAAAGCAATAATTATCTGGCATCAGTGTTTTTCAATAATAAAGAAGCGGGTGTAGCTTTTCTTGATGTATCCACCGGTGAGTTTTCAATATCCACGGGATCACACAACTATATTGAAAACCTAATTCAAAGTTTTAATCCATCGGAGATTCTATATTCTAAACCGCAGAGATCAGTTTTTGAAGAAAAATTTGGTGAAAAGTGTATTCAGTTCGCTCAGGAAGACTGGATTTATACTATTGAATATGGTTACGAAAAGTTGATCCGGCATTTCAAAACCAGTTCTCTTAAAGGATTTGGAATCGAAAATTTAAAAGAAGGCATTATCGCTGCAGGGGCTATCTTACATTACCTTGAAGAAACGGAACACAAAGAGATCAGTCACATAAATTCAATATCACGGATAGAAGAAGATAATTATGTCTGGCTGGATAAATTCACCATCCGTAATCTTGAATTAATAAATCCCCAACAGGAAGATGGTATCCCTTTGATTGAGGTATTGGATAGAACATCCACACCCATGGGAGCCCGGAGCCTGAGAAAATGGTTGCTTTTTCCTCTAAAAGATCTTGATAAAATAAATGAAAGGTTGGAGGTCGTTGAATCCCTGAATCAACATGAAACAATCCATGAAGAAATCATGGGCAATTTACAGGCCATTGGTGATCTGGAACGGCTTATCTCCAAAGTGGCTGTCAGAAGGATCAATCCGCGGGAATTAAACCATTTGAAAAATTCCATTTTGCATACACAACCCATAAAGGAAATACTAAAAAAATCCGGACAATCCACTCTTGTTGCTATTTCCGATAAACTGGATTCATGCAAAAAACTTCTCGAACGCATAGAACATGATTTGAAAGAGGATGCACCAATGTTAACGAACCAGGGCGGAATTATCAAAGAAGGGGTGCATGGTGAACTTGATGAATTAAGAAAAATTTCCTATTCCGGGAAGGATTATTTATTACAGATACAAAAAAGAGAGACTGAAAAAACAGGGATATCCTCCTTGAAAATAGCTTATAATAAGGTATTTGGTTACTACCTGGAAGTTACCAATGCACATAAGGATAAAGTCCCCCAGGAATGGATAAGAAAACAAACCCTTGTAAATGCGGAGCGATATATTACAGAGGAATTAAAATCATATGAAGAAAAGATCCTGAATGCGGAAGAAAAGATCATCCAGATTGAAATGAAATTGTATAGCGATCTCGTATCCTTTACCGGTCAATATATCAATGAAATTCAGGGCAATGCCAGACAACTGGCCAATCTCGATTGTCTTTCGTCTTTTTCTCAAATAGCCAGAACTAATAATTATGTAAAACCCCTGGTTAATGATTCTACCAATCTGATCGTTAAAGATGGAAGGCACCCGGTCATTGAGCATCAGCTTCCGCCAGGTGAATCTTTTATCCCCAATGACATATATCTAAACAACGATTCGCAGCAGATCCTGATCATAACTGGCCCAAATATGTCCGGAAAGTCGGCATTGCTCAGGCAAGTTGCATTGATTTGTCTCATGGCACAAATTGGATCATATGTTCCGTCTTCTAGTGCTGAAATTGGAATTGTGGACAAAGTATTTACAAGAGTTGGTGCTTCGGATAATCTATCCCGTGGCGAATCTACTTTTATGGTAGAGATGACTGAAACAGCAAGTATCCTGAATAATTTAAGTAACCGCAGCCTGGTATTGATGGATGAGATCGGCCGAGGTACGGCCACATATGACGGGGTTTCAATTGCCTGGTCAATTGTTGAATACTTGCAGAATCATCCAAAGTACAGGGTGAAGACATTGTTTGCCACACATTATCATGAATTAAACCAGTTGGCAGATGATTATCCCGGGATAAAAAACTACAATATATCCGTAAAAGAGATCGGGAATAAGATACTTTTCTTGCGTAAGCTTGCAGAAGGGGGCAGTGAACATAGTTTTGGGATCCACGTAGCACAGATGGCAGGGATGCCCAATCAGATTGTGATTCGATCCAATGAGATATTAAAGCACCTTGAAAAAGAAAAATTAAAGGAAGAAACGAAAAAATCGTTAGATTCGGTTCCGAAGCAAAATTATCAGTTAAGTTTATTTGAAGCAGATCCTAAATTTGAAGAGATAAAAGAGTTATTGGACAATATTGACATAAATACCGTTTCACCGGTTGAAGCATTGCTCAAATTAAATGAGATCAAAAATGTTCTGAAGGGAAAATAAAAAATGAAGCTATGGTAAGGAAAGTGTTAATGCTGATGTGCGTTCAAATTTTGATATTTTGGTTGCCTGCCAGGACTCAGCAAATGTCTGTCCAGTATTACAACATGGGGCAGGATGCGCTTCTACAGGGCGATCTTCTGAATGCAGAAGCCCAATATACGCGTGCCATTGAATTAAATGAAAATTATGCGGAGGCCTATGCTCAGCGGGGCTGGGTCAGGTGGTTCTCAAACAGGGCAGGACTTGCTTTAAAAGATTACAATAAGGCCATTTTATTGAAACCTGAAATAATTACGACAAAAAATCTCCGGAAAGTATTTGGCCAGTTATTTGAAGACTATAATGAAGTAATTGATGATTTCAATTATACCATCACCATAGATACCAGTGAATATAAAGCCTACAATGGAAAGGAATTTATTGATCTAGTGGCTGGTGATCCTTTCATGAAACTCGATGAATATGAATCAGAATTAGAAAGCGATCCCGATAATTACCAGTTAATGATCCGGACGGCCCTTGCTGAATTTTATGTTCACAACTATGGAAATGCAATTGAGTTATGCACCAGGGCAATTGAGATGAATCCAAATGGCCAATGGGCATTTTTTATCAGGGGAAATGCATATGCCATGATTAACGATCTCAACAACAGCTTGAAGGATTATTATTCATTCGAGAAAATTGACAATGATTTTCCTGTGCTATACTTGAACAGAGGTATCGCTAATGTTAATCTGCACAATAGATATCAGGCTATGGAAGATTTTAATACGGCCTTAAAACTCAGGCCGGATCTATATGAAGCCAAATATTTCAAAGGAAAGATGCTAGGGGAAAATGGGAAATATGATGAGGCTATCAGTCTTTTGGATGAAGTAATATCCAATGATCCCACTGACCTGGGTGCTTTGATCCACAGGGGATTGTTTCACAAAAAGAAAAACAATTATATTGAGGCCTTGTCAGATTATGATGTGGTTATTAAGAACGAGACCGGTATTGCAGAAGCATATCATAACCGGGGAAACCTCCGGGTAATGATCAAGGATCTGAACGGTGCAATGGAAGATTTCAATGAAGCCATTTCAGTAGATGAAAATTTGTCAATCACTTATTTCAACAGGGGGGTACTCAGAATCCTGATGGGGGATCCCTTCGAAGGATGTATGGATATTGATAGAAGCCGTGAACTGGGATATGAAGAAGCTATTGAAAAGGTAGATCTATATTGCAATTGATTATCTACTTGAACCGAATATAACAGTAATCATGGATTGGAATGCAATATGCTTACGGTTTATTATTCCCATTGAAGCCCGTTTTACAAATTTTTTCTTTTCAGTATAAGATTTGTCCATAGAAAAAAGATAATTACCCAGGCTATTCCTATCATTATGACCGTAAATGGAATTGTATCAGGGACTTCAATACCTACATATTTAGGGAAAGGAAATACGATCAGCTGATCCATTGCTTTGATTGGAAAAAATTGATCGATTACATCAGGGAATTGCCAGCGTATAAGAGGTTCGACCAATAATGGATAAATCAACACCACAAAGATTGAGATTCCTGTTCTTTTTAACCAGGTCCCGATCAGCAAGGCAAAATTCAGATATAATAATGTTTCAAGGAAATAACCCATCAGAAATATTGAATTATCAAACATTCCTGTTCCAGTAGCCATATCAGTATTTTTGATGCCAATAATCAGTCCGGCTGCAAAGACCACCAACAATGAAAGTACGGAAATAAGAATTATCAGGAGGAGTTTTGAAATCGTAAATTCTAATCGGGTTAATCCATTGATCAGGTTCAATCGAATGGTGTTATATTGAAATTCATTGGTTATCGCAATTACTACATAAATGCCCAGCAGAATCTTAAAGAATCCTGATATATACGTTATGTTATGCCAGATATCCGGAAACTGCAGCAGGGGAACAAGACTTAAATCTATATCTCCGTATTGATTATCGCTGTAATCAATGGAACCGGCAAGATCCTGAAGGTTAAATAAAACGGTTATCAGAAATAAGTAGTGCATGCCCAGAATTATCCAGAAACCGGGATAGGTCCAGTTTTTTTGGAGTTCCAGATTAAATAACCGCATCATTTACTATGATTTAAAAGTTCCAGGAATTTTGATTCAAGTGTGCCAGTCCGTGTCATGAAGTGGGTTGGATAAACCCCCTTTTCAATCAGGTATTTATGAAGGTCTTTTTTAGAAGGCCCCGGAAGAAGCTTTATAATAAATTTATCCCTCATTTTTTTAAGGTCTTCAATACCTTTAAATTCTGATAAAAGTTGTTGAAGTAATTCAGGGTCCTCAGCCCAGATCTCAATTTGTTCTTCCCCTTCCAGGATCTGGTCCACGGGTCCGTCAAATATCTTTTTCCCCTTTTCCAGCACCGCGACGTGTGAGCAAATTTTCTGGACTTCATCCAATAAATGACTGGCAAGAAAGATGGTCGTTCCTCCTGAAGCGACTTCAATAATAAGATTTCTGATATCAGCAATCCCTTGCGGATCCATACCATTGGTAGGTTCATCCAGCACCAGCACCTCAGGTTCAGACACCAATGCGGCGGCCAGGGCTAACCGTTGTTTCATCCCGAGCGAATAGGTTTTAAAAGAACTGTTCCTTCGATCTGCTAATCCTACCTTCTCGAGTGTTGCAAAAATATTATCATTACCCTTTCCTTTGATCCTTGTGATGATCTTTAAATTCTGTACGGCAGTCAGATAGGGGTAGAAAGTAGGTAATTCTATTATAGATCCAATCCTATACAAAGCATTTTTAAGTGGACTATTATCAAACCACTGAAATTTCCCGGAAGACGGATTAATTATGCCCAGGATCATTCCCAAAGTTGTTGTCTTACCACTTCCATTCGGTCCCAGAATACCATATACCTGTCCACTGGAAATTTGCAGGTCTAATTTCTGCACAGCTTTTATTGCACCGTAATTTTTGGTAAGTGCGGATGTTGTTAGTATTGTGCTCACCTGAAGAATTACTTAAGTACCTTAATCTTACGATTAAACAGCAGGAAAGATACCTTAATTTTTTGGATCAATTTTTAATCAACAAAAAAAATATCCTATATTCGTATAAAATTATGTATTAATGTTAGAGACCAATATTACTGAGGCCGCAAATATTTTTATATGGATAGTATGTCTTGGAATTGGACTTGTTGCAGGTTTGATAACCATAGATAATTACAAGCCCAAAGAAAAAGACAAACAAGAATCTTCGAAATAGTCCCTCGAATATTATTTTCAAATAATTTCATTCCTCATTCCCAAATACTTAAAAGGTTTTTTCTTTTAAAACTGTGGTTTTTTTATAAAATGATTATTTTGTGTCAGATTAGAACAGAGCTGGATTGCTAATTGAAGTAATGATTTGAAATAGGGATGAATGTAAGGTTAAAATTTTTTGGAGGGGCCAGGACGGTTACCGGTTCCAGGTATTTATTAGAAGTTGATAATTTTAAAATACTTGTTGACTGCGGATTATTTCAGGGAATTAAGGAATTAAGACTAAAAAACTGGGAAAATTTTCCTATTAATGTTGAAGAAATCGATGCCGTTTTAATTACGCATGCACATATTGATCATACTGGTTATTTACCCCGGTTGGTCAGGGAAGGTTATGGTGGCCCTATCTACTGTACCAAACCCACAGAAGACCTTATGCAGATCATGCTTATGGATTCAGCAAAGCTCCAGGAAGAAGAAGCAGCTTTTGCCAGGAAAAAAGGATATTCAAAGCATGAGAATCCACAACCGCTCTATAATTCAAGGGATGTTGATCAGGTCATGCCCATGATAAGATCTTTTGACTTTAATGAATTGATTCAAGTAAATGATCAAATAGAAATTAAATTTCATAATGCAGGACACATTTTAGGCGCTGCGGTTATTGAGGTTCTTTTAAATGGAAGCAACCAGAACAAACGGCTATTATTTTCCGGTGACCTTGGCAGAAATGAAGATGTACTATTATATCCTCCTTCAGAATTTCATCATGCGGATATCCTGCTGATCGAATCTACCTACGGTAACAGGGATAATCCACAGGGGGATCATTTATCTCAGCTTGCCGAAGTAATAAACCAGGCGCTTGATCGTGGAGGTTGTTTATTAATACCCGCTTTTGCTGTAGGAAGAACACAAACCATTTTATATTATTTGAAACTTCTTTCAGAATCTGGCAGAATTCCGGATGTACCAATATATTTTGACAGTCCGATGGCCTTTAGTGTAACTGAGATCTACCTGAAGTATTTTGAATACCATAAACTCGAGGAATCCAGTTTACAGGTAAATAATGGCTCTGCCTTCGATTTTAGAAACCTGGAGTACAAGCAGTCTCAATCAGAGTCAATTGGTATTAATGATATTAATAAGAACGCTATAATAATAAGCTCGAGCGGCATGTGTACAGGGGGACGAATCATGCATCATTTGTTTCACCGCTTGCAACGTACGGATGATACTTTACTTTTTATCGGGTACCAGGCGGAGGGCACAAGAGGACGAAGAATACTGGAAGGTGAGGAGACTGTCAAATTGTTTGGACTGGAAATACCCGTTAAATGCCATGTCGAGAAACTGGAAGGTTTTTCAGCACATGCTGACAGGACAGAATTGATTGAATGGATCGAGAAGTTTCAGGATTCGCCAAAAAATGTATTTGTGGTCCATGGTGAAGAAAAATCTGCCCTTGGTTTTGCGAATCTTATCAATAAAAAATTTAACTGGAACGTAACTACGCCATCCTTTCATGAAACATATGAATTGTTTCGAGGAATATAATAAATATCCATTATGTCGACCATTGAACTATTCTCCATTACTTTAATTTCTGTTTTATTACTTTTCCTTTTTGTACTTCGTTTTAAGATACATGCGTTTATCTCACTTTTACTGATCAGTATCTTAGTAGGTTTGTTTACCGGCATGCACTTTGAAGAAGTTCTCAACAGCATTCAGGAGGGTATGGGCGGCATATTAGGATTTATTGCTGTAGTCGTTGGTTTGGGCGCAATTTTTGGTGAAATATTGCAGGATACAGGAGGTGTTGAGGCCCTGGCCAAATCCATGCTTAAAAAATTTGGAGAGAAAAAATCTTCCTGGGCCCTTATGACATCCGGATTTCTTATCGCAATTCCTGTATTTTTTGAGGTTGGATTCATAATCCTGGTTCCAATTGCTTTTGCATTAGCAAGAAAAACAGGTAAGTCGGTGTTGTTTTACGCTATTCCCATGATGGCCGGACTGGCAGTGACCCATGCCTTTATTCCACCAACCCCCGGGCCTATAGCCGTTGCACAAATTATTGATGTTCCATTAGGTTGGATCATTTTATTTGGATTTATTATCGGTTTTCCGACTGCTATCGTCGCAGGGCCAGTGTTTGGTAAATATATTTCTAAAAAAATAGTTATTCAGCCGCCCGAAATTGATCCAGATTTAAAGGATATTACCGAACAAGAGCATGAGGACCTACCGTCATTCAGGTGGGTGATTTTTCTGATCGGGCTTCCTCTGGTACTTATACTGGCCAGAACATTTGTTGACCTTTCCTATGATGAGGGATGGATTGGTCAATCAATTTACTGGGATGCCCTGAAATTTGTAGGCCACCCGTTTATTGCCTTATTGATTGCTACTCTATTGGCGGGTTATATCATGGGCGTCCGACAAGGTTACAAACCTGCGCAAATCATGCGGATAGCCAACGCCGCATTAGCCCCTGCCGGATTAATTATATTGGTCACCGGAGCCGGGGGTGTTTTTAAACAAATACTTGTAGACAGTGGGGTTGGTGAATCGCTTGCCGCATTATTGACTGAGTATAACATATCCCCGGTCATACTGGCCTACATCATTGCCATTGTTGTTCGTGTAACCCAGGGATCTGCAACCGTAGCGATGATCACTGCTGCAGGAATGATAGCCCCGGTCGTTACCCTAATGGAATTGGGGGATATGGAAAAGGCATTAATCGTGGTGTCAATAGCCGCAGGCTCAACCATGCTATCGCATGTCAATGACAGTGGTTTCTGGTTGATCGGGAAGTACCTTGGAATGGATGAAAAACAAACCCTTCAATCCTGGACGGTCATGGAATCACTGATCTCTATATTTTCATTTATCATCGTTCTTGTTCTGACGATGATCTTTACCTGACAGGTTATTGGGGAGGATAGTGATGCTTAAGAAATTTAATAACCTCATCCAGAGACTTCATCTTTAATATTCTGGCTTTCTGGCTGGTCGTCTTAATATTATCATAGAATTTATTCACAGATATTGTGGTAACAAGGCTTTCCGGAAGGATAGTGATTATATTCTCTATCTTAGTCCTGATCATGAAAGTTTCATTAAACTCATTTTCAAGCCATTCATGATGTGAATCAGGTAATAAAGATATCGCCGCAAAAGTGTCGATTATGAGGCTTTTGACTTTTTTCTTTATGCAAAATTCCTGGAGAAAATAATTTAAGGATTTGAAGTCATCAAAAGAACAATTTACAATCTTCCATTCTTCCCGTACATACTGTAGTTTTTCATTCCACAACAAACTGCAAAAATCAGCCTTAAATATCTCCTCTTCCATTTTGTATCTTAATCAGAAAAGTAATAATAAGAAATATAATCTATATTGAAAAATAAAGACTAAAAGATCATGATCTTTATTGATATAGCAGAGAATACGTATTATTTCTAATATAAATATTTGGAGTGCTACAAGAATATTCAAATTCATATCGTAATTTATTTTATCTATACTGTAAACAATCATCAGTTTGACATTATTTTTACAGAATATAGAATTTCATCAGGATATATTCCTTAATGACCAAAAAGCACATATTTGAATTATGGCTTTTTTTACACAGTAAAAAATCAGACCTATGAAATTGGTATTTAGAATCGAATATTATACGGAGTTTGGCCAAAACCTTTTTGTATGCGGAAATTTATCAGACCTCGGTACCTGGGATAAAGAAAATGCACCCAAAATGAATTATACCGGGGATGGCATATGGGAACTGGAATTATACCTGGATGGTATCTCCAATGATATTTTGGAATATAAATATTTCATCAGGGATGAAAGAAATTCCTTAATTATAGATGAATGGGGACAAAACAGAAGGTTCCAAATTCAGAGTAAAAAGTTATACTCCTATTTTTTCGAGGATAGCTGGTTATCAAATACTGATCCTCAAAATCCTTTATTTACGGCTGCGTTTTCAGGAAACCTCTGGCGAAGAAAAACCAGTAAATCCAAAAATAAATCATCACATATAAACCATACTTTTCAATTACTTGCCCCCAGGATTGATAGCGATCATGCATTCTGCATAATTGGCAGTGATAAAATGCTGGGCAATTGGAATCCTGATCAGGCGGTTATAATGGATGGATACGAATATCCTTTGTGGAAAGCTGAATTATTTCTTGATAACAGTAATGGAACAACCTATTATAAATATGGCCTATACAATCTGAAGAAAAAGAAGTTCGTTGGTTACGAAGAGGGTCCCAACAGATCAGTAAATAGTAGATTATCGGTAATTGACAATGGACTGACCGTCAAAACGGATATCAATTACAAATATCCTGAAGGATTATGGAAGGGTGCGGGCGTAGCCATTCCCGTTTTTTCATTAAGAACTGAAAAAAGTTTTGGAGTTGGAGAATTCATGGATCTTAAGGTTCTAGTTGATTGGGCTATAAAGGCTGGAATGAAATTGGTCCAGATACTACCTGTAAATGATACAGTAGCCAATCATACATGGAAAGATTCATATCCATATGCTGCAATATCCGTATTTGCCCTACATCCGGTTTATCTTAACCTGGCAGCCATGGGAAAACTATCAGATAAAAAGCTGATGGAATCCTTTCAGAAAAAGGGCAGGAAATTAAATAAACTTGAAACTTTTGATTATTTATCGGTCATGGATTTAAAATCCAAATATTTTAAACTGTTATATGACCAGAACAAGGATAAATTTCAAAAGGATAAAAAATATAAAAAGTTTTTTAAGGAAAATAAGGATTGGCTTATTCCTTATGCGGCATTTTCCTGCCTGAGGGATAGATATGGAAGTCCTGATTTTACAAAATGGCCGGAGTATTCAACATACAACGAAGTTGAAATACAGAAATTGGTTAAACCGGCAAATAAAGATTTTGATGATTTTGCTGTCCATTATTTTATTCAATATCACCTGCATCTACAACTAAGTGAAGTCGTTGAATACGCCCGATCTAAAGGCGTGATATTAAAAGGTGACCTGCCTATCGGTATTTACAGGGATAGTGTTGATGCCTGGGTTGAGCCAAAACTTTATAATATGAATAAACAGGCCGGTGCTCCCCCGGATGCTTATTCAATAACGGGCCAAAACTGGCGGTTCCCCACCTATAACTGGGAGGAAATGGCCAAGGATAATTATGCCTGGTGGCGCCGCCGTCTGAGTCAAATGGCTAAATATTTTGATGCTTATCGTATTGATCATATCCTGGGATTTTTCAGGATATGGGAAATACCTTATGAATCTATTGAAGGGCTGATGGGTATATTTAATCCTGCAATTCCGATGTACAAAAATGAAATTGAAAGCAGGGGCATTCATTTCGACTATGAAAGATTTTGTAATCCTCTTATAAAAAATTATATGCTGGAAGATTTGTTTGGAGAAGATGCGGATAAAGTAAGAAATGTTTTTCTGGAGGAGAAAGATGATGGGAACTACAGGTTAAAAGAGGAATTCAATACGCAGAGAAAAGTAGAAGAACATTTTTTGGCCAAAGCTATGGAGAACAACGAACAGGCAAACAGGTTGAAAAACGGTTTATTTACCTTAATCGGAAATCTGCTGTTTTTTGAAGAGCCAGGTTCCAATGGAAATGCATTTCATCCAAAGATTGCTTTTCATAGTACTTACTCATACCAGGAGCTCGACGATCATACAAAAGGTGTTTTGAATGATATATATACACATTATTACTACCAAAGGCAGGAAAATTTCTGGAGGGAACAAGCCATGGTCAAACTTCCGGCCATCAATAAAGCCTCGGATATGCTGATATGTGGTGAAGACCTGGGGATGGTTCCGGATTGTGTACCTGGTGTGATGTATGAACTTGGTATCCTAAGACTGTATATTCAACGTATGCCAAAAGAAACTGATAACGAATTCGGTCATCCTGCCCATGCGCCCTATCTTTCAGTCGCCAGCCCTTCCTGTCATGATATGTCCACGGTGAGGGGTTGGTGGGAGGAAGACCATGATCGTACACAAAGGTTTTATAACCAGATCATGGGACATTATGGTGAAGCACCTGTTAAATGCGATACCTGGATCTCAGAAGAAGTAGTACAGCAGCATCTATACTCTTCTGCAATGTGGACCATTTTTCCCATCCAGGACCTTGTCAGCATAGATGAAAAATTAATGAGAAAAAACCCGGAAGATGAACGCATAAATGATCCGAGTAATCCGGATAATCTATGGGAATACCGCTTTCATATAAACCTGGAAGACCTGGTAAAGGAAAAGGAATTCAATAAAAAGATACATTCATTGATTCAAAATGCCGGGCGGGCTTCTAAATTTTAAATATTAGCGGGTTATCATAGTAGATCAAATTTCTTCCTGTTACCTCCTTCCGTCGGGGATCCTTGATTTTGGAAGTATCACCTCATGTGGTGCTATTATAGCACCTTCTCCGATCTCAACATCTCCGAAAACCGTTGCTTTCAAGCCAATAGTGGATTTATCCCCTATCTTTACCTTGTCAACGATGAGATATCCCTGTGAGGCATAATGCGCAATTAGTGTTGCCGATCCGCCGATGGTGACTTTATCTCCGATCTCAATCATGCATGGATCTGAAATATTGGTAGTATTAATGTGTGATCCTTTTCCTATTTTCATTCCCATCATTTTGTAGAACAGGGTATTTAATGGTGTCGGTGTCACGAATTCCAGGAAAGTATACCTTACAAGATAAGTTAAAGCATTATGAAAATACCATGGAACTGTTGATAGAGAATAGTAATTTCCCCGGAAAGGTTTTAACCGAAAGGGTAATAAAAAATTAAAAAGTGGGGCAACAAAAATCAGGGTAATACCATAAAAGAAATACCCGAATGCAATACCACAACCCAATGCAATATAATGCCAGAACGGGGACCAGGAGCCGGATAACTCTGACATAAAATTAAAGAATAGAATTCCAGGTGCAATTGAAACAGCCATTGCAGAAGTTGAAACCAGGTATAGTGGGAATAATGCAATTACGAAGCTCGCCACTCTGAATTTCCTGATCAAAAATTCAAGTAGGCCACCGATACCTTTCCGGTCAGTGGTCGCTTCATCAAGATCTTCGCGCACTTTTTTCTCGGTCATAAGTGAAACTGGTTTTTTTAAATTATTTTTTATTAAGAATTGGTGAATACTGTCTCTTAGCTATTCAAATCAGTTGAAATGAAAGTTCAATTTAAACATAATGATCTATAAATACAATCCTAATAATTTCATGATCCGGCAGTATCCCTTTCACGCGTTAGAATAAATCCAGTTGATATGCAGGCAATGCCTTTTCAAGTTTTAGCAATTTCTTTTTGATATCCAGGCCGCCTGCATATCCAACCATGCTGCCATCGTTTCCAATAATACGATGACAGGGAATGATGATGGCTAAAGCATTCGCCCCATTAGCTGAAGCAACAGCCCTGATTGCTTTTTTATCCCCCAGATCAGCTGATAGTTTCAAATAGGTAAGGGTTTGACCATAAGGGATCTTTTGGAGAGCATTCCAAACTTTTTTTTGGAAATCAGTTCCGATTAGAAGTAATGTTAGATCAAACTCAGTACGCTTTCCGTCAAAATACTGATCCAGTTGAATTTTAGCTTTATTTAATAATGATGATTCCTTTTCAATAAATCTGCCTTTTAAGTGCTTCCTGATCCTTTCATCAATCGAATCTCTCATTTTTCGATAACGCCAGTCACATAAACAAAGCTCATCGTCATAATCACCCAAAATAAGTTCACCGTAAGGTGTTTTAAAGTATTCTATCTTTATTTCATTTTGCATAATAAATTTTACATATGCTTAAAATTTTCGCTAGTATTAGTGAAATATCAGCCTGATATTGTTCTCATAATCCTTCGTCAATTTGATATTTCTCTGGTAATTCCCCCAACTCAGGTCAATATAATCCATTTCGTTATTA
The DNA here is from genome assembly GCA_965365275.1 of uncultured Cyclobacteriaceae bacterium. Lineage (GTDB taxonomy): Bacteria > Bacteroidota > Bacteroidia > Cytophagales > Cyclobacteriaceae > JAGTVG01. Next base: position 26,860 of record CBDUBA010000015.1, on the reverse strand, counting down.
ATATAGAGAATAAGTCTTTCATCCCTTTCTGACAAGCGGCAGCTATGCTGTTTATCGCTTTGCACAGTCAGGATCTGCTTATTTTCCATATGAAGCACGTACTTGTATATATGTTCCTTCGTGGCTTTTGCCATATAGGTTAATCTTTTTCCGGATACTTCATCTTCAGTTCCCTCGTAGTAGAAACTCTTAGTATCGAGATTCCAGTCTTTTTCAGGTTTTCTTCTATAGTGCTTTGTATTGGTAGTATAAAGGGATGTTCCCCCAATTCTGGCAGAAAGATGATCCCCGGGATAATATGACCAGTATGGATGCCTGTTCCAGGAAAGTGAGTCAGGAATATTTTCAAGTTCAAAATAAACTCCAATTTCACGTACATATTCATCAGGAATTTTTTCAATCTGGTATTGAATATCAACAATACCACCTGAATAAATTTTAATATTGAATTCTACTTCGGGTAGTTTACTGGTTTTGCCTTTTATTTTCAACTGGATAAAATCGGAATGAACCCGGTATGAAAACTTTTTTAATGTCCAGTCCATTCCAAGATCTACTATTTCATGGTATGAATACATGACGGCTTTCCCTTTTATTCGAAGATTTACATATGGACCGGTAATGAACAAGCTATCATAAGGCTTGAGGATTTTTTGAATTAATCCTGTGTTTTTATTAATCTGGATTTTTGTCTGCGTATTGCAAATAACAATCAAATGATCCATGGTTTCTTCAACCTTAATTTCCCCGGACAAAAGACCAGATTCAACTTTTGGATTTGTATTCTTTCGGTACAATGTATATTTATCTATCAAGGATCCGTCACGTTCCCAAAATTCGAGATAAAGCGGCACTTCTTGCTCCCAGCTATCCATTTGAAATTCAACAAATCCTTTTGTATGCGGATCAATTGAGGGGGGATTAATTAACATTTCCTTTTCCTTGTAAAAAAGCTTGATTACCAATTCTTCAATATTGGTATGATCGAAACGATTATATAAAGGAATGCTCACCAACCCACCATTTTCATATTCGTTCACTTCAGTTTTTAATAATCTAACAGGGGAATATGCCTTTTTTACATTCCAGAATTCTGGTTTTTTCCTTCTCCAGGTATCCACAAAGCCCCATTCCCCATAACCAATGGTATTTCCTGTGTATGCAGCGGGGATTACATTCTTGTCAATCTTACCCCACCATTCATTATAGCCCGACAGTGTATCAGGCAGCATAAAGGTTTCATCGATCATACCCCATATTGCACCACCCAATGCGCCATCCGCCTCAAAGGTTTTCTTCCACATCATATCCAGGCTTCTTCCCCAGAAATCACGAATATTGGGATCCTCGATGACTGTAAAATTATTGTAACATGCCACATGGGCCCATTCATCAAAAATCACAGGCATCCGGTTATAACCGAAACCAGTAGTTTTTATTCCATACTGATTCATATTTCCGGAAGTATCCGGATAATGCATACTCAGAATTTCATATGTATAATCATCTTCGGGGACTTTCCCAGGATAGCTGAATATCACTGGACGTGTATCATCGTTCTCTTTGACCCAGTCAAAGGATTTTTTAAAATTTGATCCATATTCATTTTCATTTCCAATGGACCACATAATAACTGATGGGTGGTTTTTATGATTGTTTACCATCTCAGCCAATTGAGAGAGGTACCGGTCCAAATATTCAGGATCATTTTCTGAATCACCTGGCCTGTATTCTTCTGTACGGTGTGATCCCACAAAGCAAACAGCTGTTTCATCTTCCACATACAGACCATACTTATCACAAAGATCCAAGAAATTTTCAGAGGGTGGATAATGTGATGTCCGGATAAAGTTCATATTGGCTTCTTTGGCCAGCAATACATCTTTCAGATCATAATCCGGTGTTGAAAGTCTTCCCAACAAAGGGTGTATATCATGACGGCAGGCACCCCTGAGTTTTACTTCTTTCCCATTTACAAGAAGCTTGTTGCCCACGATCTCTATTTCACGAAACCCAATAAGGTATTCTTTCCGCCACAGCATTTCCTCTTTTTTTATTAAGGATATTACAAGATTATACAATATAGGGTGTTCAGCATCCCATTTTGCAGGATCTAAAACCGTATTGGTAATCTGAAATGAACTTATTTGGTTCAATTCAATGCTATTACGTTCAAGGGGTATTTCTGATTTGTGTTCTGGATCATGAAGTGCAATATCGATTTTTATATCCTCTTCAGGGTTCTTTATATCCCCGGATACTTCAAGAATTGCATTTTCATAGTTTTCATCAAGATCCGTTGTTAGGGTAATATTTTCCGGATACGATAAGGGTAAGGCCAGCAGGCTTACATTTCTAAGTATACCGCCTATCTGATGTTTGGCATAGCCGCTGGCATATGAAATTTCATCGGCCCTGTCTGTAACTTCCAGGATTAATTTAACGGAATCGCCCGGAACTATGGCATCGGTAATATCACATTCCCAGGCAGTAAATCCACCATGATGATCCCGTATATATTGTCCGTTAACCCATACACGGGCATAACTGTATACACCTTCAAATCGAAGTTTGATTATATGTCCATAAAAATCTGAAGGGAGGATAAAGGACTTTTTATAAAAAAAGGGAATATCATGTTTTATTGCATACCCCTGCATCATGGCCTCCCCGGGTACTACGATATTGCGCCAGGTTATATTGCCTTCCCCGATATCCGGGAAATTCTCGGGCGGATCAAGGCAGATCTGCCAGGTACCATTCAGGTTAATTACAGGATTAGAAACATCTTTAACGTAAAGTATTGGTGTCTGTGCAAAGGCAACATTAAAAAAGAAAAAAGCAGCAAAAAAGATTACGTTAGTTCTCATGGTGGATAAATTAAAACAAACTGGGATCAGGATGTGTCAGAATTATTCCTGGGCTTCCATGCCATATTGAGACCATTCTTCCTTAGCAGGGCCATATAAACCCGGAACTTTTAAATTCAGCAACCGCATCAGGATGGTCATTTGTGCCCGGTGATGGATCTGGTGTTTAACCAGGATAGACAGTATTTTCCGGCCTTCCCATTCCTGTCCGTATATTTTCATCTTCCTGGTAAGATCAGCATCGGTCCAGTTCTTTTCAATGGCTATGGCAAGATTCTTACTATGTTCCCGGTACAGGTTAATTAATTCAGTAAAACTGTCTGGAATATCCTTGTTTTCCAGGGGATCTTCTTTGGTGATACCACAGCTTTTTGGCATTTCTGTTACAGTTTGTGTAATATGCCAGGCAAGGCGCCCGAGGGAACGTATGTTTTCATTCTCTTTAACAGATTTTTCAGAATCCGGAATATTTGAAAAAATTTTTAATGTGGATTCTGTTTCTTCATTCCATTCATTGACAAAATCTTCGATTTTCAGATACATAATGTTTATAATTATAATAGGTATCTAAGTTAATCATTTGCTAGAGATAATAGAACAGATTATTGATCTCCTCCATTAAAGATGGGATAGGGCAAGCATAAACCAGGCAGCATGCGGGATCCATTGCTCAGACCAGCGCCATTGATGCGCCGGATCATTATTATATGGGAGCGGCATAAAGGCGATATCTGATTCATTGTTAAATCCTGAAGTAATCCCATTGCAAATCCCTCCGGGATAGTTAACGTTTATCGATTCATAGTATTCCGGATTATTGTATCCCACGCCGTCCAGCATACAGGTATTGAAAGGATTCAATCCCAATATCCAGTTAATCTGATCCTGTGCGTATACCTCTGCTTTCTTTTTTGATTCATTTGTCAGATAGGGCATAGCCATTTGTAAAGCAGAAGCCAGGGAGGCAATCCGTGCGTTTTCCCCCTGCCACCAGTATCCTGTTTCATTCTTGTGGGGAATGAAAAAACTTGTTCTCGGCTCAGATTCATCCACTGCTTTTACATACTGCCTTGGATATCCGAATGGATTCATGATTTCATTGGTAATTTCAACTTCAAAATCCACTGCTGTCTGTATACTCAGTATTATTTCTTGACGAAGATCTTTATCCTGTTCTATTTCAAGAAATTTACACAAAGCAATTAAAGGTAATCCGGCATCTGAGGCATGGGAAAAGGGTCTTAGCCCTTCCTCGTCAGCCCGCCACCAGCCTGAGTAATTGTAATCTGCATATAGACGATTGATCAACATCTGGGACCTGGTTCTGGAATGATCCAGATAGGCCTCATCTTTTGTTGTTTTGTACAATTCAACTGCAGCCAGCAGAAAACAATAGTCATCAATGATATTTTCTGTCCTGTTGTCCAGATATTCCAGGTTATTTTTTAGCAGGTGATCAAATCCCAGAACAGCTTTTTGTATATATTGTTCCTTCGAGAAGTTCCCATCCACACCGGATCTGCCTGCCTTGGCCAATGCAGCTATGGCCATTCCGCCACCCTGTCGGAAGCCAGCCTGATACTCTGCTGAACGGACACCATTCTGACCTTCATACGCACAAATCTCCCGTTTTTCCGGATCTCCACTCCAATTATCAAAGATTGTCATATAAAAATATCCCTCGGGGTCCTGCATCCTTACCAGAAAATCAGCTCCGTAAATGGCTTCCTTAATAAGTTCCTCATGATAATTCAGATTAACTATGGCTCCAAAATCATTTTTTTCAGTTGCTTCAAGCATGTTCCATATTACTAAAGGGATTTGCTGGGGATTCATGAAGTTAGAAAAACTCAAATGACTCAAATACTTGCTCACATCTCCGGAAGCATCATACCAACCACCATGAACATCAACCTGATCATCTCTATCGCCAAAGAAAGAAATTCGTTTATCTTTTTCTTCGTATTTTTCTTCCGGATGCCTGGATTGAAATCCTTTTAAAAGGATGGGCAAACAGGATTTCAGAAATATATTCTTTTCAATCCTGAACCAAATGCTTTTTATTTCCTGGTTTTCAATATGGCAAGATATCTGATAGTTGCCATCGGACTTAAATTCAGAGAAATCACCGGTAAACGCATATCCTGTATGCCACTCATCTGTTTTCCCACCATGGATTAACTGCCCCTCGAATAAAACTTCATTTTCCGAGTTTTTTATGAAGAATATATCCGGGGTGAGATTTTTCGTGGATTGTAAAATCACCTTTTTAGGTAAGGATGCTTCATATCCGATATGATTGACCAGTAATATAGGATTCTGCATTATGGCAATATTTTATTTACTTCACTTTGGGCAGTTCATTTTATAATCAAATTGTAAACACTACATTTCGAATTTAATAAAAAAGCCTGCCGGAACATCCGGCAGGCTCAATTTATTATTACTAATATGTATTCCTATTAACTTTCCCTTACAGCAGCCTGGGCAGCAGCAAGTCGGGCTATAGGCACACGGAAAGGTGAACAACTTACATAGTTCATACCAACCCTGTGACAGAACTCAACGGATCTTGGATCACCACCATGCTCACCGCAGATACCTACTTTCAGGTCTGGTTTAGTCTGCCGTCCTCTCTGAACACCAATCTCTACCAATTGACCAACACCTTCCTGATCGAGTGTCTGGAATGGATCATCCGGAAGGATCTCTTTCTGAACATATTCCGGCAAGAAAACGCCTGCATCATCCCGGCTGTAACCGAAGGTCATCTGGGTAAGGTCATTGGTACCAAATGAGAAGAACTCAGCTTCCTCAGCTACTTTATCAGCTGTCAAAGCAGCCCTTGGAATTTCGATCATAGTTCCGATCATATAATCAACTTTAGCACCCATTTCTTCCTGTACCTTTTCACATGTTGCTTTAACGACAGCTTTCTGGTCAGCAAGCTCAGCTTTTGTTCCAATGAGTGGGATCATAATCTCAGGATAAACCTTTACCCCTTCTTTGGTCAGTTGGCAGGCAGCTTCCATAATCGCCCTTGCTTGCATCTCAGTAATCTCCGGATAGGTAACACCCAGGCGGCAACCTCTGTGACCCAGCATTGGGTTGAATTCATGAAGGGCTGCTACTTTGGCTTGTACTTCTTCCAGTGTGATTCCCATTTCTTCTGCCATTTCCTGCTGGTTTTCAGGTTCATGAGGCAGGAATTCATGTAATGGAGGATCCAGTGTTCTTACGGTTACAGGCAGATCGTGCATGGCTTTGAAAATACCATAAAAATCATCCCGCTGGTAAGGTAGCAATTTCTCCAATGCTTTCCTTCTTCCGGCTTCGTCATTCGATAAGATCATTTCTCTTACCGCTTTGATCCTGTCACCTTCAAAGAACATATGTTCTGTACGGCAAAGACCAATTCCTTCAGCACCAAAATTCCTGGCCACATCTGAATCATGTGGGGTGTCGGCATTTGTTCGAACGTTGATCGTTCTGAATTCATCCGCCCATTCCATCAATGTGCCAAAGTTTCCTGATAATACAGGATCAATGGTAGGAACTTTTCCTTCAAGAACAGTACCTTCAGAACCGTCAAGAGAGATCCAGTCTCCCTCGTTGAATGTTGAACCACCTACAGACATGGTTTTCGCCTTATAATTTATATCGATTGCACTACAACCGGCCACACAACAGGTACCCATACCCCTTGCAACCACAGCAGCGTGGGAAGTCATTCCTCCCCTGGAGGTTAAAATACCTTTAGCGACGTGCATTCCGCCTATATCTTCAGGTGATGTTTCAATTCTGACAAGAATTACACTTTCCCCCTTGGCAGCCCACTCTTCCGCATCATCAGCGTGGAAAACTATCCTTCCAGTGGCGGCACCGGGTGAGGCAGGCAAACCTTTAGCCAGCGTTTTCTTATCCGCTTTTGGATCAAACATTGGGTGAAGCAATTGATCAAGAGCTTCAGGTGATACACGTAAAACAGCTGTCTTCTTATCGATGAGTCCTTCTTCTTCCATTTCAACAGCAATTCTAACTGCAGCTTCAGCAGTACGTTTACCATTTCGGGTTTGAAGCATCCATAATCTACCTTGTTGGATTGTGAACTCGATATCCTGCATATCCTTATAATGCTTCTCCAGTTTCTGGTAAATAGAAACAAGATCAGCATATGGTTCCGGCATTAAATCTTCGAGTGTTACCTGGGAATCATCACTCTGTGTTGAAGAATTAACCGGTTGAGGTGTCCTTATACCTGCAACAACATCTTCACCTTGAGCATTAACCAGATATTCACCATAAAATTGCCTGTTACCTGTAGCAGGGTCTCTGGTAAAAGCAACGCCGGTAGCGCAATCATCTCCCATGTTACCATAAACCATGGTCTGTACATTAACTGCAGTACCCCAGTTTGAAGGAATATTATTCAACGCGCGATATGTTTTGGCCCTGTCATTCATCCAGCTACCAAAAACAGCACCTACAGCCCCCCATAATTGCTCCATAGGATCTTCCGGGAAATCCCTTCCGGTTTCTCTTTTTATGGCTTGCTTAAATTCAGAAACAAGCTCCTTAAGATCCTCTGTGGTCAGGTCAGTATCCAGTTCAACACCTTTAGCTTTTTTCTTTTCCTCGATGATCACTTCAAAAGGATCCTCGTCTTCTTTGTTAACCGGTTTCAGATCCAGAACGACATCACCGTACATCTGGACAAATCTTCTGTAAGAATCCCAAGCAAATCTTGGTTTACCAGAAAGTTTTGCCAAACCTTCAACAATTACATCGTTCATTCCCAGGTTAAGCACCGTATCCATCATTCCCGGCATAGAAGCCCTGGCACCGGATCTAACGGACAAGAGTAAAGGATTATTCGGATCACCAAATGTCATCCCCATTTCTTCCTCTACCTTCTTAATGGTAGCGGCTACTTCCTCTTCCAATCCAGCAGGATAGTTTCTGTTGTTTTCGTAAAACTCTGTACAAACTTCTGTTGTAATTGTAAAACCAGGAGGAACAGGAATGCCAATATTGCACATTTCAGCGAGGTTGGCGCCCTTACCTCCAAGTAAGTTTTTCATTTCTGCCTTTCCATCTGATTTATTGGCAGCAAAGAAGTAAACATATTTTTTACCTGATTTCATAAATAACTATTTTGATTAAAGAAAATCTATTGAATTCGAATTATAATTTTAGAAAGAAAAATCTGTAAAGAACCTTCTCAAAAATTGAACCACAAAGATACACAATCAACATGCAAAAAATATGGGTAAATGTCATAAATTCAGTAAATTTTGAAGAATCACGCTGGCTTTGTATCCTCCTCTGACTATAATTATATTTACTGCTTACATTTACCTGTTCAGTATCGCATTATATTTTGATTAAGTTTTTATATATCGCCTTTATATTGTGTTCGTATTTATTGACCATAGAGGATGATTCTTCAGATAAAAAAGCCTATACAGAAATCAGGACCTGGTACAAAAAAAACAAGGAAAAGCCTTTTACTTTTTTCCCTTGTAAAAAAAGTGAATCCTTAAAAGAAAGAAAAATTCTCCAGATAATGCTGATCCGGCATGGTAAACCCGAGCTCAATAAGAGTGGGTGGTTCAGTTACAAAAACGCAAGAAATTATATTCAAGCTTATGATACCGTTGGGGTAAAACTTATTAAAGAACCGCCGGTGATCTTAATGTCACATGAACATGTAAAGATTTTCAGCAGTTCCCTGTTCCGGGCTTATGATACTGCAACCAAAGTTTTTGGTAGCGATGCTATAATAGACTCGGATTCTGTATTTATTGAATTCCGGAGAGAAATTACGCCCCTCCCTTTAATATTACCAATCAAGGGCTGGACGGGGATTTCCAGGTTTTTCTGGATGATCGGACTTCACTCATCCGAAATACCCAGTTTTCGATCCGAAAAATCAAGAGCTGCAAAGGATGCTGAGATTCTGGAAGAAGCTGCAATAGTAAACGGAAAAGTAATCCTCGTCAGTCATGGTTTTTTGAATAAGTATATCGTCCGTAATCTAAAGAAGAATGGCTGGGATCATTCATTCAATGGTGGTAATGATTACCTGGCCGTACAGGTATTGACTAAAATAGAGTAAAAACAATCCAATTATATTATTTCATCCTGAGATTTCCCCTGTTCATCGAGTTTTTTTGCAGGTTTTAACATTCTGACCGAATTTTCCATAAAATTATAATATGAAATCAAATGTTTTTACTTGGCCTGAACATTCATTTTTGAACCACCCGATTTAAGACAATTGATTTCATGATTACTACAAATAAATATTTTAAGTTATGAAAACAAGAAACCTGATATTACTTGCAATTATTCTAATTATGGGTCAGTCATGTACCATTTTCTCTCTTAATCCCTTGTATAATGAGGAGGATCTCCTGGAAATGCCAGAGGTACTGGGTCTTTGGGAGGATGCTGATGAAGAAAAGCAGTTTATATCCTTTGAGAGGCTGGAAGATAATAAATATGTTTTCAAATATATGGAGGGAGACAAACAAACTGTCATTGACGTATATTCCGGTAAAATTTCAGCAGATTCAATTAATGATAATCTAAAAGTGTTAAAGGAACAAACTATTTCTTTTGAGGCTGGGATACTGGAGGTAGGTGACCATTATTTTATCGACCTCTATCCGTATTACGCCGAAGGTGAAAATGATGAAGAATACTATTTATGGAGGAATTTTATCCCTACACATGCATTCCTGAAATTTGAGTGGGAAAATGAAGGACTGGTATTGTACATGTTTTCCTATGACAGGCTTCAGGAGCTTTTCGAGCAAAACAGGATCAGGATCCGTCATCAACAATTCGATGATTACATTGTTATCACCGCATCCACGGATGAACTGCAAAAATTTATCAGAAAGTATGCAGATGATGAAAAAGCCTTTGAAGATCCGGAGAAATATGTTAAAATTAAATAAATCAATTTGATATGTTTTCGTATATACAACTCGTCCGGAACAGGTTTATTCTTCATACCTTATTTTGGGCACTTTCATTCTATATATTGCTTCAACATTTCTCCATATCAAATGAAATAACCACTGTTGATCAATTATTTACTGCTCTATTTCATATCAGTATTATATGTGCTGTATATATCAATCTGAATTTTCTGATCCCCCGTTTTTTGAACAAACAGAATTATCTGAAATACATATTATCCCTGGCATTGCTGTTTGGATTATTCTACGGGATCCATGTGTTCACTTTTGATGTCCTGTCAGAGCTTATTTTCCCGAATTACTACCTTATCGTCTTCTATGATTATATCGAATTATTAAAATATTTCATCGTATACCTTGGTTTAACCTCTTTATTTGTACTGTCAAAATCATGGATCGACCTGGCGGAATCTAAGAAGGAATTGGCAGAAAAGGAAAAGGAACTTATTCACAATGAACTAAAAGCATTGAAAGCACAGGTAAATCCTCATTTCCTCTTTAACAGTCTGAACAGTATCTATTCCCTCACATTGAAAAAATCAGATCAGGCACCAGAGGTGATTTTAAAACTCTCAAATGTGATGAGATACATGATATATGAGGCGAATGAGCAGGAAGTACCATTGGAAAAAGAGATTGACTTTATTAAAAATTATATTGACCTTCAAAAACTGAGAACAAAAAATCCGGATTCAGTTACATTAAATATTGAAGGTGAAATTAAAGATCAGAAAATTGCGCCTTTGATATTGATTGTCTTTTTAGAAAATGCGTTTAAACATGGTGTCAAAGGCGATACCATAAATCAGTTTATCCGGATAAATATAATTGTTACAGATACTGAAATACAGTTCTTTTCAGAAAACAACATAGGCATTGTTGATGATACAGATCAAAATGAATATAAGGGCCTTGGTTTGGAAAATGTTAAACGCAGACTTGAATTATTGTATCCTGAAAACCATGATCTGAATATGGCTCAAACACCCGATACGTTTGTTGTTGAATTGAAAATCTTATTATGAATTCCTTATCCTGCCTGATCGTTGATGATGAACCATTATCCCAGGATGTATTAAAGAAATTCGTGGAGGATGCACCCATGTTGCAACTCGATGGAATTTGTTCGGACGCCCTGGAAGCCCTTGATTTCCTAAGAAGCAAGGCTGTCGACCTGATCTTTCTGGATATTAATATGCCCAAACTTTCGGGTATTAATTTTGTAAAAACACTTGAAAATCCACCGCTTATAATTTTCACAACCGCTTATGCAGAATATGCTGTAGAAGGATTTGAACTGGATGCCGTGGATTATCTCCTGAAGCCCATTGCGTTTGACAGGTTTCTGAAAGCTGTTAACAAAGCCATTGAACTACAGCAGGCATGGGAAATTATCGAAAAGAATAAAAGTGAAACAAGCAAGGGGGAGACTGATTACCTGATGATCAAGTCAGATAAAAGAATATACAAAATCAATATTGATGAATTGTATTATGTGCAGTCTTACGGTGATTATGTCAAGATCCACACCCGGGAAAAAGTTATTATCGCTTCAGAGACACTGAAAAACATGGTTGACCTTTTGAGAGCGCATTGTATCAGGATCCATAAATCCTACCTCGTGAACAGAACAGCTATTAAATATGTTGAGGGAAATCAGGTAAATATACACAATACGATGTTGCCAATAGGACAGAAATACCGGGATGAGTTTTTAAAAACCTTTAATGAGCGACCATAATCAGGAAAATTGCCCAAAGCAAAACAAAATCATGATCCTTTTCTTCCGTAACCGCCTCCTCCGGGAGTCAATATAACAATAGATTCCCCGGCTTCTACCTGCTTTGCATCGATGCCCTGAAGTTTTACTTTTTCACCATTTTTTGTTATTAAATATTGCTGTCCTCTTTTACCTGGCTCCCCTTCTTCTAATCCATAAGGCACCTCCTTTCGATGTTGGGTAAGAATGGTAATATCTAAATTTTCCAGGAAGGTGACAATTCTTTCTATTCCATCACCTCCATTCCATAAGCCCTGTCCTCCTGAATTTTTACGAATACCAAAACGATCCAGTCTTACCGGATATCTGAATTCCAGGATCTCAGGATCCGTGATCCTGGTATTGGTCATGTGCTGGTGGACCGCGCTTGCCCCGTGATGTCCGTTTGTTGCACCCACACCACCACCAATGGTTTCATAATAGCTGAATTTAGAATTTCCAAACAGAAAATTATTCATAGTCCCCTGACTGCAGGCAGAAATATTAAAGGACTTCAACAAAGTATCTACCAGCCGCTGACTGGTTTCAGTATTGCCACCAACCACTGCAGGACATTTGTTTAAGTCATCATGAAAATCCGGATTTAAGAATCCGGTGGGCAATTTGATATCCACTGATCTCATCAATCCTTCATTGAGCGGGATATCTTCATCTACCAGCAAACGTAAAACGTAAAGAACTGCACTTCTTACTATGGCTGGTGTCGCATTCATATTCCCAGGATGGGTGCCTGAAGACCCAGTGAAATCAAATGTCATTTTTTGATTACTTATGTTAACCTTTACCTTGATTTTATAGCCATCATCAAGTCTTTCCGTTGCTTTTAAATTGCTGTTTTCGAATTTCTTTAATCTTTGTAACAATGTTTGATTGGCATAATCCTTAAGATAATCCATATAATATTGAATCGTAGAGCTACCATACAGTCTGCATAGTTTTTTCAGACCTTCAGATCCAGCTTGAATAGAAGCAAGCGATCCTGTTAAGTCGGCAAGGTTTTCTTCGATACTTCTGGTCGGGAAAGGTTCGCAAATAAGAATACTGGTTATACGATCCCAATCTGCCTTTCCCTGATCAACCAGGCAGAAGGGTGCTATTACTTTTCCTTCGTCAGTTAAATTGGTAGCATCGGGGGGCATAGATCCAGGCCTGCTTCCTCCAAGTTCGGCATGGTGGGCCCGATTGGCGACAAAGCCAATAAGTACATCATGCTGGTCAAATACAGGAGCAACAAGTGTAATATCCGGAAGATGGGATCCACCATAACCCGGATGATTGGTAATGAAAACCTGACCAGGTTTGACAACGAATTTTTCCATTATACTCCTGACACATAATCCCAGGCCTCCCAGGTGTACGGGGATATGAGGAGCATTGACGATGAGTTCCCCTTCTCGATCCAGAAGCGCACAGGAATAGTCTAGTCTTTCTTTAATATTGACAGAAAAAGAGGATCTCCTAAGCAAAGCCCCCATTTCCTCTGCTAGGGAAATGAAACGGTTCGTAAAAAGCTCAATTTGAATCGAATCATCAAAATGGCTTTGGTTTAAACTTCTTCGAAAAACTTCCTTTTCAGCTTTTCTGAATTCCAATACAGCCTGGTTATGTATATTTATTTTCAAATCCCAGGTTTTTTTAAGAACCAAAGCAGTGAACTTACTGACGACCAAAGCAGGTCCTTTAATATCAGCGCCGGATTTCAAATCTTCCCAGATGTATACGGGAATATCCATCCAGGCATTGTCAAACCAGGATTTCTGGTATTTTGCCGGATCAGGAATGTATGCTGGCGCCTGATCAGAGTTAAAGGATTCTTTTTCCGGTTTTTCAGCAGCAATTACCTTTATGGATTCTATTTCTATTTCTCTGTTCTCAATCCAGTGACCATATATCTTTTCATATTTATTTCTAAAAGATTTAAGGATCATGTCAGGATCTTCATATGTAATCTCAAGAGAAGTTTCCTGACCCATAAACCTTGCGTAAAGCAGTACTTCGCGTATGTAGATGTTCTCATCATGGATATTTTCTTCCTTTAACAGTTCAATGGCCTCGTCTCCATATTTCCGGATAAGATCTTCAAGATCCTCCCTTATATACCTAAAGGTTTTCAGAACCTGTTTAACGCAGAATCTCTCAATTCTGGCATTACCCATACCAACAGCGCTCAGCAATCCGGCTTCATAGGGTACCAGAATCTTGTTGATGGATAAAATTTCAGCAATATCGCAGGCATGTTGTCCTCCCGCACCGCCAAAAGAGACCAGGGAGTATTCAGATGTATCATATCCTTTGTTGATCGAGATCTTTCGAATGGCCGTAGCCATTTTTTCATTAACTATCCTAAGAAATCCTTCCAATATTGACTCAGGATCTTTTTGCTCTGATAAGGCATTTTTTGTCAGGCTCTTAAATGCTTTCCAGGCAAGTTTCTTGTTTACAGGAATCCCAAAGTTGTTTTCATCCAATCTGCCCAGGAGCAGGTTGACGTCGGTGATGGTGAGTGGTCCATTGGCACCGTAACAGGCCGGTCCTGGTTCCGAACCAGCACTTTCCGGTCCTACAGAAAATTTCATACCATCATATGAGCAGATTGATCCTCCACCGCTGGCTACCGTTTCAATACTGAGGGAAGGACTGATGATGGTAGCCCCACCAACCCTGGTTTCATATTGATATTCATATTTCCCTTCATACCGGGCGACATCGGTGCTTGTTCCCCCCATGTCAAAAGATATCAATCTCGTAATATTTACGCTCCTGCCTACTTCAGCAGCACCGACAATCCCCCCTGCCGGACCGCTGAAAAGACTGTCTTTGGGTAGAAAATGTTTATAATCTACCAGTCCACCTGCACTGGTCATTACCTTCAGCTCCCCATTCGGAATAGACTCAAACACTTTTGATAGATATTCCCTTACTTTTGGATCCAGGTAAGCATTTACAGTAGCCGTTTCAGTTCTGTTGAGGTAGTTAATGACAGGCGCTATTGAAGCTGAACCTGTAATGTATTGGAACCCTTCTTTCTTTAATTTATGTATTAATATTTCTTCATGCTCCTTATTTAAATAACTATGCAAAAAAGAAATGGCAACTGATTCGATTTTATTTTTTAGAAGCTTCTTTACAATGGTATTTATAAGGTTTTCATCCGGCTTATTTATACAATATCCCTTAGCAGAAATTCTTTCCTGAATTTCATAAACATCCTCATAAAGCGGTTCCTTATCAGGAATATTTAAACTGAATATATCCGGTCTTTGCTGGTCGCGAATAATCAACAGATCTTTAAATCCTGATGTAACAACAAGCGATGTTCTAGCCCCGGTTCTTTCGAGTAAAGCATTTGTCCCAATGGTAGAACCAAGCCGCATATTTATCCCGGGAAGTTGTTTATCTAAAGCCGTCCCGGTTGCCAATCTTGCTGCAAGAATTGGTGCTGCCTCGCCAGCGGATATTTCAAAATCAAGGCTATCTTTTATCTTTATGGAAGGATCATGATCAATTTCAATAGTTTGATTTGAAAAATCTATATGAAGAACTTTTACGGAATCGTGCTGTATTCCCAGGATCCTGAATGTATATCCACTGAATATACTTTTTTCTATTCCCCAATTAATTTTCACCTTAAAAACAGAGGGTGAAATTTGATATATAATCCTTCCACGGAGGGCACTTTTGCTTAGCACTTTCAGCCTGGATCTTTTACCTTTTGGATCATGAGCAATACAATCCGTAAAGGTCCCACCGGTATCGATCCAGATATTCCAGATGCCTTTGATCATGCTATTGGATTATAATTCTGATCCGGAATACTAAAATTCAATGGATTTTCCTTCATACATTTGAAATGACCTTTAGGACATTTTTTCCTCCCGGATTTTGAACATGGCCTGCAATTCAGGTCATTGTTTTCCAATATATAGAACCTGGTTCCATAGGAATAGAAATTATTAGGTACCGTACCACCCCAGATACTGAAAATGGTCTTCTTAAATGCAGCGCCCAAATGGGTTAATCCCGTGTCATGTCCGAATACATATTCCGATTGTTTAACAAGAGAAGCTGACTGACCGATGCTGTATTTGCCACAGGCATTAAATATTATTGTTTTTTTGTTGAGCATCTGAAGCCCCTTTTCAAATGTCGCATCATGAATGGAAGTATTAAAGAAATCTTCAAGCTTTTTCCCTGCCTCGTAGTCTTCTTTGCTTCCAATCAAAACGATGGGGCGGTTGATACGGTCACACAGTTCTACCATCTTTTCAAAAGGAAGAATTTTAGTATACCCGGATCCACCAATTACAAAAGCAATATATCCATTGCGAAAACCTTCAGGTAAAGATTTAATATCTATTTCTTCTTGTGATGGGATCACGTAATCAATACCCTGATCGTCATTTTTTACACCGAGCTGTTTAACAGTATCCATATAGCGGTCAACAACATGACAATTGGGCATAAAATTGATTTGAAAGTTGGTAAGGAAAAACCTTTCAATCCATAGTTTATTGTAAGCAGTTGATTTGACACCCAATTTAAACTTTATTATAAAAGATCGAATGTTTTTATGAAGGTCAACCACAAAATCAAACTTTTCTTTCTTTAATTCTTCGATCAGTAAATTCAGATCATTATCCAGATAATGGAGTTTATCAATGTAAGGATTGGCTTCGACAAGAGACCTGTACTGCATCTTCGTACAATAATGTAATTCAACATCATTTAATTGTTTTTTCAAACATCTTACGACAGGTGTTGTCCATATAATATCACCAATAGAAGATAGCCGGATAACGAGAATTTTTCTTTTAGACATGGAGCTATAATTTCCTCAAATCCAAATCTACTCATTCTTGCCGGATTGATGTAGTTTCATAATTTCAATCCTATTTAAAATTAAAAATCATTTTCGCAATCAGACTCATACCGCTCCATCTTTTTTTAGGTATATGGCCATTGATAATATTAAATAATAGTTCCTGGAGTTCCTGATTATTTATTACTCTGTTGAATAAAAATGACATAAACCAGGGGTATTGCGCTATATTCTGCATCATAGCACTGAATCTTAAAGTCGTTCCCAATTTATCGTATACATCCCTGTCATATTGTCCATTGAATTCAGCAGAGAAATTATTGTTCCCAAGGCATCTAAAAGCATGTTCAGCTGCGAATTTTCCACTATACATAGCATGGCCGATACCCTCACCAAACAGGGGTTCAATAAGATTGGCAGCATCGCCAGCTAAGAGATAGTTATCTCCAGATATACTTCTTTTTTTCCCACCAAGGGAAAGCGGGTATCCGCTGATGTCAGAGATTTGACGTGCATTTTTAAAGCGTTCCCTGAAATAGGGATCTTCATTTATATATTTTTTCAGCATTTGTTTGAGGTTTATTTTTCTTTCGGACACGACATCGCTTCGTAAACCAAGCCCTACATTTGCCTGGTTTCCTGTTAGAGGAAATATCCATAGATATCCCGGTGCAAGCTCTTTTAAATAATGAAGTTCAATATATCCTTCCTGACCTAATCCTTCAATATTTTCAAAATAGGCACGAATTCCTGCTGCCTGATGTTTTTTGGATTGCCTTTTTCCATTTAATTTATGTACAAGAGCATGGTTTGATCCTGCAGCCAAAATCAGGAGTTTGGTCCTTAAAACAGTCGCGTCAGAACAGATTATGTCAATCCCTTCTGAATTTTTATTTAGATCTGTGACGCTCTTATTCTGTATGATCTCTATAAGCTGATTATTTTTTATTTCCTCATAAAGAAAATTGTCAAAATCAATCCTTCTACAGAGAGCCACTTCAGTCATGTTATCACTGACCATGGTTTCAGCTTTTACTGTCACTCTTTGATGTTCTGGACCAAAAAAATGAACGCCGGTACCAATTAATTTTATGTCGGAATTTGCAAAGCGGCTGAATAGACCTGGTCCCATCTGTTTTAATACAGAAAGGCCAAATCCTCCGATACAATCACCACATATTTTATCCCTGGGAAATGATTTTTTCTCGATTAAGGTTACAGGGATCTTGTTCTTAGCCAGAAAAAAAGCAGCTGTCATTCCTCCAGGACCTGCTCCAACTATTGTTACATCACTTTCCCTCATAAAAAAGTTCAAATATTCAATTAAAAATACAATGTAAGTTTAATTAAATCGTTGCCGAAACGTTATATATATAATTACCTAATTTAGCAGATCATTTTATGAAATATGAAAAAGTTTTTCTTAATTCTTTCAATCATCCTTTTGGTTGTGTTAGGCGCCTTGATTGCCCTTCCAATAATATTCAAGGATGATATAAAATCAGCCGTTGATTCAGAAATTGCAAAAAATGTTGACGCGGATGTTTATTTCGATGAAAATAAGATTGGAATTTCAATCTTCAAAAATTTTCCCAATATCACCTTAACGCTTGAGGAATTTGGTATTGTGGGGACAGGGGTTTTTGAAAATGATACGCTTGCCGCTATAGAGGCATTTGATATAACCATTGATCTGATAAGCCTTTTTTCAGAAGAACAGATTAAACTTAAATCCATCAACCTGATTAATCCCAGGGTAGTAATACTTGTTAATGAAGATGGCAAGGCGAACTATAATATCATCATAGAAAATGAAACCGGGATTAAGGAAGATAAGGACGTAAAGACTGGGGAAATGGAAATATCCATAGAAGAATGGAATATTAAAAATGGTAAAATAGTGTATTTTGATTATGCAAGTAATCTATTGATCGCCCTGGATGGATTGAACCATTCCGGATCAGGCGATTTTACTTTGGAGGTCTTTGATATAAGATCAACAACCTCAATCGAAAGAATGATGGCCAGCTATAACAATGTCGAATACCTGAAAAACAAAGAACTAAAAGCTGATCTTGTACTACATGTTGACATGGGAAAAAATCAGTATTCCTTTGGACAGAATACTATTTCAATAAATGATTTCAACTTCGGTTTTGAAGGTTTCCTCCAGGCATTATCTGATCAGTATAATATGGATATATCTTATTTTGGGAAAGATAACTCGGTAAAAAGTATTTTATCACTTATTCCAATCGCCTATTCAGAGGATTTTAAAGATATTCATGCTGAAGGCAATCTCGATTTTCAGGGACAAATAAAAGGCATATACAGCGAATCATTGAATAAAAGCCCTTCGTTCAATTTGCGAATGTCTACAGTGAATGGTCAGATCCAATATCCTGATCTTCCCGAAGCACTGGAAAATATCCGATTTGACCTGAACATAGATAATCTCACCGGGGAGGTGGAACAAACTGTAGTTGACTTTCAAAATTTACATGTTGAAATTGGTGATAATCCCATCGATGCGTCGATGAAGATCAACAATTTATCAGATTATGAACTGAAAGCGACCATTAAAGCCGATGTAGATCTTACCAATCTCCTGAAGATATTCCCGGTTGAAGAAACCGAACTCAGCGGTAGGGTAGAAGCGGACCTCCTGATAGAGGGTGTTTATGACACAGTAAACCATACCATCCCGATTTCCGGCGGCTTAAAAGTAAATAATCTGTATTACAATTCGAAAGATCTGCCTCAAGGACTCAGAATCACCTCATCTGACGTTGAATTTAATGATAAACGCATTGACGTAAAGACCTTTGATGGGAATATAGGGAGCAGTGACCTGTCATTAAAGGGTCATGTTCAGAATTATGTTGATTACATTATTAATCAAGATGCGATATTGGTTGGAGAATTTGATTTTAATTCTGACTTATTTGATGTTAACGAATGGCTTTCAGAGGGATCCGATGACATTATTGAACAATCAGATACAGAAACGTCTGATGATTCCTTGTCTACTTCAGGATACAAAATACCTCAGAATATAAATTTTGTTATGGAATCGAGGATCAAAAAAGTCTATTACGATAACCTGGAACTCAATGATTTTGCAGGCCAGATAATCATTCGTGATGGGGCTTTACAATTTAAGGAAGTTGGTTTCAACAGCCTGGGTGGTCAGTTTAGCATAGCTGGGACTTATGATACTAAACCTGAAGATAATTCCAGTTTCGATTTTAACCTGGATATAGAAAAACTTTCAATTCCTGAGTCCTATAAAAAATTTATGACAGTTAAAATGCTGGCACCGATCGCAGAGATTATGGAAGGAAATTTTTCGTCCAATTTCAAACTTAAAGGAAAATTAAATAAGGATTTATCACCTGACCTGTCTACCCTATCCGCAAAAGGTATCCTGAATATAGCCTATGCGGCAATCAGGGGATCAGAATCAGAGGTAATATCCGGCATTGCAAATGTATCCAGGCTTACAGACAAAAGTACGGATGTAAGCCTGTCCAATGTAATTTTAAACTCAGAAATTGAAAATGGGAGGGTATTTATCCAACCCTTCAATGTCAAATTCGGAGATAATAATGCGCTTATTGCAGGAAGTAACGGGCTTGATGGCTCTCTCGATTATAACGTAAAACTGGACGTACCCCAGGAAATCATTAAAACGGCAGGTTCACTCTTCTCTTCCGTTTCCGGCCAGGATATAAATGTTAATTCGGAAAATGTAAAACTGAATATTAAAATAGTCGGAGATTACAATAGTCCAAAGATCAGTATCCTTGGAGCAGAGACTGGTGAAAATAAGCAGGCGGCTGAGGAGGCTCTAAAAGCCACAGTCGAAGCGGAAAAGGAAAAGGCAATGGTTGAAGCAGAAAAACTACTGGAAGCAGAGACAGAGAAAGCTCCTGAGGAAGTACAAAAAATTCTTGAGGAGCATGAGGAGGAGATTGAAAAAGCCAAAACCCGGCTGAAAAAGTTCTTTAAAAAAGATGACGGGAATTAAGACAAAAAAAGCTGTATCCTATTATCAGAATACAGCTTTTTTTGTATATAAATTCTCTATTCTAGAACTACTCTGGAGAAAACAGCATCAATATCTTCTGTTTTCTTGTACTTTTTAAGTTCCGTTTCAAAATCATCTGTTTCCTGCAAATAAATCGATAAACAAACATCCAGATGTGCATTCATCTTATCCTTTGCCGTTTGTTCCGAGACCATACCCTTCCTAACAGCTTTTTTATAATAGTTGTTAAGTTTCCTCATAGAATAATATATGGCAGGCTTAAACACAATGGTTTTGTCAACTGGATTAATCTCATTCCCTTCTTCAACTTCTGTGTACATTTTACTTAACAAGTAATATTTTAATCCGATCTCCGGACCTAAATAATGATTTGGAACCATTAAGGGATCAACATTGGTATCAACCCTGTCCAGGTCATTATAAAACGTGAAATTCTCAACTTCCTGCGCGCGGCTTCCTACATTTAATGCAAACAGCATTATTGCTAAAATTAGAACTCTCTTCATATTTGTATCGGTTAAATAATAATTCCCTAAAAGAACTTTTTAAATACAGTTTCTCAGGCTGTAATTATGAATTCGCTATACTCTGAAACACAAAATTATAAAAATTTCATTTATAAGATATAATCGTTATCAATAAAATAATGAAATATTTAATTTGTGGCAAATTATTGAAATTAAATAGAGTTTTTTTAGAATATAATTCGGAACCGTGCCAGTCCGGAAGCAGTATTTGGAATAAAATTCGGAAGATCTATTTTTTGGATTTAAGACGGATCCTGGTGCGAGCTACGTCAACTTCATTGATCGGGTCGTTGACCTTTGCAAAGTTCTTCCTGATATACGTAAGAACAGCTGCAATTTCTTTATTGGTTAAATAATCAGCTTTGGGCATTTCGTCTTCATAGGCTATGCCATTAACCACTATTTGTTTGGTCATTCCATTAATGATGATCTCAATCAAATGGTCCTTATCTGCCCCAACCCATTCTGCATTTTGTAATGTAGGGTATATGTTTGGAACACCTTCACCATTTTCCTGATGGCATTCCATACAATGTTTCTTATACACCAATTCCCCATTCACTTTTATTTCTTTAGGGGCAGCTTTTTTGGAGGCGGATTTAGCTACAGGAGAATTGTTATTCCCACTGTTGCAGGCGAAAAAAATGATACATACCAATCCAATTAAAAAATTCCTCATACCCTGCAAACTTATATAATTTTTCTTTCTATTGGCATGGTCATACACCTTGGTCCGCCCAATCCTCTGGAAAGTTCAGAAGAATCTATTTCCAGGACCTCAACGCCATTATCCCTCAATGCCCTGTTGGTAAGTTTGTTGCGATCATAAGAAATAACCCGACGGGGTCCGATGGCAAATACATTGGCCCCATCATACCATTGTTCCCTGGAGGCAAAATCAGGATGGCCGTAACCGGTTTTTACAACTTCCAGGTGTGGGATCTCCAGTTTCAATATTGATATAAGAGATTTTTTTATGGATTCTCTATGTATTTTAATTTCATTATTGTCGGAAACCGAATCCAACTTGTAGACAAATGTTTCAAGGAGGGTATCCATAGCCTCCGGATAGGTCACAATAAGGTTTTCATCAATAATAGAAAATACAGTATCGAGGTGCATAAAGTTTCTTTTAGAGGGAAGCTTGACTTCATAAACCCTTTCCACAGTTCTTTCCGCCAAAACCCTTTTAGCTACTTTTTGAATTGCTCTTGATTCTGTTCTTTCAGAACATCCAATGGCAAGTACTTTTGGTGAGATAACAATAACATCACCACCTTCTATGGTCGGGCAATCATTAGTTTTGGAATCACCCGGGAACACCTCATGATAGAAATCCTTGAATTCAGGATGATTGGTAAATATCAGTTTTAATAGATGCGATTCAAATTGCCTGCCTGAGTACTTCATATTGCTGGAAATAACCCCGTTTTGTATAATAGCGGCAGGATCACGCATAAAATACAAATTAGGACTGGGATAAATCAGATAATCTTCCTCCTTCAATTTACCATTTTTAAAACTGGGTAGTTTTTTTTTGATCTCATTGACCCTGAGTCCACTGATTAAAAGATTAATGATTTCAGCCGTAGAGTAAGTAGAAATAATATCTTCTGAAATGTTCCGTTGATTAGCCTGTTTTAACGCATCTTTTAGTATTGTGTTCTTCAGTTGCTCGTCAACTAATATATCAAGGAGTAATTGACGGAGCCTGTATACTTTAGCATCCGTTACATTTTTAATAAGGCTTGTATATTCATCATGTTCCTGCTGCATAGCCTCAAGAAAAGGAACATCTTCAAAAAGTAATTCGCTTGTATTCTGTGGGGTCAATCGTTCGATTTCCCATCCCGGACGATGCATGATCACCCTTTTCAGTGTTCCGAATTCAGTATATAGTCTTAGGTTCATATTAAAAAATATTAAAAAAAAAGATTAATGATCCGAGCTGTCTATAATTAATGCAACAATCTTTTCAAGATATATTCTATCAATTTCATTGAAAGAGTCAATCTGAGCACTATCAATATCCAGCACAAAAATCACTCTTTTTTTGGAAATTCCCGGGATTACAATTTCTGATTTTGAATCCGCACTACAGGCAATATGTCCAGGGAAGGCATTTACATCGGGAACAATTACACTGGTTTGTTCCTCCCAGGCTTTCCCACACACCCCTTTTCCATAGGGTATTCTTGTACAAGCTACCGGCCCCTGGTAGGGACCAAGCACAAGCTCATTGTTTTTAACAATATAAAAACCCACCCAGAGATGTTTAAATACGGATCTTAATACAGAAGATACATTGGCCATATTGGCAATCAAATCGCTTTCACCCCCAACCAGGGATTTAATTTGAGGAAGGAGGAGTTTGTATTTCTCTTCTGTGGTTGAATCCTCCGTGGGTATGTTTAGATCTTCAGCCATTTACATTTTTAAAATAAAGGATTTCGTCTTCAAAGATCTTGTCTTTCTCAATAAGGGATGCATGATACAAATCAGGGGCTTTAATTCCATCGCCAAAAGTATTATTCGAAACAAAAATCCTGGCTTCATCCCAGATATTTTTTGAAATGAAAGAATTAATTAATTGAGAGCCGCCTTCTATCAAAACCGATTGAATTTTCCTTCTATATAGATCTGAGAGTATTTCCTCGATAATTTTTTCCTTATTTAGTTTTACCCACAAAAGGTTATGTTCTTGCCCTGATTTTTTACAATTATATACTAGTGTTGGTTGGATCCCATCAAATAAGAAGAAATCAGCCGGAACTTTCAAATTCGGATCTACAACAATCCTTAATGGTTGTTTATCTATAACCGTCCAATCCCTGATATTGAGTTTAGGATTATCATAAAGGGCTGTATTCGCGCCGACCATTATAGAATCTTCCTCCGCTCTCCATTTGTGGACCAGCTGTCTGGAGTATTCATTACTGATCCATTTCGAGTCAAAATTCTTCCTGGCAATAAACCTATCTATGGTCTGTGCCCATTTCAGGATTATATAAGGTCTCTTCTTGGAATAATAAGTAAAAAAACGTTTATTCAGATTTGATCCCTCCTCTTCCTTAATTCCCAAGGTAACCTGTATAGAGGCCGATCTCATTTTTTGGATTCCATTACCACTGACAAGGGGATTGATATCAAGATTTGATATGTAAACGCTTGATACTCCATGGCTGATCAATAAATCCGAGCAAGGCGGGGTATTACCGTGATGTGAACAAGGTTCCAGGGTTACATAAACTTCACTTCCCTTAATTATGTCCTTATCAGTGACACTATTCACGGCATTCACTTCAGCGTGAGGCCCTCCATAATGCTGATGCCATCCTTCGCCAATGATTCTGCCTTCTTTAACGATCACACAGCCCACCATCGGATTTGGACTTACTTTGCCTAAGCCAAGGTAAGCCAGTTCTAACGCCCGATCCATATATTTTTTTTCCAAGCCGCAGAATTTTACAATGAAATACTTAGGAAGTTTACAAATTAGTCCAAAACTATTACCTTTTTATGACCAAAGAAAAATAATAATTGTTTTAATTAGGCCATGTTTGAAGACAGAACCTATACCGGCAGGGAAATCTATAAAGAGGTTTTTGATGTTCTTGAGCCAATATGGGGACATGAAGCTTATGCTTTGTCAAAATTCATTCTTACAGAAATTTTTGATCTGAAGTGGATGGATCTGATATCCTCGGCTTCCGTCGAAATCGATAAAAACCATTCGGTTCAATTAGGAAGAATAGTTGAACGACTTTTATTAATGGAACCCATTCAATATATCCTTGGATATACTTACTTTCTGGAAAGGAAATTTAAAGTTTCAAAAGAAGTGCTCATACCTCGACCGGAAACGGAGGAACTGGTACAGTCTATAATCAGGCTTATACAACATCAAAGCCCAAGGATTATGGATATCGGTACCGGAACAGGTTGCATCGGCATCTCTCTTGCACTTGAGTTAAAAGTAAATTCATTTACTGGAGTGGATAGTTCTTCCGGCGCACTCAAGGTAGCAGAAGAGAACGCCAGGCGATTTGGAGTTAACATGGATAGCGTTCATCTTGACATTCTTAATGATAAAATTCAATTTTCAGGATATCATATAATTGCCAGCAATCCACCTTATGTAAAGCCTTCGGAACGCAAATTAATGAGGAAAAATGTCCTGGATTATGAACCATCGGAGGCCCTGTTTGTTCCTGAAGAAGATCCCTTGATTTTTTACAAAAAGATAATTGCCAATTCTTCAGAAATTTTAGAGCAGGGTGGAATGATATTCTTTGAGATCAATGAAATGTATGGGCAAGAAGTAAAACAGTTGCTACTGGATTCCAATTATAAGCATGTTAAAATAAATCAGGATATTCACGGGAAAGATCGGATTGTATATGGTATAAAATAGTTTTATTGATCCAAATCCGACATATAATCGATTTCCCAGATTAGAGAATATTTTGCTTTCTCAGTTTCTTTGTCGTTCGGAATCATATCTGTGGTATAAGGTCCTCCAGGTTCATCTATGTACAATGGGACCGTTCCAAGTAAATCGTTAGAGCTGAGGTAATCATAATCCCATATTTCCACATCAATTTTTGTATGTGGTCTGAGATCATAGATTTTCACATCAATTGTGGTTGAACCCGGATTTATAGACTTATACAAATGTTTTTGGGGCCAGATTTTTTCTTCTTCTACTAAAAGGTATAATTCATCAAATCCAATTTCATCTGTAACAAAACAATTTAGTTGTAAAATTTTAATGAAAAGTTTTCTCTCATCAGCCATCAATTATAAAAAATGTTATAATATTATAGTTTAAAAGTATTAAAAAATCCAAAAATCTACGAAAATGAAGAGAACATTTATTTTATTCTCGTTATTATTATTTATGGCGAATCTTGCCTACAGCCAGGATCCCCTGATTGATGAAAACGATTCAACGGAAGGATGGAAAGTCAGGGGAAGGGTTGGATTGGGCTTCAGTCAGGTCGCTTTATCTAACTGGGCTGCGGGTGGAGAGAACGCTTTTTCCGGTACAGCCTATCTGAGGATGGCTGCCGTGTATAAGAAAGGTAAAACCAATTGGGGAAACTATCTTTCCACGATTTATGGTTTGCAGAAACAAGGCAAGAACGATGTTCAAAAGAATGAAGATAATATTGAGATCATATCCAAATACGGGCATCAGGTATCTGATAAGTGGTATTACACGTTAAACCTTAATTTCAGAACCCAGTATGCACCCGGATATGCCACCCCCGAGGATTCAATAAAAATATCGGACTTTTTTGCACCAGCCTATTTAAACCTGGCTACAGGAATGGACTTTAAGCCCAACGATAATTTCAGCCTTCTTCTGGCGCCTGTTAGTGGGAAATTCACCTTTGTATTGGATGATTATTTATCTTCCATTGGTCAATTTGGTGTTGATCCGGGTCAGAAAACAAGGTCTGAATTTGGGGGTACAATACAGTTGATCTATACCAAACCAGATATTATAAAAAACGTATCATTAACGACCAACCTGGATCTGTTTTCAAATTATTTGGAAAATCCAGAAAAGATAGATGTTAACTGGCAACTTTATATTGATTTTAAGGTCAATGATTTTCTTTCCCTAAGTCTCAATACACATTTGATTTATGATTATGATGTGAAATTTGTTGAAATAAGGGATGGGCAGGAAGTGGTAACAGACAAAGTACAATTTAAAGAAGCTTTTACCTTTGGACTGGCTTTTACTTTTGATGCAAAATAACTTTAATAGATTATATAGGAAACTTTCAATCTTTGACAGTCCTGATCTAAACTG
>CBDUBA010000014.1:0-63418 GCA_965365275.1 uncultured Cyclobacteriaceae bacterium | reverse complement strand
ACATAAAAATAATATAAAATTGAAGACATATCATAATCAAAGTTAAAAATTGAACATACTTTTACCATACCATTTATAATCCCAACCATATGGAATCATATTACATTTTTATTGTTATTATCTTAATTATACTGGCCGTCTCCGATCTGGTAGTTGGTGTAAGCAATGATGCTGTAAATTTTTTGAATTCATCAATAGGCTCAAAAGCAGCTTCATTCAAGTTGATCATGTTTATTGCTGCTTTGGGGATACTATTTGGCGCTACGTTTTCAAGTGGAATGATGGAGGTAGCCAGAAAGGGTATCTTTCATCCAGACCAGTTCTTTTTCAGCGAGATCATGATCATATTTCTGGCAGTAATGATGACGGACATATTATTACTTGACTTATTCAATACATTTGCACTCCCAACTTCCACTACTGTATCTATTGTATTTGAATTGCTTGGTGCAGCGGTTGCCGTATCACTTATTAAAATATCTATTCTTGGAGATTCAGCAGGAACGATTGTCAATTACATCAACTCAAGCTCGGCCTTGTTGATCATTACTGGTATATTGTTATCCGTAGTGATCGCTTTTACTATTGGTTTAATTATTCAGTGGCTGGTTCGATTGATTTTCTCATTTGATTATGAAAAGACATTAAAATATTTTGGATCAATCTGGGGGGGAATTGCTATATCTATTATTACTTATTTTATTCTCATCAAAGGGGCCAAGGGATCTTCTTTCTTGACCTCGGATACGGTGGAATGGATAAAGCAGAATACCCTTTATATTCTCGTATTCAGTTTTGTTGGATGGACCATAATACTGCAACTAATATACATGATCTTTAAGTTTAATATTCTTAAGATCATTGTATTGGTTGGGACTTTTGCCCTGGCCATGGCCTTTGCGGGTAATGACCTTGTAAATTTTGTAGGCGTTCCTTTGGCTGGTCTTGAATCCCTTACATCATTTATGGCAAATGAAATATCAGATCCGGGGGCGTTCGTGATGACTTCATTATCGGGTAAAATACAGACACCTACTTATATGTTGCTTCTGGCTGGTCTGGTGATGGTTATTGCTTTGTATAAATCGAAGAAAGCCAGATCCGTGACGGCCACTGAAATAAATCTTAGCCGGCAGGATGAGGGTTATGAACGTTTTGAATCTTCCATGCTCGCACGGAACCTGGTCAGAGGTACTATGAACCTGTCTGCTGCAATGTCAAAGGTAGTTCCTTTGGGAGCGCAGGGATTTATCAGCCGTAAATTTAATCAAAAGGCATTTCAACAAAGAAAAAAGAAGGAAGGCATATCTTTTGACCTAATACGGGCTTCTGTTAACCTCGTAGTAGCAAGTGCCCTGATCTCTTTGGCCACTTCTTTAAAATTGCCATTATCTACAACCTATGTAACTTTTATGGTTGCAATGGGAACCTCCCTGGCCGATAAGGCCTGGGGCAGGGATAGTGCTGTTTACCGTATTTCTGGTGTAATTACTGTAATAGGTGGTTGGTTCTTTACTGCCTTCAGTGCCTTCACTGCTGCATTTATTTTAGCATTCCTTATACATATTGGCGGCCTGGTTACAATAATCGTTTTAATATTTGCCATAATTTTTATGGTTTACAAATCGTATAAAATTCATCAGAAACGTGAAAGTGAGAAAGTGGTCTACGAAGAAACAGAGTTGTTAGGATTAGAAATAAACGGCAAAAACATCCTTACCTCATGTAATGACAACGTAATTGGCACACTGACCACGGTTTCCGAACTGTATAATAAATCCATAAATGGATTAATAAAGTTCAAAAGGAAAACATTGGTTAAAGTTGAAGATGAGATAAATAAACTTGATAAAAATATCAAGCATATAAAAAACTCATTGCCAAGGATTATAGGAAAACTTCAGGAAGATGATGTAGAATCTGCACATTACTATGTACAGGTAGTAAATTATCTTAAGGAGACAGTTAACGCTTTAACTTACATTTCAAAACCAATTTACAATTATCTAGACAATAATCACAAGCCCTTAATTGCAGGGCAGGAGAATGAACTTAACCAACTCAGAGAGGATATCAGCAAATTCTTTAGCTCAACAATATTAGTTTTGAAAGAAAAAGGCTTCGTGGATATTAATGGAATACTTCTTGAACAGAAGGAACTTATTGATCGATTAACTGCAATAAGTAAGCAGCAATTGAAAAGGATTAAGAATTCGGAAAGTGGAACTAAAAACAGTACACTTTATTTGAATATCATGAACGAAACCAAAAATCTTTTACTGTTTACAGTAAACCTGATAAAGGCCCAGAGAGATTTTCTAATATTTGACAAAAGTCAGAATTCCGAACCCGTTGAGGAAAACGTAAATCAGGATTAAATAGGTAAAGAAAAGATAATATTGTATTAATATCCCATCGATTTAATATGATCATATAATATTATCTTTGTAGAATCTATTTACAAAAGTTGCCCTATGGGTAACTTTATTTTTATGAGGAAAACAATAAAGGAAAGTTTCATTTATACTGAGAATCTGATTGTGTTTACATGGATTGTAAGGATCTCTCTGATCATTTCAATTATATTTTTATTCCTTCTTGCTATAGATTTAATGATTAATGCACTTTCATCTATCGGGCTTGGTGCAGCCCAGGAGTTAATTAAAATTGCTGAAATTCCTTTTATTTCTTTATTTATAGGACTTCTTACAACCGCGTTGATTCAAAGCAGTTCAACAGTAACATCGATAGCTGTGGCTATGGTAGCTTCTGGTACAATCTCTTTGAATATGGGGATCTTCGTTATAATGGGTGCAAATATAGGAACAACCTTAACAAGCGATATAATATCCTTAAGTTATATTACTAGTAAAAGCAAATTCAGGTTGGCCCTTTCAGCCGGTGTGGTGCATGATTTTTTCAACATATTTACCACGATAATAATATTCCCGCTGGAATATTACTATAAGATTTTATCCGGTTCAGCAATGTATATTACCAAAATGTTGGGCGTAAAACAACCTACGCCTGAGATGGTCGTTTCAAAACCTGTATATTCAATCATTAAACCTTTAACGGAGGGGATTGCCGATCTTATAAAAAACGATTGGATTATTGCTATTCTTGGCATTCTTCTATTATTTGCTGCCATTAAACTGTTCTCAACCTACTCCTATAAACTTTTAATCGGTAAATCAAAAGATAAAATGAAATCTTATATATTCAGCAATCCTTTCAAATCTTTCTCATGGGGATTGCTGTTTACCGGGGCCTTACAGTCAAGTTCAATAACCACATCCCTATCTGTCCCACTGGTTGCTACCCGAAAAGTTTCGCTCTCCTCAGTGTTCCCATTTATAATGGGGGCAAATATAGGTACCACTATAACAGCCCTGCTTGCTGCAATTTTCAAATCCGAAGCTGCTGTAAGTCTTGCTATTGCCCATTTATTCTTTAATTTTATTGGCGTATTGATATTCTTACCCTTTGCGAAAATCAGAAGCTTCCCGGTTGATCTGGCCAGAAGATTCGGACTGTTGGCCAGTGATAACCGGCTCATAGGATTTTTTTATATTATATTGACTTTTTTCCTTATCCCTTTCGTGTTGATCTATTTGTCAAGATAGATCAAGACTTATTCAATTTTCCTTATAATGGATCTAAGATAGATCCCAGCCTCCCATCAAGCTGAAATCTCTAGTTGTAATGCTGTAGACAAAATCTTTATAAAACTTATTTTCTCGCTTGTTTTTATTATCTTTAAAATCCTGTTAACTTAAATAAAACTAATCGATATAACAGTGAGTGAAAACAAGAAATTCCTGGATATTTTCCGGGTAAAAAATATAGTCAATGCTCTTATAGGATTTATTGAAACCAAAGTTGAGATATATAAGATCCAGTTTAAGGAGGAAATTGCCAAAGCCCTGTCCGTTCTGGTACTTTTGACAATATTCTCCATGGTGGGGACATTATTCATTCTTTTTATAAGTCATTTCTTAAGCCAGCTGTTAAATGATGCCTTGGGTAATCGTTATTTAGGATATCTCATCGTTTCGGGATTATATCTTATAATTGGTATGATCATATATTTATTAAGGAAGAAAATAGCGGATTCGATTATTGACATGATGTTTGCGGATGAAGATACTGAAAACGAAGAAGATTATGAGCAATAAAATTGAAGATAAGAAACACGAGTTGATGAAAGCATCGGATGATTTTGAGCAAACACTCAATGAAGATCTCTCGAGCCTCTCCGAAATTGCTACTCAATGGGGAGGCCGTCTTTTGCTTATTGGTGGCGCTATGCTTA
This sequence comes from uncultured Cyclobacteriaceae bacterium, assembly GCA_965365275.1. GTDB lineage: Bacteria > Bacteroidota > Bacteroidia > Cytophagales > Cyclobacteriaceae > JAGTVG01. The sequence goes on along the minus strand of CBDUBA010000014.1, from coordinate 59,103 downwards.
TATCTTATCTGGGTGTCAGAGCCATTATAGGCAAAAAGAAAGAAGAGGATTCTCCTTCAGTCAGCGATGAGAAATATGCAAGAATTCAAAACAGAAATATACTGCTTAAAAGCCTATCCGATAAAGCAGCACTTGTCTTATTGGCATTAATTCGTGAATATATAGTTGAATTACTTAGTGATCCGGAGAAAGAAAATGAATGAGGGTATATATGATCAGTTACTGAGATCCTTTTCGTCAAATCAAAAATCTCTGTCTGTCCTGATCGATCCGGAGGCTTATAATAAAGAGGAGAAGTTATCTCAGTTTTTGCGGATCATTGATGGCAATCCTGTGAATTATATTTTTGTGGGTGGGAGCCTTATGACTGAACCAGATGTTAATCCCTGTATCCAATTTTTGAAATCCAGAACAGAAATACCGCTGGTCCTGTTTCCCGGGAATGGGCTATACCTTTCAGAATCCGCAGATGCCGTATTGTTTTTATCATTGATTTCAGGAAGAAATCCTGAATTGCTGATCGGACAACATGTGCCAATCGCATCAGCATTGAAAAAAAGCAATATTGAGGTTATTCCTACGGGTTATATGCTAATTGATGGAGGGCGTCCTACATCGGTATCGTATCTAAGTTTTACAAATCCCATTCCTAATGATAAGCCGGAAATAGCCTCTTCAACAGCTATTGCCGGAGAACTGTTGGGTATGAAGTTAATATACCTTGAAGCAGGCAGCGGAGCCCTTACTCCAGTACCTGGATCAATGATACAGCAGGTACGGAAAGCTATTGATATTCCTTTAATTGTAGGCGGAGGGATTGATAATACGGAGAAAGCAATAAATGCACTTCACGCGGGTGCTGATATGATTGTGGTGGGTAATAAATTAGAAAAGAATCCTGGATTTATTAAAGATGTTTCTTATGTTCTGAAGAAATTCAATGAATCATTAGATATTCATTAAAGATTCTCTTCTTCTCATTTTTCCTGCCGGAATACCAAACATCATCTTAAACCTTCTACAGAAATAGGCGGTATCTTTGTATCCAACCTCCCTGCCGATTTCCCGAATGCTTTTCTTCGTAGTCCTCAATAAATTCACAGCCATTTCCATTCGCTGATATTCGATATAATCCTGAGGATTTATTCCGGTAAGCATTTTAAAATATTGTCCGACATAGTCTTCAGACACATTGGCTACGCTGGATAATATATTATTCGAGAGGTCTCCCTGAAGGTTTTCACGGATGTAAGTAAAGATATCAATTAATCTTGGATCCTTGAAATATGTAATGTTCGTTGCGAGTTGTTCGACAAATAATTGATTGTCGATAATATACCGTGTAATTTCCACGACCATATATTCCGTTAATGCCTTTACTACCCGTTCATGCCCGGAAGAAGAAGACTCGGATTCCGATAAGATCGTGTTGATAAGAGAATTTATCTGCTTGCTCTTTATTATAAAAGGAGGTATGTCAAGTGATGCGAAAAAATTAACTGAATCAAATACTTTGGCTTCAAATGTGATGTAACTAAAGATCTCCTGTGTTGAATTTGCTATCTCAGAATAGTTTATACTCTGCAGGAAGGATTCCTTCCGGGTAATGTATGCATCGGAAGATACTTTGGAATTCATTGCGTTTCCATACGTAATGGATACATTCCTTCCCCCGGGTATTAATAATACTTCCCCTTTTTGTACAACCTGATTTTCAGGTCCGTATCTTAATTCCCCATTGTGAACAATAAAAACAGTGTTTTCTACATCATAGAAATTTTCATTGGAAACCGATTGAATAATCTTAATATTCTTCGATTTATTGTACTTTATTCCTAATGATTCAATTATCTTATTATAATCTTCCATCTGAATAAAATTAAATCTTTCACTCTCAAATTGGATAATTTTGCAAAATAGTTATACAATAACGGTAATTAAATTGTAAAATGCAAATTATATATTGTAAAAGTACAAAAAATTTTTGGAATATGTATATCTATTATGAAAATTTTAAAAATGTCATTTCTTACAATAGTGTATTTATGAATTGTATTTAACTAAGATTCACTAAAAAATCAGATAGATTTCAGGATTTCGCGGGCAATTACAAGCCTTTGAATTTCAGAGGTCCCCTCATATATCTGGGTAATTTTTGCATCTCTCAGCATTCTTTCTACATGATATTCTTTAACATATCCATAGCCTCCATGGATCTGGATGGCTTCATCAGCCACATCCATCGCTGTTTGTGATGCAACCAGTTTGGCAACTGCGCTTTCCTTTGAGAAGGGTAGACCCTTATCTTTCAGGTATGCCGCTTTATAGCAGAGCAGGCGACTTCCTTCAATAGCTGCATGCATATCCGCCAGTTTGAATTGTATAGCCTGATGTTCGGCTATAGGTTTACCAAAAGATCTTCTTTCCAGGGCGTATTTTAATGATAGTTCATAAGCCCCGGAAGCAATGCCCAATGCCTGGGCTGCAATACCTATCCGGCCACCGTTCAGAATATTCATCGCGATCTTAAATCCCATGCCTACATCTCCCAATAAGTTTGATTTAGGTACAACAACATCATTGAACATGACAGAATGTGTATCTGAACTGCGTATTCCAAGCTTATTTTCCTTGGGGCCAACCTGAATGCCATCCTGGTTTTTATCTACTACGAATGCATTAATTCCTCTATATCCTTTATCCGGATCAGATTGGGCAATAACAATATATACGGATGCATTGCCTCCATTTGTAATCCAGTTTTTTACACCATTCAAGAGATAATGATCCCCTTTGTCCTCGGCTTTGGTTTTAATGGCTGTTGCATCCGAACCTGCTTCAGGTTCAGACAGACAGAAGGCCCCCAGTATACTGCCCGCAGCAAGTTGGGAAAGGTATTTTGTTTTTAGATCTTCACTGCCATATTCTTCCAGGCCCCAGCAGACGAGTGAGTTGTTTACAGACATAATCACAGCAGCAGCGGCATCAATTTTTGAGATCTCCTCGAGCGCAATCACATAGGAAATGGTGTCCATGCCGCTTCCCATGTACTTCGGGTCAACCATCATGCCCATGAATCCCAATTCCCCCATTTTCTTCACCTGATCATGAGGGAACTGTTGCTTCCCATCCCGATCCAGGATGCCGGGAAGAAGTTCATGTTGAGCAAAATCACGGGATGTTTCCTGAACGGCCAGATGTTCCTCAGTCAGGGAAAAGTCCATAAAATAATTTAGTCATTGTACTGTATGCAATATAAAATTAATCTCTTGATCCTCCTAAAAATATCATGACATAATAGAGGAGAGAGACTAAAGACCCTAAAGCAGCAACCACATAGGTCATAGCAGCCCACTTCAAGGCGTCTTTCGACATTTTATATTCCGAAGCATCAACAATATTCCTTTCCTGCACCCATGCCAATGCCCTGGAACTTGCATTGAACTCTACCGGGAGGGTTACAAAAGCAAACAATGTTAATACACTATAACATCCGATTATTATCATCAGTACAAGATCCGTGGGAAATGAGCCATACAAAAACCCAAAACCGAAAATACTGGCCAATACCACGAAATTCAGTATCCTTCCGCTTGCATTCTGAATTGGGACCAGAGCACTACGGATCTTAAGTGGGGCATAGCCCATGGCATGTTGAACGGCATGACCACATTCATGTGATGCTACAGCCGCTGCTGCTGCATTTCTACCATAATATACCTGTTCACTTAAATTTACTGTTTTATTCATTGGGTTGTAGTGGTCAGTCAAATGCCCTTTGACTGACGTGACCTGGACATCCCGGATCCCGTTGTCGGCAAGCATTAATTCAGCAATCTGAGCACCAGTTAAATTATTCTTCAGGCCGATCTTTGAATACTTCTTGAATTTACTTTTTAATGTTGAACTGACTGCAAAACTTACAATCATGAAAAATATAGCTATTACAATGATCATATTAATGTTTTTTAATTTTATTTATTAAATCGGTGGTTGAATATCCCTCTTTGAGTTCTATCGTTTTTACCTCTCCACCATTTCCAATTACGAATTCAGCACCAACAATGTTTTCAACCTCGTAATCTTTTCCTTTAACGAGAATGTCAGGTTTAACTTTCTTGATCAACTCAAGTGGAGTTTCCTCGTCAAATGCAATGATCAGGTCTATAAATGACATGGCAGCTAACATCCTGGCCCTGGCATATTCATTGTTAATTGGACGGTCAGGGCCTTTTAGTAGACGTACACTTTTATCTGTATTCAGGCCGACAACCAGTTTGTCCGCAAGATCACTTGATTTTTCCAGGTAATCCAGGTGACCAAGATGCAGTATATCAAAGCAGCCATTTGTAAACACAACCTTTAACCCATTCTGTTTCCAGCCACTGATTACTTTTAATCCCTCACTGAGTGGCAATATTTTCCGGTTCGTTTCCATTTGGATTTTTATGTAAAAATAAACTGATAATAAAACTGATGCCTCCGAATACCACAATCGAAACAAATTGAGAAGTATGGAGCAGGGTTGCAAATAACACACCATCTTCCTTACTTATCCCGTACAGCATTAGGACGCCTCCTACAAAGGCATGATAGGTACCTATTCCGCCCTGTACCGGAGCAGCCATCCCCAGTCCTCCGGCCATTAAAATCGACAATCCTGCGAAAAAATCCAGATTGGATGTTTCCGGAAAGGAGAATACGATGATATATGACATCAGATAATACAAGACCCAGATCAAAGCAGTGGAAACGAAAAAGGCTGTTTTTTCTTTTACATTCCGGATGCTTTTTAAACCGCTGATCAAATCATACAGCATAGGTCTTAATTTCTTATAGAAGTTAGAGGAACGTATGGATTCTCTATGTCTCCTGAATAAATAGATCCCGGTCAAAATAATAAATAAAAGCACTCCGCCCAAAACCAGGTAATTGCCCAGGTTAAATCCTTCCATGATGGATTTTATGTAATCGGATAGAAAGTTTTTGAGTGTTTTAAATTCTATAATGATGGTCGAAAAGATCAATATGACTAATAGCAACAGGTCGATTATACGCTCGCTGATCACTGTTCCCAGTGATGCAGGGATGGCTATATTATCTGTTTTCTTTAAGATAGCACATCTTGTGATCTCCCCCATGCGGGGCAAAAGCAGGTTGGCAAAGTACCCTACCATAACGGCCAAAAAAGCACGGAAGGAATTAACCTGGTAGTTCAATGGTTTCAGGAGCAATGTCCACCTGTATCCACGCAGGAAATGGCTTACAAGGGATAAGGCTATTGAAATATATACGAAAGTAAAATCTGCTTTTTTAACTTTCTCGAAAAGTGTACCGAGATCGATATCCCTGAAAACATACCAGAGTAAACCAAAGGCTATAATTAGGGTAAATGTGTACTTCAGAATTGATTTTAGAACTTTCAATGGATTTACTGGGGTAGTTTATTCTTGTCATCCGGAAAAATAACCACTGGTTTATGAGATTTTGTCTCCTCAGGGGTCATGGATGCATAGGATATAATTATAATAATGTCGCCTACCTGTGCTTTCCTGGCTGCTGGGCCATTCAAACATACTTCGCCGCTTCCCCTCATACCTTTAATAACATAAGTCTCAAGCCGCTCACCATTATGAATATTGACGATCTGGACTTTTTCATTTTCCACTATGTTGGCAGCATCCATAAGGTCTTCATCCAAAGTGATACTGCCTACGTAGTGCAGCTCAGCCTGAGTTATTTTAACCCTGTGAATTTTCGACTTTAATACCTCGATAAACATTTTTTATCCTTTCAAACCGCAAAGATACTAAATATAGTTAACGTTATCTATCAATCTAATGTTATTAAGATACCCTGCTATACACAGGGATGTTTCATTTTCATTTTTTATCTGATCAATTATTTTAAAATTCCCGGTATCGATCATTTCAAAATACTCAAGCCTGAGTTCAGCTGATTCAGAAAACATTTTTTTTACTTTTCTTTTTGTCGATGATACTGATTCCCCCTTCTTAAGCATTTCTTTTCCTGTGATCAGACATTGATAAAAAGTCGCTGCAAGTGGACGCAGCTTGGGGGGGATTAGCAGGTTCCTGGACGACATGGCCAATCCATCTTCTTCACGTACAGTAGGAACACATCGGATCTCAATGTCGTAGGATAAATCCCTGATCAATTGCCTGATCAAATGGAACTGTTGAAGATCTTTCTGACCAAAATAGGTAAGATCAGGTGTTACGATATTAAAAAGCTTGGATACCACCAGAGCAACTCCCCCAAAATGTCCCGGCCTGTATTTTCCTTCCAGTATCTGTTCAAATTCTCCGAAGCTGAATTCAGTTATTCTTTTCCTTTCATTTTCGTAAATGTCTTCACGAGGTGGTGCATATACGATATCACAGCCTGCCAACTTCAATTTCCCAATATCTTCATCAAATGTGTTCGGGTACTTTAAAAGATCTTCCTGATTGTTAAATTGTGTTGGATTTACAAATATACTGCAGACGGTAACATCTGCTTCAACTAAAGATGCCTTTACCAGCGATAAATGACCATCATGAAGGGCTCCCATTGTTGGAACAAGACCAATTTTCCTCCCGGCTGACTTTTTTTTCTTAAGAATTGGAATTAATTCGGATTTAAGGTTTATTACTTTCATTTTCAAGTTCTTACGCCGCACCTGTAAAGATAAAATTACTTTTTTAATATTGATTAGGTACTAAAATAGCTGAATATGTAGTACCTTTGTAAATCTTTTCATCAGAAAAACCAAATAGATAGATTATGTCAAAACTTCGAATTCTCTACGTTGCGAGTGAGATCAATCCTTTTCTACAAACATCAGAAGTAGCAGAATTTGTAAGGCAATTGCCGCAACGCATGCAGGAAAAAGGAATGGAAATCCGGATTCTTGTGCCTCGATTCGGATTAATCAATGAAAGAAAAAACCGCTTACATGAAGTAGTCAGGTTATCCGGTATTAACATATCTGTTGGTGAGGAGGAAAAACCTCTGGTCATCAAGGTAGCTTCAATTCCGAATGCCAAACTTCAGGTTTATTTCATTGATAATGAAGATTATTTTCACAGAAAGTCAGTGTTCTATGACAAGGAGAATAATTTTTATGAGGACAATGATGAACGGGCCATATTTTTCTGCAAAGGAGTAATTGAAACAGTTAAGAAATTGGGATGGGCACCGGATATCGTCCATTGTAACGACTGGATGACCAGTTTAATTCCAATGTATCTTAAAACTACTTACAAGAACGATCCGATTTTCCAAAATACCAAAACGGTATTTACGATCTACAATAATGCTTTCGATTACAAGTTTAACGGAGATCTGATCGATAAAGTAAAAATGTTGGATATTGATGATAGTATGTTAACAAATCTTGAGTCAGGTGATTTCGAGGGATTTATTAAAATAGGTATCGAATATTCCGATTCTGTCATAAAAGCCGGTGAAAAACTGGAGACGAATCTGGATAAACTATTTGATAAGATTCCTGGGGATAAGAAGGTGGATAAAATAGATAAGGAAGATGACTATCTGGAATCATACTATAATCTTTATCACGAACTCGTTGGTTAAAACTAAATTTGGGTTACTGATTCTCGTAACCCTTTTTCTTTTTGCTTGTGAGGAACCAAATGAAATTGGGCTCGAACTTACCGGAGATCCCGACAGGATTGGTGCCTATTATCAGGAGATAGAACTCACCACCAACCTGATCAACAACGACTCGACTTTTACATTATCAGTTCAAAGACTGCTTGCAGGAAATACTTTTAAGGAGGAGTTTGGAGTATTGACGGCTAAATCTTTTACACAATATGGATACTCCAGTGCCAGGTTGGAAATTCCGGAAGATGCAGTTTACGACTCATTGGTACTCTTTATTAGCAGCGATTATGCCTATGGCACAGGAATCACAGGCATCCAGAGGTTTACAGTTCATGAGTTGACTGAAGATCTTTATGATACAGCTGCATATTTCAGTTTCAGTACCGCCGAATATGATCCCAATCCCATTGGTACGGGAGATTTCATCCTTCCTGAAAGAAAAGATACAGTCTTCTCCTTCAAGATCGACGATGTCTATGGAAACCGACTCTTCGAGGCAGCACAGGATACGAATGCTATTGATCCCAATGATGTGAGTACACTACATGAATTGTTTAAGGGATTTGCTTTTGTCTCGGATCCTGGTAATAATTCTGTATTAGGAATAAGCGCTTCCTCTGATTCTACCTTCCTCAGGTTGTACTGGAGGGAAGATACTGTTAACCACAGCTATCCTTTTGAGTTTTTTGGAGTTGCTAATTTTAACCAGATCCAGACAGACAGGACTGGCAGTCCTTTGGATGGAATTGAAGATCAGCATTTTACTGATTTCTTTCCGGATAACGAAAAGGGTTATATACAGTCTGGGGCCGACCTTGTGACAAAACTGGATTTTACGCCCATGCTGAATTTTTTTGATACCATTGAATATGCTACGATAAATCAAACAATAATATCAATAAATATTGATGAGTCGGATTTTAATGAACTCCCCCCATCGTACCTGTATTTTTATTTTCATGATGAAAATAACAAGCGCATTAAAGAGCTTGGCCAATTTTTGGGGATCCTACAGGATGGTTCTACCGATCTTCAGCGCGCCGTCTACGATGAAGATAATTTGTTGTATGAGGCTCCAATCACAATTTTCAGTGACCGCTTAATACAGGGTTCCTATTCTGATACCACAGTTCTTATGTATCCTCCTGAATTCGGTATAACCAATACCGTAAATCAATTATTGGTCAGCCCCGGAAATGTTATTCTCAAAATTCATTATTCAAAAGTAAAATAACCCATCGGGCCAATTCCTTTTTCTATTTCCACAACCTTAGATATGGATTAAAACATCTGTTTTGATGGCATAAAGATAAATCCACTATCGAATTTTATATTTTTTTAAAAAAAATCTTCAAAAAATATTATTTTTTAACAAAATAATCCTATATTTAAAAGTTCAATTAAACTCAAACAACCTATGTGTGGAATAATGGCCTATATCGGAAACCAGGAAGCGTTACCTCTTATACTTAATGGATTAAAACGCCTTGAATACCGTGGTTATGACAGTGCAGGTGTGGCTGTGCTCAACGATAATCTTAAAATTTCAAAAAAGAAGGGAAGGGTAATCGATCTTGAAGCAAGTCTGGAAAAAAAAGATTTGCACGGATCGATTGGGATCGGTCATACGAGATGGGCCACCCATGGCGAACCAAATGATCAGAACGCCCATCCTCATATTTCAGGTAATGGAAGGATTGTACTGGTACATAACGGAATAATTGAAAATTACAATACAATTCGTGAAGAACTGACCAGGTCAGGGCATCAGTTTCAAAGTGAGACAGATTCAGAGGTGCTGGTTCATTTTATCGAGAGCATACAAGAGCAAAACCAGTGCAGCCTTGAAAAAGCCACGCGCATTGCATTATCCAATGTTGTGGGTGCTTATGCCATTGTATTACTTTCCCTGGATGAGCCGGACCGTATTGTGGCTGCACGTAAAAGTAGTCCTCTGGTCATCGGTGTTGGTAAAGATTCTTATTTTGTTGCCTCCGATGCGTCACCAATCATTGAACATACCAAGGATGTGATCTATCTGAAGGATTCTGAGATTGCCGTTATTGAAAGAGGTGACCTTTTACTGAAAGATGTAAACAATGTAAAATCACTTCCTTTTGTACAGACTCTTGAGATTGATCTTGATTCAATTGAGAAAGGCGGTTACGATCATTTTATGCTTAAGGAGATCTTTGAACAGCCAAGGTCAATCGGAGATTGCATGAGGGGTCGGCTTAATGCGGAAACTGGTCAGCTTGTATTAGGTGGTATACAGGAATATGCAGATCAGCTTCTAAATGCAGATCGGATAATAATGATAGCTTGTGGTACTTCCTGGCATGCCTGCCTGGTTGCCGAATACTTTTTTGAGGAGTTCTGCAGGATCCCGGTGGAGGTGGAATATGCTTCAGAATTCAGATATAGAAACCCGGTGATTGAGAAAGGGGATATTGTGATAGCAGTTTCCCAGTCCGGGGAGACAGCGGATACCCTGGCTGCAATAGAAATGGCCAAATCAAAGTATGCTATAGTATTTGGAGTATGTAATGTAGTTGGCAGTTCCATATCAAGAGCCTCACATGAAGGGGCTTATACGCATGCCGGGCCTGAAATCGGGGTAGCAAGTACAAAAGCCTTTACAGCACAATTGATAGTACTTAATATGATAGCCCTGCAACTGGCAAAGAAAAAAGGATACCTCGATCAGGAAAAATTCAATTCCATGTTGAAAGAAATGTCGACCATCCCTGAAAAAGTTGAAAGAGCCTTAAGGAATAATGACAAAATTAAAGAGGTAGCCTTCAAATACAAGGATGCGATGAACTCAATTTATCTTGGGCGGGGATATAATTTCCCTGTAGCATTGGAAGGCGCCCTCAAGCTGAAAGAAATATCCTATATCCATGCGGAAGGTTATCCTGCAGCTGAAATGAAACATGGCCCCATTGCCCTGATAGATGATAATATGCCGGTAGTGGTTATAGCCACTAAAGACAGTACTTATGAGAAGATTGTCAGTAATATTCAGGAGGTAAAAGCCAGAAAAGGAAAGATCATAGCTATAGTAACTGAAAATGATTCCACTATAAAGGATTTAGCAGATCATATAATTGAGATCCCTGAAATAAGTGAAGCATTGTCACCGCTGCTTACGGTCATTCCCCTTCAATTACTTGCTTACCATATCGCAGTAATGCGGAATTGTAACGTGGACCAACCCAGGAATCTGGCTAAATCCGTGACGGTGGAATAAATTTGTGTGAGCAAAATTCTTACCCCGGTAAGATTAATCGTCACAGACGAATAAGTCAACTCGGTGGAATAAAGTCATATTTTTTTACCATACTACGATGATATTTGACATAGTTCACTAATTTTAGAATTAGTAAAATCAAAGCATTTAAAATGCAAATCACTCAAACAAAACTCATCGTTTTTGGCCTGTTGATCATTTTCAATTTAAACGTATTTGCAAAAAATAAAAGCTCAAGAACTGATAGCCGGCCCAACATCATTTTTATTCTAACAGACGATCAACGCTGGAGTGCATTGGGTTATGCCGGAAATCCTCTGGCAATAACTCCTGAAATGGATAAGCTAGCTCAAGCCGGAACCTATTTTAGAAATGCCATTGTAACCACGCCAATCTGTTCTGCGAGCCGAGCGAGTATTTTTACAGGCTTACACGAACGCACACATAAATATACTTTCCAAACCGGGAATATCAGGAGCGAATATATGGATGTGGCCTATCCGAAATTACTCAAGGAAGCAGGATATTATAATGGATTTTTTGGAAAATTTGGTGTGAACTCGCCAGGCAGGGAAGAAATGTTTGACCAGGTTGAAATCTATGACCGAAACAATCTTTTTAAAGATTATAGGGGCTATAATTATAAAATGATTGATGGTGATACCGTTCACTTAACGCGTTATACCGGCCAAAAGGCCATAGATTTTATTGAAAGCGTTCCTTCTGATAAACCATTTTCTTTATCCTTGAGTTTTAGTGCACCCCATGCCCATGATGGAGCGCCCCTACAGTATTTCTGGCAGGAAGAATCCAATAAACTCTACCAGGAGATGGAAATGCCCAAAGCAGATATTTCTGATGATAAATACTTTGAAGCATTGCCCCAGCCTGTAAAAGATGGATTTAACCGCTTACGTTGGTTCTGGAAAAATGATACACCTGCAAAGTACCAGCACAGTACAAAAGGCTACTACCGAATGATTTATGGTATCGACCTGGAAATCACAAAGATCAGGAGGAAGCTGGAAGAAAAAGGATTGGATAAAAACACCATAATTATTTTGATGGGGGACAACGGCTTTTTTTTAGGCGAACGTCAGATCTCAGGAAAATGGCTGATGTACGATAATTCAATCCGTGTACCACTCATTATTTACGATCCAAGGGTGAAAGATCACAATGATATTTCAGATATGGCATTGAATATTGATGTCACGGCAACTATTTTGGATTATGCGGGAATTCTGGTTCCTGAAACGTATCATGGAAAGAGCCTCGTGCCCATAGTTTCCGGAAAAGATAGATCAATCAGTCGTGATACTATCCTGATAGAACATCTCTGGGAATTTGAACATATTCCACCCAGTGAAGGTGTCCGGACAAACGAATGGAAATACTTGCGTTATATCAATGACAAATCTTCTGAGGAATTATACAATTTAAAAAACGATCCGAAAGAAGTAAATAACCTCGCCGGAAACCCTGAGTATAACAATACCTTGCTCGAATTTCGTAAGAAAAATGATGAATTAGGAAAACGCTACGCCGATCCATATTCTGGGATTCCCGAAGGATTGACAGTTGAATACATCCGTGAACCGCGTTTTACTAAAATTATAGATAGCAAGCCCGAATTCAGCTGGAAAGTTCCGAAAGAAGCTGTGGTACAAAAAGGATATCAGGTTTTGGTCGCTTCATCAAAACAAAACATCGATAACAATATTGGCGATGTTTGGGACAGTGGAAATGTACGAAGCAGTCAATCGGTTGATGTGGAATTGGGTGATGCGCCCCTGGAAGAACAAACTACATACTTTTGGAAGGTACGTATATTTGATAAAGACAACCGTTTATCGGAGTATTCAGAATCCCAGCAGTTTACAACAGGGAGGTTTGGTGAGGAACTCACTTCTTCCAACTGTTTTCAAATTGATAAAATAAAACCGGTTTCATTTAAACAAAACGATGACGGCAGTTATTTTGTCGATTTTGGGAAAGCTGCTTTTGCTACATTAAAAATCAACTATTCAACGGATAGCAAGGAAAGCTTAATCATTCGTCTGGGTGAAAAATTGCTGGAGGGTAAAATTGACCGCAAACCCGGTGGAAACATTCGTTATCAGAAAGTTCGTTTAAAAGTAGATGCCGGAAAAAAAGAGTATCAAATTGAACTTACTCCCGATAAACGAAATACAAACCCCGTAGCCGTGGCATTACCGGATTCTTTCCCTGTAGTCATGCCTTTCCGGTATGTCGAAATTGAGTGCAAAGAAAATCTGGAAGCTAATGACCTGACTCAGGTGGCTTATTTTAACTATTTCGATTATGAAAGTAGTTCGTTCTCAAGCTCAAACGATATTTTGAACCAGGTATGGGAAATGTGTAAATACTCGCAAAAAGCAACCTCATTCACAGGCTATTATATCGATGGCGACCGTGAGCGGATTCCTTACGAGGCCGATGCTTACCTCAATCAGCTCAGTCATTATTCGGTAGATAATGAATATGCCATAGCACGTAAAACGATCGAATATTTTATGGTGAAGCCAACCTGGCCCACCGAGTGGCAATTACATATGGCTTTGTTGTTTTATGCCGATTATATGTACACTGGGAACACCGAGTTAATTGAAAAATACTATGAACCACTGAAGTATAAGACCTTAATGGAACTGGAATACCGTGATGGATTGATAAGTACCCAGTCACCAAAAATGAACGGTGAATTTATGGCTAAACTCGGATTTACTGATACCACCCAGCGGGTACGGGATATTGTGGATTGGCCCCCTGCCCAGAAAGATACCGGTTGGAAATTACCCAAAGAGTGGCCACAAGGCGAACGTGATGGTTTTGTTTTTACACCAGTAAGCACGGTTATCAACAGCTTTTTCTATCAGAATATGAAAATAATGGCTGAATTTGCCAACATCATGGGGAAGCCCGATGAAGCAATTGATTTTGAGTTGCGTGCTGTGCGTGTCAAAAATTCTATAAACAAATTATTGTTCAATAAAGAAAAAGGCTATTATAAGGATGGTATAGAGACCGACCATGGGGCCATTCATTCTAACATGTTGCCTCTGGCTTTTGGGATTGTGCCGGAAACATACAAAAAGAAGGTAGTCGAGTATATAAAAACCCGTGGAATGGGTTGTAGCGTTTATGGGGCACAGTTTTTAATGGAAGGTTTGTATAAGGCCGGTGCTGATGAATATGCCCTGGAATTAATGACTGCCACCCACGATCGCAGCTGGTATAATATGATCAGGGGAGGATCAACCATTTCCTGGGAAGCCTGGGATTTAAAATACAAGCCCAACCAGGACTGGAACCATGCCTGGGGAGCGGCCCCGGCGAACATCGTTCCGCGCTATTTGTGGGGGATCCAGCCCGAAACACCCGGCTACGGTGTGGCCACAATAAAGCCACAAATGGCAAGCTTGAAAACCAGTTCCATTGTGGTACCAACTATTAGGGGACAGATCAAAGGTGATTACCAGAAAGTGAACGATCGATTGTCAAATTATAAAATTGAAATCCCTGCCAATATGGTAGCCAGGTTCGTTATGGACTTTCCCCGGGAGGCTGTTGTACTAGTTAATGGTGAAACGGTGAATCTTTCCTTTGGCTCATTACGCCTCGAACCGGGAGTACATGATATTCAGATTCGAATTAATTCATTTTAGTTGGTTATTCCCTACGGTGGTTCAGGAAATTAAAGGTTACTATAAGAGGTTGACTTCCCAGAATATGATGGAGTACACCCCGTATCTTATAAACCTGGATAAAGCATATATCCAGAATTTCCTGAATGGATAATTTACTGATCCCATGAGCATGCTTATTCCAGAAAATGGTAAAGGGGTTAATGCAGCAACCACGATTACGAAGAAACCATAATTATTCAGGTATTTCTGGTACTTGATCAAATATCTTCTTTTAATAAAACGGTAAATAATGGTTGAATTAAGTTTCACGCCTATCCAGAAGCCCAGCAAACCTGCCATGTAGGAAATTATGGCCAGCACGGATATATCAAAGATATAAGTATCCAGATTCTTTGCTGAAGTGGACCAGATAAAGAAAACTTCCGGCGGAATAATACCAAAAAAAATTTCAGATAACGTGTATATTGTAAAAACAAGAAATGAGTTATCATAGATTGGTTTGAGAAAATCGAAATTTTCCGGTTTCGCAAATTTCTTAAATAATATGAAGAGGGCAATGAATACAGCAAGGATCAAAACTCCCCTCAGGAAATTTCGAATAAAAAAAGCACCTTTATCTGATAAGCCCATACTATTTTTTGTGAAGGGTTTCGAAAATAATCATAATTATCTTGATTCTTAAATTGATCAGAAATTTTTTGATACCTGTCGAAATATAACAATATGAATTATCCAATTTGAAGCACCAGCTCCTGAAATACGATAAAATTTCTTGTTTTTCTGGGATAATTGATATTTTGAGTACTTTTTAGCACATATATACAAGAATAATGAATCAGATTACCAAAGAAGATATTGCCAATTCGATACGTGATATTCCTGACTTTCCTAAGAAAGGGATTTTATTCAAGGACCTGACAACTGCATTTAAAAAACCGGAAATTCTATCGGCTATTTCAGATGACTTGCATGAATACTATGCTTCTGCGGGTATAACTAAGGTGGTAGGAATAGAATCCAGGGGATTTATTGCTGGCAGTATCCTTGCCAGCAAACTTGGCGCTGGTTTTGTGCCTATAAGAAAACCGGGGAAATTACCCGGGGATACCTATGCCTATGAGTACGATCTGGAATACGGTAGCGATACCGTCGAGATCCACAAAGACGCACTGGAAAAAAACGACGTTGTCTTGCTGCATGATGATTTGCTGGCAACAGGTGGCACGGCAGGTGCGGCACTGGAATTATTGAAAAAATTTGAGGTGCGTAAAGTAATGATAAATTTTATCGTTGAACTTTCTTTTCTTAAAGGCAGAGATGCATTAAGTAATGAGTATGATATTTACTCTATGATCACCTTCTGAGGTCTCATGTGGTCAGTCCATGGGGTATAGATGAATATATATCTACTGTGGCACGTGATTTATTGAGAGTATAAAAATGAAGCCCCGGAGCTCCCCGTTTTAGCAGGTCAATACACTGTTCAATGGCTAATTCAACACCAATTCGGTACATCATCTTTGGATCATCCTGAACCGGTTCAAATTTTTGAACGATAAAATCGGGAATGGTTGCCCCGCTCATCTTTGAGAACTTATTTATCTGTTTATAATTTGTTATTGGCATAATACCAGGAATAATGCGCCTGGTAATATTTGCTTTTCTGGCCCTGTCAACAAAATCAAAATACAGGTCGTTATCAAAGAACATCTGCGTGATAATGAAATCTGCACCCTGGTCAATTTTATATTTCATCCACTTAATATCCTCTTCCATATTCCGGCTCTCCTGATGACCTTCCGGATATCCGGCTGCACCAATTGAAAAGGCATTCAGCGACCTGGCGATAGGTATTAAATCACTGGCATGAAGGAAATCATTATTCAGGCCGCGTGATCCTTCTGCAGGCAAATCTCCCCTTAAAAGCATAATATTCTCAATTTTACGGGCAATCAGATATTGCAGGTCTTCTTCAACCTTACCTTTATTGGCATTAATACATGTATAATGGGCCATTGTAGTTAGACCGATCTTATTCTGAATATAATCAACCAGGTCAAATGATAATTCCTGCGTAGAGCCGCCGGCACCGTAGGTAACGGATACGAAAGATGGGCTGAGTTTTAACAATTGTCCTACGTTTATCCCCAGTTCCAGGATCGACTGGTAATTTCTTGGAGGGAAGAACTCAAATGAAAAAGTTTTATTATGATATTCAAATATCTCGCTAATTCTCAATGCATGCTCAGTTAGAAATAAAATAAATTGATTTTAATCGACCTGAAAGATATTAAAATGAATTGATTTAAACGATTGAAATGTTTTTTTTCAGCACTTTATTTTCAATTATTATGCATTTTTGTAATGATTTAAATGTAAATACAGACCCTCATTTTTTTTAATCTGTGAAAAGGATTTCAGGAGATCCTTTATTTTAGATATATGGTTGAACCGAAAAGTATCGCAGCATTATTAACACGACAAAGAGAGTATTTCCTGGACGGTAAAACTAAAAATTTGGATTACCGGATAGAACAACTCCGTAAACTTCGTGATTTAATTATTGAAAATGAAAATACTATTTATGAGGCTCTAAAATCGGATTTCAGGAAATCGAGTTTTGAGACCTATTTGTCTGAAAATGGCTATATGGTCATGGAGATCAATCAATTTATTAAAAAACTGAAAAAGTGGGCCAGGCCCAGACGGCTACCATCCAACATACTGAATTTCCCTTCTTCAAGTTTCCTGATGCATGAACCTTATGGTCTTACCCTGATTATTGCACCCTGGAATTATCCATTTCAGCTGGCCATGGGGCCATTGGCCGGAGCAATGGCAGCTGGAAATTGTGCGATTGTTAAACCCTCTGAATTAACACCCGCGACCAGTGCAATAATGCGAAAAATCATTAATGATAATTTCGATGACACTTATATTCATGTCATAGAAGGCGATGCCAGTACCACACAATCATTACTGGAAGAAAAATTTGATTATATCTTCTTTACCGGTGGAATTCAGGTGGGTAAGATCATTGCCGAGGCTGCTGCAAAACACCTCACCCCTGTTACACTTGAATTGGGAGGGAAAAGCCCCTGTATCGTTGACGGTTCTATGAATATGGATCTTGTAGCCAGGCGAATTGTATGGGGGAAGTTTTTAAATAACGGGCAGACCTGTGTGGCACCGGACTATATCTACGTCGACCGGAAATATGAAAAAGACCTTTTAAGATCATTGAAAGAAGAGATAAATAATGCTTTTGGAGATGATCCTGAGACCAGTCCTGATCTCGCCAGAATCGTGAACCTGAAACATTACAACCGGATAAAAGATCTGATTCCTGAAGGGAAAATTTATTATGGAGGAAAAACCAATGAATCAGAACTATATATCTCACCAACGATTCTACAAGATATTGGCTGGGATGATGATGTCATGAAAGAGGAGATCTTCGGTCCGCTGCTGCCTGTATTATCCTTCAAAGACACCAAAGAGCTGATCTCCATATTGAAGAGAAAAGAAAAACCATTGGCCTTATATATCTTTTCTACCAGGGGATCCTTTACCAAAAAATGTCTTAATGAGTTAAGCTTCGGTGGTGGAACCATAAACGATACGGTCATACATTATGGGAATCCATATGTTCCCTTTGGCGGTGTTGGACAGAGTGGATACGGGGCCTACCATGGAAAATACAGTTTTGAGACTTTCAGCCATAAAAAAGGAATAGTGAAGAAAGGGAATTGGCTGGATATCCCCATACGATATGCGCCGTACAGATCAAAACTGGAATGGCTTAAAAAGTTATTTAGAATTAACTTTGAATGGTAAAAAAAATCCCGCCGGATGGCGGGATAGGTATTATTATTTTTTGCTATCTGATTTTCCTTTGTCCGGATCGGGTTTTGCGATAGAATCCCGCATATCAGTATCAGCCTGTATATTTTTGATCTTATAGTAATCCATAATGCCTAAGTTACCGGATCGGAATGCCTCGGAAATAGCCTTAGGGATCTCTGCTTCCGCTTCGATGACCTTTGCTCTCATTTCCTGGGATACTGCTTTCATTTCCTGTTCCTGGGCTACCGCCATGGCCCGTCGCTCCTCGGCTTTGGCCTCAGCAACTTTCAGATCGGCATTTGCCTGGTCGATCTGAAGTTTTGCCCCGATGTTGGTTCCTACATCCACATCTGCAATATCGATTGATAAGATCTCAAAAGCTGTACCTGCATCCAGGCCTCTTTGCAATACCAGTTTGGATATCTTATCAGGATTCTCCAGTACCTGCTTATGTGAATTTGCAGATCCTATTGAAGTTACAATACCCTCACCAACCCTGGCAAGAATAGTGTCTTCCCCGGCACCCCCAACCAATTGCTGGATATTTGCCCTTACAGTTACTCTTGCGGTGGCAATCAACTGAATACCATCTGCAGCTACTGCTGCAACTTTCGGGGTGGTTATTACCTTTGGATTTACTGAGATCTGAACCGCCTCAAAAACTTCTCTTCCTGCAAGATCTATTGCTGTGGCTTGCTTGAATGATAAATTGATATTCGCTTTATCGGCAGAAATCAAAGCTTTGATAACATTTGGAACATTACCACTCGCCAGATAGTGGGTTTCAAGTTCATTGGTTGTTACCTGAAGTCCTGCTTTTGTGGCTGTGATCATTGATGTAACAATAATTCCGGGAGGTACTTTTCGGATCCGCATAAAAACAAGTTCGAAAAGTCCTACTTTGACGCCTGAGAAAATGGCTGTTATCCACAGATTTACCGGTACGAAGTACAGGAATACAAATAGAAAAACAACTGCGGCAAAGACAATTAGAAGTAGCATTAATGCACTGTTCATATTATAAATTTATAGGTTCAACGATAATTTTATTATTCTTTAGAGATACAATCCTGATCTTTGTATCGGTGGTCAGAAAATTACCCAGGGTAGTCACCTCATAGATCCTATCCTTGAATTCTCCTTTTCCCACAGGCCTTAGTGATGAAACGGTGATGCCTTCTTCTCCAACCTGTAAAACCTCTTTTTCACCTTCATTCACTTTGCTGTTAATTGATCCTTTCAAAGCAAATTTTTCCCAGACACCTGACTTCAGGCTATACACCAGGGTGCCGACGCCAATGGTACCAGCAACAACAAGTACAATAGTTCCTACACCTGCTCCGAAACTAATGTAGCTGATAATGATGCCAATAATGGTAAATATCAATCCGAATAAGCCAAGAAGGGTTGTCCCGGGGACAAAAATTATCTCAGCAATGATGAATCCAAGGCCAAAAAATATCAACAATATAACAGCTAACCATTCTACCATATCCGGTAAATTGTATTAACCAAAGATAAATAAATACTTAGAAATGATTGCTAAAAAATCAATAAGCTTTTGCGAAAACAACCCTTTGTTTTGAAGGTTTGCCTGAATAAACACACTTACCCTCCTCGGCATTGTTTTCCAATGGAATCAATCGAATGGTAGCCTTCGTCTCATCTTTAATCACTGCTTCAGTCTCCGCTGTACCATCCCAATGTGCCATGACAAATCCGCCTTTCTGGTTCAGTATCTCTTTAAATTCATCATAGCTATCCGCCGAACGGGTATTTTCTTTCCTGAATTCCAATGCTTTGTTATATATTTTATTATGGATATCAGGCATCAGAGTTTCAACATGTTTCAATATGCTGCCCATATCTATAAAAGCCTTTTCCCCGGTATCTCTTCGGGCGATCTCTACAGTATTGTTTTCGATGTCCTTTGGTCCAATAGCCAGCCTTACCGGTACGCCTTTCAATTCATATTCTGCAAATTTCCAGCCCGGCTTATGGGTGTCACGGTTGTCAAAATGAACGGCAAAGCCTTTTTCCGATAGCTGTGATTTGATCATGTTGGCTTTTTCTGCAATTTCGTTCCGTTGTTCCTCGGTTTTATATATCGGTACGATTACGACTTGAATAGGTGCCAGATTAGGTGGAAGGATCAGCCCATTATCGTCAGAATGTGCCATGATCAAAGCTCCCATCAGACGGGTGCTCACACCCCAGGAAGTACCCCAGACATAATCCAGTCCCCCTTCCTTAGTGGCAAATTTCACATCAAATGCCTTTGCAAAATTCTGGCCGAGAAAATGTGATGTGCCTGCCTGTAGTGCTTTTCCATCCTGCATCAAAGCCTCTATACAATAGGTGTCAACGGCTCCTGCGAACCTTTCACTGGCGGTTTTAACGCCTTTCAGGATAGGTATGGCCATATGTTTTTCTGCAAAATCCCCATATATATCCAGAATTTTCAAAGTCTCTTCAATGGCTTCCTCCTGTGTTTCATGTGCGGTATGCCCTTCCTGCCATAGAAATTCAGCCGTCCGAAGGAAAAGTCTTGTTCGCATTTCCCAGCGTACAACATTGGCCCACTGATTTAACAATAGGGGTAAATCTCTGTAGGATTGTATCCAATTCTTATACGTATTCCAGATTACGGTTTCAGAGGTAGGCCTGATGATAAGTTCCTCCTCAAGTTTAGCTTCAGGATCGACAATTATTCCCTTTCCATGTTCATCGTTCTTCAGGCGATAGTGGGTCACTACCGCACATTCTTTGGCAAAACCCTCTACATGTGCAGCTTCCCTGCTCATGTAGGATTTAGGGATAAACAATGGAAAATACGCATTCGTATGGCCTGTTTCCTTGAACATTTTATCCAGAGATGCCTGCATCTTTTCCCATATGGAATAACCGTATGGCTTAATTACCATACAGCCACGCACAGCAGAATTTTCAGCAAGATCTGCCCTTTTTACCAACTCATTATACCATGAGGAATAATCTTCTGAACGTTTTGGTAATCCTTTTCCCATTATTTAATTTATTTGTGATATTGGTATGATATTTGCTATAATTATAATAGTAAAGTGTGAAATTACGAAGTTCATACTAATTACGATGTAATTTCGAAAACTTTTCTGATTTGTTGTTATTAAATTAGGGTTGTATATTTATATTTAGAACTTAAATCGGGTACGAGATATGAAAGCGAGAAGAAAAATAAAACTATTAAGCCTGGCGATTATAATACTTATGATTGCTTCAGCAAATGTTTCTTTCTCACAGGATGAATATGATGACATGTATTTTAATCCTGCGGACAGGAAAGAGGTGAAGTTCAACGAGAATTTGGTTAAACCCAGTGCTGCTGCATCTAAAACGGATACTAAGGCAATAGCCAAGAACACAGCAAGTACTGATGTAATAAATCCTACATACAGTCCAACTGAATATGGAGATCTGGAGGAAAGTTATTCAGCCAAAACCGTAAACCCAGAATATATTGAAAGATATAAAGACAATCCTAAAGAATCTGCCGGAACAACAGAAATAGCAGAAGGTGATTCATATTATGATGATTACTATGACAGGGCAGTTATGCCGGGAGAAGCTAAAAAAGGTTCTGAAAAGGTAAATTATCCATATCCTAGTTCTTATTACGGAGGTTATAATACCGCCATGAGAACAAGAATGTACCGCAATCCATGGTACGATCCATTTTACGCAGGTGGGTTTGCACCCGGATTCAGCATGGGTCTTGGATATTCATTCGGTATGATGCCGGGATTTAGTATGAGTCTTGGTTATGGTACTGGATGGGGTTATGGCGGATACAATCCTTACGGATTCTATGATCCCTACATGGCGCATATGTCAAGATACTATGACCCATTTTACAGTCCCTGGGGATATGATCCATTTTACAGCCCTTATGCCTACAGCTCAATGTATAGAAATTCTATGATGTATGGTTATGGCGGACCAGGATTTTATTGTCCTTATCCTTCCTATGGATACGGATATGGTACAAGTTACGTCGCAGTGCCCGTAAGTGCTGGATCCAGTTCAGGTACAGTGGCTGAATCAAATACACTGCGTTCCCCAGCTTACAGGACAAGGACCTCGAGAGGTTCTGACCAGGCTGCCCGTGTATCACAGGACGCACCCAATACAAGAAGAGCAATAGCTACCCGAAGCACTACAAATGAGAGAGGATCCTCATCCAATGCCAGGGTTGCTGACAGGGATTTCTCAAGATCACAGAATGAATACTACAACAGGAGGGGTTCCAGAAATGCAACTACAACCGTAGCTTCGAGTTCATCTGCAAGAAATACTGCTTATACCAGTTCAAGGGACCTGGGAAGCTCTGTAAGTAATACAAGTGCTGCCCGCGTAAGATCAACAAGAGCCAACTCTACCTATTCCAGGCCATCATACAAATCATCACGTGAACAGAGATCTATAAACTCTGGCAGCACAGGCAGATCCTGGAATAGTGGAACCTACAGATCATCACGATCATCTGGTAGCAGTTCGTATACCCCTGCGTCAAGGACCAGCGGAAGCAGTAGTTATGGAAGTTCCGGATCAAGTTTCAGGTCTTCTTCCGGTGGTAGCAGATCCTCAGGTTCTATCTCCAGCGGAGGCGGATCGAGGAGTAGTGGCTCCAGTGGTGGCGCATCCAGAAGTGGAAGAGGAAACTAGAATTATCAGAGCGGATTTTCTAATCCAGATTATCACAAAAAATGAAAAAGTGGTTTAAGCTTATATTTTTAAGCATGGGTGGAGTGTTTGTTCTAAATACAACATTAGCCCAGGTGACACCTGCAACATTGGGATTGTTATTCAGTCAAACAAATTATGGAGGTACAGCCAGGATCCGCGCCATTGGAGAGGCTAATACAGCACTGGGAGGAGATCTTTCATCAATAACCTCAAATCCGGCGGGATTGGGATTTTACAATAGATCTGAGATAAGTATATCACCATTAATGGGTTTTAATTCGAATTCTGCAACGTACCTGGATGTTTCGACGAGTACTTCGAGTTCTACCTTTGGACTTGCCAATATTGGGGTTGTGCTTAACAGTAAAAGACCAGACAATATTCCCGGTGCCTGGAAGGGGGGGACATTCGGATTTTCTTATAACCGGCAGAATGATTTCAGCAATAAAGTAGTATACCAGGGAACCAATATAGATAATGATTATCTGGATTTTGTCCTGGACTTTGCCAATTCTAACGAAGCCCAGCCAGGAGATTATTACCTGGTGGATCTTCCCTATGAAACGTATCTGACCAACGATTTTTCGGTAGATAGCAATGGGGATACGACGTATAATGTTTGGGATACTTTTGTAGAATTTGCTTCTACTGATACCCCTGTGGGTCAAATGGAAATCATTGAAACCTCCGGATCGATCAACAAATGGGGCATTTCATATGGTGGCAATGTCAATGACCGGTTTTATTTTGGGTTCAGCCTGGGTGTCATGTCTGTCAGGTATAAAAATGAGAAGACCTATTCAGAGGTGAGATATCCGGAAAGCATTCTGGATAATTATTCACTTTTTGAAAAGCAGGATGTTAGTGGTACTGGTGTCAACGGGACTTTCGGTATTGTAGTAAGACCTTTCAATAAACTAACAATAGGTGTATCCTATGTGACTCCTACCTCTTTTACATTGACCGATAAGTTCGAAACTTCTATGCGCAGCATATGGAATGAATCTGCCTTCGATTATTACGGAGATTATTCGGATTTTGATGGAGATCAATACTCCGAGAAAAGACCCGATGACTGGAATTATTCCCTTGTAACACCCATGCGTCTTAATACAGGATTAGCCTTTTTCTTTAATAAAAATGGATTCATTTCAGCTGATGTAGAATGGGTGGATTACAGCAACATCAAGCTGACATTTGACCAGGGAGGCTTAGACGACGGAAATGAGGAAATCCAGGATAGATACAGATCGGTTATTAATTACCGCCTGGGTGGTGAATTCAGAACCGGGAATTTCAGGATAAGGGCAGGTTATAACTATTTAAACAATCCTCTTAAGGACACAGAGGAGCTCAACAGGGCGAAATCAACTTATTCTGCAGGGTTTGGATACAGGAAAAAGAAATTTTATCTGGACATGGCAGTGTTATTCACAACCTATGAGAGTGTAAGGATTCCTTATATAATATATGAAGATCAGGGCATAGGCCCCACTCCGATTGCAGATATTAATAATAATTCAACCAGAATCGTCCTTTCAGGTGGATTCTTCTTTTAATCCTGGTTAGAAGTAACCCCGGAATAGATTCTTTCCCGTACTTAAGTTCCATATCATCCGTAAGATTTCTTTTCTTTTCGAAAGATTTCATTAGGGGCCAAATATTTTCTTTTCGAAATTAAGATTATCTTTCGACCTGATAGAACCTATTTTCATGTGTGAAAGTCTTAGTCTACTATTTGAGCTTTCATTCTGACTATCCTTACCCATTGAGTTTAATATTATCTGGCAGTTTAATTATCTCTACCCCTGATTTTTTTTTGACCAGAAAGGCTTTATGATATAATTGTGGTATTTAATTCTGAAGATTTCGTAATTTGTGTGGTATAAAAATTGAACTGCCATTATAACTTTTTAAACTATGAAACATATCATATTCACTTTTCTTTTATGCTCTGTCTTTTTTTCCTGTGAACCGGACCATGGCCAGACAGGTTCTGATCAGGACTCACTTGTATTCGAGGAATTTCCCCTTGAAATACCCGAAGAAAAGGCCCTGATGGCCAGATGGGAAGAGAAAAAAGTTATTAATTCAAAAACCATTGACGATTTTGAAAATGAAGGAAACTGGAATGTGGAAGGAATAGGGGAAATGGAGTACACAACTGAACGTTCACATGATGGTAAACGATCAATCAGGTTCAGGACTTCATTAAGAGATGAAGAACATTACAGGAAAAACAGAAGTGAATGGGACTCATTTAATGGGACACAGGGTGGGAGTACCTATATCAGATTAACTTTTCAGGATCCACAGGATTGGACAGATTATAATCGTATTTCATTCTGGGTCTATGTTCATCCTACCTCTATGCCTACCTATTGTATTTTTATCAGGATGAATTGTGAAGGTGCCATACACACCGCTACGGATTATAATGGGACTTCTCATTTTGTACAAGACCTCAAACCTGGTGAATGGAACCATGTAATGTTTGAAATACCCCATCTTCAAAGAGATAAAGTGACTAATTTCAGTATTTATCAAATGCTCAGGGGCCACAATCCGGAAGAAGAGGGAATTGTTACTTACGACATAGATCAACTGGAAATTCAGCAGGTTGAAACAGATAAGTATGAAGGATGGGAGGTTGAAAACGGTAAATTCTCATACAGTCATATCGGGTACTTACCGGATCAGCCAAAAATTGCATTGGCAGGATTTCCTGGAGGAAATAACTTTCAACTTCTGAATGCACAAGATGAGGTAGTATTTACAGGGAATGCTTCTGTTATTAATAACAAACAGGGAACTTTTAATGTCCTGGATTTTTCAAGTTTTGGGGAAAATGGAATTTATAAATTGAAGTATGGGGAAAGAAAATCCAATCCATTTCCGGTTGGTCCTGATATTTGGATATCCCCTTTATTCAAGGCAATAAATTTCTTTTTTTGCCAGCGTTGTGGTTATCATGTTCCGGGTGTACACCTGGAATGCCATAAAGACTGGCAGGGTTTTCACGGGGATGTGAAGAAGGTAATAAATGGAGGCTGGCATGATGCAGGGGACCTGTCCCAGGGTTCCTGGCGAACGGCCATGTCATCATTGGCCATGATGATGAATCTTGAGAGACTTGATAATGAATCGAGATATCAGGAATTGTCAACACGCATCCGGGATGAGCTGGCCTGGGGTATGGAATGGTTACTTAGAACCCGGTTCGGGGATGGGTATCACATGAGTTTCAGCGTTATGAGAATATACACTGATAATGAGATAGGAACTATTGATGATGTGGTTAGTCCCGCAAGGAATATACCCTGGGAGAACTTCCTGGCCGCTGTTGTGCAGGGTAAGGCTGCTATGCTTTTGAAGGATTCGCATCCTGAACTGGCGGAAAAATGTTCTATTGCTGCTCTGGAGGATTGGGAGGCGGCATTTAACAGCAAGGATGCCTGGGATGCAGCGGATTACAGGGAAGCTTCCTGGGGAGCTACAGCATCACTGCTTATGGCTGAAATGACCACAGACGAAAAATATTACGATCATGCCGTGGATTTTGCTTCTCTACTTGTACGAAGCCAGGAACAGAGTTTTGTGGATGGAATACCCATAACCGGTTATTTTTATACGACCTCAGAGAGGGAAACCGTGATCCATAACCGCCACGCCGCTTTTGAAGAGGCACCACTTATTGCGCTTACATCATTATGTAAAAAACTTCCGGATCATGATGACTGGATGAAATGGTACAGCGCAGCTGTATTGCATAGTGAGTTCTTCATGAAGCGGGGTAGCAAAATAGCCCAACCTTTTGACCTTTTGCCTAACTCTGTTTGGCATAAATCAGAGATCGAGGCTGTTGAAGATGACAGCCGAAGGGAGGACCTGATGAGACAGTTTATGGATGGCACTGACCTAGGCAATGACTACATGCTGCGTACTTTTCCAATATATTACGATGCACTTTTCCACGGGAATACGAATATTCATATGTCCAGTACCTGGGCCCTGGCTGAGGCTTCAAAACTTAGAAATGATATGAAAGGGATGCAACTCGTTGGGAAGCAGTTCCAGTGGCTGTTTGGTTCCAACCCCTTTTCACAGAGCCTGATGTATGGTGAAGGATATGACTTTGCACCTCACTTCGCGTATTGTCTCAAGGACCTGGTCGGGGCTTTACCCGTGGGTATGGATTGCATGTCGGGAGATGATCCGCACTGGTCAGCTACCAATACCGCCACGTATAAAGAGATCTGGGTTGAACCCGTAAATCGGTTTATGGGAGCACTGGCCGTCTATCTTAGCGAACCTTGGATTTCCGGCCAGAGTGAATTAGAGGAATCCTCAATGAATATAAGTTTTGAAAAGAAAAATGCGGATACTGATCAGGTTGTCTGCAAAATTTCATCAAACGAAGACATGAATGGTATCTTGAAAGTGTTTAATCTTGAGATCTCTGATGGGATAGATCAGATAAACCTTGATCAAAACAATAATCGGACAGTTGATTTAATATTAAAAATAATTGATCCTGACAAACCCTATATAGCACTCGTATCGAATGAGAAAGGCAAATATCGGGAAGCAGTGGGAGCAGGGATTGAAATGAACTTCTAGTGACGGATTGACTGATTTCGGATCCTTTTCAGGTTGATTCTGACTGGAAATATCTTACAATATCCGTTTCAAGTGAAATATTGTATTTGAAGACCTTTTTTGCTTTTTTATAAAAAGGAAGCCTGTAATTCAATTTTTCCGTGAGACCTTCCGCTAAATTATCTTCTCCCATTTTTTTTATCAAAGGCCTTTTATTGATGCCACTCAGGCTTAATCTTTCCAGTAATGTGTCGATTGGAGTATCAATATATACAGTATGCCCCTGATCATTCATAAAATCCATATTATCAAAGAAGCAGGGTGCACCGCCGCCTGTTGCCATGACAAAACTATCATTTGCAAGGGAAATATCTTTTAGCAGCTGACTTTCAACTTTCCTGAAATGATCTTCACCCTTCAGTTCGAATATTTCCGAAACAGTCAATTCTTCAGCATTGACGATCTCCTTGTCAAGATCAATAAATTCAAGATTAAGTTCCCTGGCCACTTTCCTGCCAAAGGTGGACTTCCCACAACCTGGCATACCCGTAAGAAAGATCTTCATGTTCAATGGTTAATCAGTTAATCTGATGCGGGGATCTATCACCGCATACAGAATATCGACAAATATATTAATAAGAATAAAAATAAGGGCTACAATTAAGGTTGATCCCATGACCACGGGAAAGTCTAATGATTGCACAGCTTTTATGGTAACAAAGCCCAGCCCTTTCCAATCGAAAATATACTCCACGAAAAAAGCGCCTGCCATCAGGGAAGCAAGCCATCCCGATACTGCTGTAATTACTGGATTCAGCGCATTTTTCAAGGCATGTTTATATACTGTCAAAAACCGGCTCAAACCCTTTGCCTTGGCGGTACGAATATAATCTTTCGAAAGCACGTCAAGCATGGAACTTCTTGTTAATTGAACAATAATGGACAATGGTCTTATCCCTAATGTTATTGCAGGAAGAATAATATTTTCCAGATGTAGTTGCCTGCCATATATAGGATCAGTTTCCCATAACTGACCCGTTAAGTTCAAGCCTGTATAATCACTGAGATAATACCCGAATATAATCGCAAACAGAATTGCTGATAAAAATGTAGGGATGGATATACCCATTACGGAAACAGAAATAATCAGATGATCCAGCCAGGTGTTCTGATTAAGGGCGGCTATTATGCCCGAAAATATACCGAAGACAGTAGCCAATATCATGGCCGCCAGGGCAAGCCAGAAGGTATTCAATAAATTTCCGATCAGTATTTCATCCACTCTTCTATTGGACTGAAAAGATCTTCTGAGATAGGGTCGTTTTATCACGATCACCTTATCTTTCATAAGTCGAAATAGCTTCGTGTAATTATATTTTTCCTGGTTTGAGACATTGTCAGTGTGAAAAGACAGTGGTGAAAGATCATTTACATATAAAAGAAACTGAATGTGTAAAGGTTCCTGCAATCCCAGTTCCCTGGCGATCGATTCGCGTGTTGCTATATCCGTACGTTGTCCGGCCATCATGGAAACTGGATCTCCTGGTAAAGCATGAAATAGTAAAAAGACTACGATGATTACTCCTACCAGGACTAAAAAACCATATGCAAGACGTTTTGTAATAAAACGGATCATTATTCGAGCAGGTCTAAAACAGTATCCGCATCAGGCACATCATTATGATGCCATTTGCCGGCGACTACACCATCTTTCATCAGCCATAATCCCGGATTGGATCTTATAATAGCTTCAAGAACGGTCATGTCAGCGTAAAAATATGGAATGGCCAGCTGGTATTCATGTCTGAATGCCTCAAATTCCGTATCAGCAGAAGCTGTCAGGGCCCATACTTCAACATCATCTTCAACGGATTGGATTAGATCATTGATCTTATCCATGTTTCTGGTCTTTGACTTAGATATGTCATAAAAAATGATAAACAGTTTGTTCCCGACAAAAGATTCTTCAGTAAATTCTCCATCATCAGTCCATATGTGGTAATCTGTAATTTTTGGCTGGGCTTCCGGATTAAGAATGATCATATCCTTATATTTATATGTAGTATCACTCGGATAATCCGTAAATTCAAACTCTTCTCCATCTTTCTCCATGATATATTTATATCTGTAAGGTTCTGAAGGAGCCATTAGCCGGGGTATGTCATTACCTACTTTATAGGGACGGAAATCGATATAAGGCAGGTGACTGATGGCGTATACACAAAGATAAATATTAACCGCAAAGGAAAGTGCGATCACAACATTACCTGTGCGATCCTTCATAACAGGTTTAAAATGATTCCTTCGTATAAAGATCAGGATAACTAGAACTGACAGAACAACATCTTTGGCAAATGACTGCCAGGGTGTTAAAGGGATGGCGTCCCCGAAACACCCACATTCTGTAACCTTATTGAAATATGCTGAATAAAAGGTTAAAAAGGTGAAAAAGGCTATCAACAGGAGGAATACCAGTGAGGTCAGTTTCATTCTGTAATGAAGTAAAAGGGCTATTCCTAAAACTACTTCAAGGACTACCACGAATACTGCTATGACCAGAGAATACGGGATAAAGAACTCAAAGAAAGGGGCAAAGTCATTTGCAAATACTTCAAAATATTCCTTAAGCTTTATGGAAGTGCCTATTGGGTCATTCACTTTGATCAGGCCCGAAAAGATAAACAGGATACCTACAAAGTATTTTAAAAAATTATCCAGTATTTTCATGAATTGAATTAATTAAGTTTTATCAGACAGAATACCGAGTAATTCATCATGTCCTGGTAATTGGCTTTAATTCCTTCAGAAATTAAGGTCTTTCCTTTATTGTCTTCAATCTGTTTTACCCGGAATATCTTCATTAAAATTATATCGGTAATAGAACTGATCCTCATATCTCTCCAGGCTTCATCATAATCATGGTTTTTATTTTCCAGAAGTCTAACTGTATCATCCACTGCCATATCATATAGTTTCACCAGCTCTTCTGTGGGGATATTTTCTTCCGGATTATCGGATAACTCTATCTGTATCATACCGATAATGCAATAATTTATGATGCCTATAAATTCTGACCTGATATCATCATTTACTTTCTGCTGGCCTTTTTCCTGTATGGAACGAATTCGCTGGGCTTTAATAAAGATCTGGTCGGTAATTGATGGAAGTCTTAAAATTCTCCAGGCAGTTCCATAATCCATTGTTTTCTTTACAAAAACTTCTTTGCAAGCCTTAATTACTTCCTTATATTCGTCGATGGTAGTTGAATTCAATATTATTTTGCAATTAAATTAGATCATCAGATATAGGGGTGAAAGATACACTATTTTCAGTAAAAAAAACACTCAATATAAGGGGAATACTCTATGCTCTGGACAGGCCCTGGATCATGGGTATTGTGAACTTGACCCCCGATTCATTTTATGATAAAAGCCGTGTACAAAGGGAAGATGCCCTCATAAAACGCGTTGAGATTATGCTTATTGAAGGGGCTGATCTCATTGACCTCGGAGCCTATTCTTCCCGACCCGGTGCCACCCATATCTCCGAAAATGAAGAGTGGGAGCGACTAAAGCCAGCGATAAAAGTTATCCTCAGGAATTATCCCGAGGTGCGGATATCTGTGGATACATTCAGAAGCTCCATCGCAAGGAAGGCTTATGAAGAAGGAGCTTGTATAATAAATGACATATCTGGTGGACAGATGGATGATCAGATGTTTAAAACAATGTCTGAGATCAGGATTCCATATATATTGATGCATATGAGAGGAGATCCCAGGACTATGGATTCAATGAGCACCTATGAAAACCTCTTTAAGGAGATGATCAATTATTTTCAAAGTAGAATACTTGAACTGAAGGCCTCAGGGGTTAATGACATTATTGTGGATCCGGGCTTTGGTTTTGCAAAGTCACTGGATCAAAATTATGAATTACTCAAAAATTTATCGTATTTTGGGGTATTGGGTTATCCGCTTCTTGTTGGCTTAAGCAGGAAATCAATGATCTTCAAAGAATTGGGCGTTCAACCATCAGAAGCACTAAATGGAACTATAGCATTAAATACTGTGTCTTTATTAAAAAGGGCATCAATTTTGCGTGTACATGATATAAAGGAAGCAAAAGAAGTTGTAAATTTAGTGGCAAAGCTTAAATAAAAATGTATCTGATTCAAATAGGATTTCTGGATGTACGGCTTGTTGATCTGTTCGACATTGCCGCCGTTAGTTTCCTGTTGTTTCAGGTATATAAACTGATGCGGGGTAGTGTGGCTGTAAGGATATTCCTTGGCTTCCTGTTTCTATACCTGATATACCTGGTGGTTCGGGCTATTGATATGGACCTTTTATCTTCCATCCTGGACCAATTCATGGGGGTTGGTGTTATTGCGGTGATCATACTTTTTCAGCAAGAAATACGGAAGTTCCTTCTCATGTTGGGGAAAACACCAATATTCAACAGGGAAAGCATATTCAAGGGATTCTGGGGACATGATGAGAATATTGAGGAAAAAGTAAAGCAAGTGGTGGAAGCTGCTAAGTCCATGGGTGGAGCAAATACCGGGGCTCTGATCGTTTACTCCAGGGATACTGAACTTAAGTTCTACGCTGAATCCGGAGATGTAATAAATGCCGATCTATCCAAACGACTGATATTATCCATATTCAATAAATACAGCCCCCTGCATGATGGTGCCGTGATCATACATAATAATAAAATAGTAGCCGCCAGGTGCGTTCTACCGGTTACTGAGAAGGAAGATCTCCCAGCACAGTTTGGCATGAGACACCGGGCTGCGGTGGGCATGTCCGAAGCTACGGACACACTGGTTCTAGTTGTATCTGAAGAAACAGGACAGATGTCCATAACCCAGAACGGTATGATCTACCACAATCTTTCCGGGCATGAAATGACAGAAAAAATAATGGAGTACCTGACAGAAGACAAAAAAGCGCTGGGTCAGAAATTTGATGCCATAGTAAAAGATGAAATAAGCTCAGATCTGGAAAAGAAAGAAGAGGGGGATGCTGGTAAGATTCAAACAGCTTCCTGATATTCTTAAACCAGGGCTTTAATCTCGAAAGCGTAATACAATAATCTGAAGCCAAAAAGGATCAATCCTATGCCTACGGAACGATTGATTATCTTCATAAACCTGGGTGTAACCAGATCACGCAATTTATTGGCAAGAAAAGATTTTGTAATATCAGCACTTAAAACCATGATTATTACACCGACGTAAAAGAGAAATACCTGATCAAATGAATAATGAAGTTCTATGGTGATCATCCCGGCTACCCCAAGCCAGAAGATCAATATAAAAGGATTGATACTATTCAGGATAAATCCTTTGAGAATTTTACGTAGGTAATTGTTTGATTCAAAATGAGGCTGCCTCAGGCCTCGTTTCGGGACAGGTTTAAGGAAGGTGAATATTCCAAAACCCATCATGACTAATGATCCAAAAAGCCCCAACACAAATTTAACCTGGATATTATCAGATAGAAATGATACACCGGTATAGGTAAGGAACATATAAAAGGAATCACTTAAAGAAACGCCAATAGCCATAAAGACACCTGCTTTAAAACCTTTCTCAATACTGGTCTGAAGCAGAGCAAAAAATACGGGTCCCAGTAAAAAAGAAAGCAAAAGACCAAAAAGTAATCCTTTATACAACTCAACCATTACAATAAGAGTGTATTTATAAAAATTCCGGAATTAAGCCTGGCATAGATCCCTAAATTACTAGAACTAAAGTAAATAATAAGGATTAAAAACCTGATTACGGAAATATCAATTTATTTTTATGAATATATTTAAATATGGGTAAATATAGAATTATTATTTGATTATGGATATTGCAGATAATATAAATAAATATTTGAATGAGATCGGTGACAGGAACTGTAAATTGGTCGCTATCAGCAAGACCAAACCAGTGGAAATTATCAGTAATGCCTATGATGCAGGACAAAGAATTTTTGGCGAAAACAAGGTTCAGGAATTAGCAGACAAATACCCGCAATTACCCAATGATATTCAATGGCACATGGTTGGACATTTACAGTCAAATAAGGTGAAATATATAGCCCCCTTTGTACATCTTATCCATTCAGTGGATAGCATGAAATTGCTTAATGAAATTGAAAAACAGGCTGCAAAACACGACCGCATCATATCCTGCCTGATGCAGGTTCATATTGCTGAAGAAGAAACGAAGTTTGGACTTACGGAAGAAGGACTTTGCCAGATATTGGATGAGGTTATAGGCTCCGGATTCGAACATGTTAAAATTATCGGATTAATGGGCATGGCCACATATACTCCAGATGATGAACAGGTACGACGGGAATTCAGGTATATAAAAAATCTGCTGGATTCATTATCATCAAAATACCGGCATAGCTCAATAGACCTTACCGAACTTTCCATAGGCATGTCGGGAGATTACAAGATTGCCCTGGAGGAAGGATCAACCATGATCAGGATTGGTACCGGGGTGTTTGGGGCCAGAAATTAATTGCCACCGAAATTCAGGATCCGGATGGCCAGGGATTCCGTCTATATATTAAATTGAAAAATGGGTGGATTTTATAATATTAATGACATTTTTAATTAGGGGGATATATCCTATCGCAAGTCTATAATATAGGAGCCCAATGTACAGCCAATACCGTTATTAATGATTTTTTTAAGATTTAAGCCCGTGCAAATGAAAATATTTGTTGCTAATCTATTTATGTTATTCATCATCATGGGATTGCCGGTAGAAGGTCAGGAGGTAGAAAAAACAATTTTACTGGATTCTATAATAATTGAAGACAAGGTCCTGGATGAAGTGAGGTACGTGGCATCCAATTATGTCACCAGGAAGGATCTTCAGAACCAGCAGATCCGTGATGTAGGAGAATATCTGAGGGCCATTCCAAATGTTTCAGGAATACGTCGGGGTGGGGCGAACCTGGATCCTGTAGTACGTGGATATAAATTCAGCCAGTTGAATGTATTGCTTAATAACGGGGTGAAAATTGAAAACGGATGCCCCAATCGGATGGATCCTGTTACTGCTCGGATTGAAACAGAAGACATCGGTAATATCGAGATTATCAAAGGGCCTTTTTTATTAAAATACGGACCATCTTTTGGTGGTGTCATAAACCTTAAATCAGAAATTCCGGATATCTACGATCAATTTGAGATCCACGGCAATGCAGAAGTTGGTTTTGAATCAAATTGGAATGGGGAGAAATACCATGGATCCTTGTATGGAGGAGGTGGTAAGATCCAGTTCATGATGTCAGGCGGTTACAGAAATTACGGCAATTATAACAGTGGAAACAGGGAAGGTATCGAAACAGAAGTCAAATCATCTTTTACAAAATATAATTACCTGGCAAAACTCGGTTATAGTTTTAAGCCAAACCAGCGACTATTGTTTTCATTTGACGGAGTTCATGGAAGGGATGTAATGTATCCGTCGCTTCCCATGGATGAGAAATCGGACGATACCTATATTTTCGGATTGGATTATAAAGGCAGGGATCTGAGCCCGAGATTAAAACTTGTTGAAGCCAAGGTATATCATTCCGATGTACATCATGTCATGGACAACAGCCGGAGACCCTCCGCAGCAAATATGTTAATGGTCGCTGACGTAAACGCATCAAATACCGGCGGGAGATTCGTCACAACATTCCAGTTTGCGAAACACCGACTCCTGACAGGCCTGGATTACGAGCACATCATGAAGGATGGAGCACGGACAGGTACCATGGAAATGATGGGGACTATATCCACAAAAGTTTCCAATCTATGGCTCGATGCGCTAATCCAGAATACAGGAATCTTTGCTGAATACAACACCTATTTCTCTTCATATGAATTAAATGCAAGCCTAAGGGGGGACTTTAATAATGCAACCTCGGGGGATACCCTGGAAGTCAGCTATGAAGGGATAGATTATTTTAAAGATGTTGATTCGGAGTTCTTAAACCTGAGCTTCAGTGTGGGCATTACGAAAAAGATATCATCTAACCTGGACATTTCCCTGGCATTTGGAAGGGGCACCAGAAGCCCGAATATGCTGGAACGGTACATTAAATTACTTCCCGTAGGCTATGACCGATACGATTATCTTGGCAATCCTCAGCTGCAACCCGAGACCAACAACGAGATAGACCTGACTTTTCAGTCGAATTTCAGGAATTTTGGAAGCATGTACCTGAATTTTTTCTATTCCTATGTACAGGATTTTATTTTCGCGACCCTAATACCTCCAACGGTTATCAAACCGCAGACCCAGGGTGTTCTGGGTGTAAAACAATTTATAAATGTGGATCACATCACTTCTACGGGATTTGAATTCGGTTACAATTCCCCCCAGCAATATAAACTCGGGGTAAGTATGGTGGCAGCGTTTACGTATGGCGTTATACCGGAAGTAACACAATACATTATATCAGATGGGGAAGTCGTTGATGCCGTACAAGTTACGAATGATGCCCTGCCTGAGATCCCCCCCTTTGAAACAACCCTGACAGTGTTTTATAAATTCCTAAATAGTAAACTTATCCCAAATCTGAAACTGAGAGTGGTTGCCCCACAGCGGCATCTCTCACAAGCGTTTTATGAGGAAGAAACGCCTGGATTTGCTTTGTTGGATTTCTCAATACGCTGGAAATTTGCGAAATTTATGGAATTGAATACAGGCGTGTCAAATATATTTGATCGTGCCTATTATGAGCATTTAAACCGAAGGATTATAGGAACTAAAGAAAATTTGTATGAGCCGGGCAGGATATTCTTCGCATCCATATATGCACATTTTTAAAAATCTGCCAGCAATTGCATTCATCTTTATGTGGGGTTTGATGATGCTGGCAGCATGCAGTAATGAGCCTGAGGGAGAGACAGAACCTGAAAAAGAAACAGGGCACATAAAATTTGCTTTCACCCACAATGTCGATGGTCAACCGATTCAATTGGACAGCATGATGTATGTCAACTCTGCCGGGAATCCTTATGAGATCAATGAGGTCATGTACTTTATCAGTGATGTCATTTTATACAAGGACGGCGGCCAGGATTTATTGATCGATGAGTGGAAAGATATTCATTATGTAGAGCTGGCCATCCCATCCACATTAACTTGGGAGGTATTCGATGATATTCCTGTAGGAAATTATGACTCGATCACTTTTGTTTTTGGTATCCCGGAGGAGAAGAACGAATCATTCATGTTTGTCAACCCACCTGAAGATAAAATGATGTGGCCTGATATACTCGGAGGAGGCTATCATTATATGATGATCAACGGGAAATGGCTGGATGAAAATGAGGTAGAACAGTTCTATAATTTCCATCTGGGTATCGGACAGTTGTATTACGGAGATGAAATTAATTTTGATTCCATCTATGCCTACGTCCAGAACTATTTTACCGTAAGCCTTCCGGGTTCATCTTTTGAGTTGAATAAGGATCAGACCATCGAGATAGAGATCATCATGAATATTGAAAGCTGGTTTGAGACACCCCATGATTTCGATTTTAATTACTGGGGCGGTGCGATAATGGAGAATCAGCCAGCCATGCGAATGGGGATAGAAAATGGGCATGACGTGTTTTCCATAGGATCAATTAAATAAATGAAAGCCTTTACCAGCTCATCAGCCTGATTTCGGAATAATATTGGCGACAATAAAAAGCTGCTCTTTTTGATTGACCGAATTTGATAATATGGTCACCACCTTATTCTGTCGTCCGATCTTGCCAGTTGAATTGAATACAATTTTGATCTTTCCACTTTCTCCAGGCTTTATCGGTTCTTTTGGCCAGGTTGGGGCAGTGCAGCCACAGGTCGTCACGATTCTGGATATGATCAGGGGTTCTTTTCCGGTATTGGTGAATTTGAATTGGTGTTCCACTACATCCCCCTGGCTAATATCCCCAAAATCATGTTTTGTCTCATCAAATTTAAATTCTGGGGCATTCTCCGCCTGTGCTAATACACTTGCAGATGATAGCAGTGCTATTATAAGAGAAAACAGTGCATTCCTGATCATCATAAGTTGTTATTTCAAAGATAAAGATACGAATATCCGTGGTTATCAGGTAAAAAAGCTTTCATTGAAATTCAGGAGATAAAGTTCTTTTGTTGCCCTGGTGATGCCCGTGTAAAGCCACCGGAGGTATGAAATATCTATAGATTCGGTCTTCAGGTAACCCTGGTCAAGGAATACGATCGGCCATTGTCCCCCCTGAGATTTATGACATGTTATGGCGTATTTGAATTTTATTTGAAGTGCATTTAAATATGGATCTTCAGCCATTGCCTGGTTAAACTCCTTTTTTGTTACACCCTCATACTGGCTGGCAACGTCTTCATATAGTTTTTGGTTCTCTTCGTTAGTCAAGGAGGGGCCTGGTGCTGAGAGTGTATTTAATATTACCTTGGCCTCAATATCGTGATGGTCCGGGTAATCCACCAGCCTGAGGGTAAGATCGGCAAATCTCAGCCCGTAACGGTCTTCAGTATTGGAAATTTTCAGGACCTCAGCGAAATCACCATTGGCCAGAAAACCGGCAACAGAATCTTCTCCCAGCCAATAATAATTGTTTTTCACGATCATAATAAAATCTCCTGCATCGATCTCATCCTCGAAGAATAACAAATTTCTTCTGATAAACTGATTATACATATTGGCCTGCTTGTTGGTTTGACATATTATTATGCTGTCCTCCATGCCAAATTTATCATATGCATACCGGAGGCCATCCTCCAGTTTATCACTTTTCATTTTAAAAACATCCCTGTATGATCTTGAATTAAACTTAATCTCTAAATTATCCAGGCTGATCCTTTCTCTGAGGGCAGTGGCATTGGATAATATCCCCGAGTCCTGCTCCTGACGGACAACATTTTTTAATTCATGCTCAAGAACCATTAATTTATACCTTAGTTCGAGGTTTTCCTTATCGAGCGCACCGCTGTATTCCTGTCCGACAGGAGGTAACTGAGCGGTATCCCCGATAAATACGACCTTATTGGATGGATCCTCAAAAACGAAACTGGTAAGGTCCTTAAGCAAACCTGACCTTCCGAATTGCTGATCATCATAGATCATAGAGGATTCGTCGATAAAAAAGATCGTGTTTTTCCGATAGTTCTTAACTCTTTTAAAACGTAGCGCACCGGTATTCTTATCTAATTCAAGTTTATATATGATCTTATGTATGGTAAAAGCTTTTCTCTGCGAATAAGAAGCTAATACCTTGGCGGCTCTCCCTGTTGGCGCTAACAACATATATTTGTATTTAAAGAGCGGCAGAATCTTGACTAATGAGGAAATGATAGAAGTTTTGCCAGTGCCTGCATACCCTTTTACAAGAAGGGTATCCGGCCCTTCTTCTGATAGGAAGTGGTCAAATAATTTAAACAGGTCCTGCTGGTCTTTGGTTGGACTATAAGGGAATTTATTTATAAGTATTTCTGAAATTTTTGGCAAATCGTTGATTTAATTTCAAACTTTATATGTTTTAATCTATGGAATATTAACCATAATTCTTAGATGGAGGAAAAGATAATTGAAAAATTTGGCAATAAGTTAAGGGTTAGGGTATGCGGCATTTTAATTGAAAAAGGGAAGATCCTGTTAATCAGACACAAATCACTTGGGAAAAACGGTGTGCTTTGGGCACCCCCAGGAGGAGGAATGTTATTTGGTGAAAGTGCTGAAGAAACAATAAAGCGTGAGTTTGAAGAGGAGACAGGATTGAAGATAAAGGTGGAGCGTTATTTATTTACGCATGAATTTCTAAATCCGCCATTGCACGCCATTGAACTTTTTTTTGAGGTAAGCCGTTTGGGGGGAGTGTTAAATACCGGATATGATCCTGAAATGAAAAAAAATGAACAGATCATAACAGATGCAGCCTATTTGGATATAGATCAGATAAGAGAATTAGATCGTGAATCGATCCATAATGTGCTCAGGATTGTAAAGAACGTTAAAGAATTACTTTACCTGGATGGATATGTAAAATTTGAAGAATTTACTTAATTCCCAATTAATTATATTGTAATTTTATTTTTTAATTCCGTATTATTGCACAAGAATAAACTCCATTAAAATGATAACGAGAATAATATCTATCGTATTTTTATTAGTAGCCGTCTACCTTGGTTACTACCTGGTTGATAGTGTGAAATCCGTAATTGATGAGGAAGCTTATATTGAGAAGACAGAGGCCAGTATCATTCAAAAACTTAAGCTCATACGGGATACTGAAGTAGCTTATCAACTCGTCCATGGGAAATATACCTCCGATTGGGATTCCCTGATTAGTTTTTTAGACTCCGGGACCATTTATATTACTGAACGAAGGGAGGAGATCATACCTAAGGAATATGGAACTGAAGAAATAATTGTCCATGTTGATACAGTAGGTAATATGAGTGCCAAGGAGTATGTTTTTACAGAAATGTATCTTCTTCTCGCAAGCGATACCGGCGTTATTCAATCCATGAATTTTAAGGTTGGTGACCAGATTACGAAAAACTTCCAGCTCTATACATTGCTGACACCTGAGAAACTCTTTAAAGTTCGTTCACAATATGAAGGTGCAGTTACAAAATTATATGTTGGCCCCAATGATAAGGTAGACAAAGGGGACAATATAGCGGAGATGGTCAGGCATAAATACCCCATGAATACAGACATTTCAAGATTAGCTTATATCCCCGGTACGGATAAGAAATTCGATATATTTGCTGATAAAATTAATCGAAGTGGTGTTTGGATAGATGTTTTTGAAGTTAAGGATGTTAATCCGGTTAATCCTGAAAGAAGGAAGAACAATAACGAAAAAGCATTACGCGTAGGATCAAGGACTGATGTAACCATTGCAGGTAATTGGGAATAAATTTTGACTGTTTCTTCAACACAATTCAGGTTATTACGTAAAGCAAAAGACCCCAAATTCAACATTGATGACCTAGAGCATTATAATTTAATGCTACAGGCAGGGTTTAGTGATATTCAATTATGCATAACTGATTCCAGGAAGAACCGCATCCTTTTAATCGAAGATTATGTGATGCCGGGGGTCACGAACCAGGTCGAAAGTGTTGAATGCCTTGATTGCTTGTTTGATGATCATCATCTCCTGCTGGCCGGATTCTGGAATAAAATAAAAATCCTTGTTAAGAACAGACGGTTTTCAATAGTTCCTATGGAACTTTATGTCGAGGAAAACACAAAGGACTATGTAGGTATCAATGCTCCCCTTGATGATCATCAGCATACATGTTTCCATAACACATATAAGGATCTTTCACTGGTAAATGCCTTTGCAGTTAGTAATCAGGTGATATCCTTTATTGATAAGACCTATAAGTCAAAACAAATACAGTATTTTCACCAGAGCAGCTCTTTCATCCATGGCTTTAACAGATATTTTGCCGGGAAGGAGAATACCAATGTATGCTTATACATCGACAGGTTTGTATTGCATATCGCTGTTTTTAAAAAAGGGAAATTCAGGTTTTACAATCAATTCCCGGTTAAAAAATTCGATGATTACATTCGATATGCCGACTATGTCATCAATGAGCTTTCTATCAATGTAAAAAAGGATAAATTCTACGTGTGGGGATATCTTGGAAGTAACTCGAACCATTTTAAGATTCTCAAAAGAAAGTATCCAACTTTAAAATTCGGCGAAAGACCAGCTGGATTGAAACTTGGATATGTGTTTGACGAAATCCCTGAACATCAGTATTTTGATCTTTTAAGTTTTAACTTCCTCTCAAAGAAATTATGAAAAGGGTAGCCCTATTTCCCGGATCTTTTGATCCCTTTACCAAGGGACATTATGACATTGTTATCAGGGGGCTTAAACTATTTGATGAGATCATAGTGGCTATTGGACAA
This sequence comes from uncultured Cyclobacteriaceae bacterium, assembly GCA_965365275.1. Taxonomy (GTDB): domain Bacteria; phylum Bacteroidota; class Bacteroidia; order Cytophagales; family Cyclobacteriaceae; genus JAGTVG01. Next base: position 17,444 of record CBDUBA010000014.1, on the reverse strand, counting down.
AATACAAAGAAGCAGAGATATTTCCCACTCGAATTGATGATTGAAAAAGTAACTGAAACATTCGAAAACGAGGAGAATATCAAAGTAGTGACCTATAATGAACTTACAGCATCTTTTGTAAAAAAGTTTGACGCCAGGTATTTGCTGCGGGGCCTCAGGAATACTACTGATTTTGAATATGAAAACAGTATTGCCCAGGTTAATAAGTACTTGAATTCAGATCTTGAATCAGTGTTTTTGATCACTTCTCCTGAATATGCAGCTATAAATTCCTCAATTATCAGGGAAGTGCACAGGTATGAGGGCGATATTAACGTTTTTCTACCTTATACGCTTTAACTTTTTCAATACGTTTGTAATATTTCCTGAAAACCTGTCTTATTGAAGGATAGGAATTATATAAAGCAGCCTTTATTTCACCGGGAGTCATCCACCTTACTTCCTCAATCTGTTCCTTTGCTTCCGGTTTCATATTGGAATCATTCAGACATTTCATCCTGTACCAGCTTGTCTTCTTCAGGATATTTTTTCCATTTCGTTTATAGGTGTGATAGGTATTGCAAACCTTTTCTTTTCTTTTCACCTTTATATTGCACTCTTCCTCCACCTCACGCACAGCCGTATCTGCTATCATTTCTTTATTGTCTTTTTTGCCTTTGGGGAGGTCCCATTTTTTCATTCTGAATATCATCAGTATATTACCGTTCTTTTCAACAATACCTCCACCTGCTTCAATAAAAGTATATTCCTCTTTTATATGGTCAACCGCATCTTTAAAATTATCTACCTGGAAAGTAATTGAATCAATTTTCTTGTTGCTATTTGATTTCAGTAATTGAAGGTACTGGTCTATTACTTGAACGGAAGCATGCTGAATAAGAACATCTCCTGAAAATGTATTAAAGTCAATCTTGTTAGTGGCCTCTACCAGCAAAGTATCATAATTCTTAAGAATTACATTCTTGGTCGACGGAATGATCCTGAATGGATTGTCGTTAATAAATATCTTCATTTACTGATCTTCTTTACTTGTAATAATACTGTGAAATAATTCAAATATTGCGTAATTAAAAAAATTATATCAATGATATACCATTAAAACATTTATTTTTGTTTCATGACAAAAAATTCGGAAACAGCGCGGCAGATTGTATTGTATCTCTTGGATATCGGAGCAATAAGATTAAATCCTGACGAACCTTTCACTTGGGCCTCAGGATGGAAGTCACCCATTTACTGTGATAACCGCCTCGCCTTGTCATTCCCGGAGATCAGGGATTACATCAAGCATGCCTTGTCCTCAGCCATTCGTGATCACTTTGGTAATGCTGAGGCCATAGCCGGCGTGGCTACTGCAGGAATACCACAAGGGGCACTGGTTGCTGATGAACTTGACCTTCCATTTATTTATGTTCGTTCAAAACCTAAAGGACACGGTTTGACCAATCAAATTGAAGGCCGTGTTGTACCTGGTCAGAAAGTTGCTGTAATCGAGGACCTTGTATCAACCGGTGGTAGTTCCTTAAAGGCCGTTCAAGCAATCCGGGCTGCAGACATGGATGTACTTGGAATGGTATCCATATTCACTTATGGTTTTGATCTTTCCACCCGGAATTTTAAACAAGCGAATGTGCCATATATTTCGCTTAGTGATTACGATACACTGATACGTGTCGGAATTGAAGAAAAACTCATACCTGAAATACAGATAGAGAGATTGAAAGCCTGGCGTATGTCTCCGGATTCCTGGAGTTAGTGCTTTCCCCATCACTCCCGGCACAATCAATGCCTCATTATACATCTTTTTCGATGACCCCGAGTCCAAACAATGCAAAATCATGTCTTAAAAGGCCATTAGATCGTATTCTTTCCAATGATCCTATGCATATTCATTGCCTAACAATAAATAATACGGATCATTTAATATGCTTTCTTCTCTATCACTCCGAGCCCAAACAATGCAAAATCATACTTAACGGGATCTTCAGGATCAAGCTTCTTGAGATTATCAGTCAGTTCAACCGCGGTCAGCCAGTCAGTCTGCTTCCTCCGTATCAAGGACAATCTTCGCGCTACCCGGTCAACATGAACATCGATCGGACATATAAGGTCTTTCATTTTTATCTTTCTCCAGATCCCAAAGTCAACCCCCGCTTTGTCTTTTCTAACCATCCAGCGTAAGTACATATTTAACCTTTTACAAGTAGACTTCTTGTTTGGGTTGGGAATATGTTTTCTGGTTCTCAATGGTGCATCAGGTAAATTGAAAAAGGAATCATGAAATTTAATCAGTCCATGTTCTATAGGATTAGCTTTATTCTGGACAAGAAAAAGATCTTCCATACTTTCATATTCTGAATAGTAGTATCTTAAAAAGTGAATAAAGTACAATGCATCCGTAGCATTAAAAGTACGGTGTTTGAAATGCTCAATGGCCTTTAATTCCTTATCACTGTGGTTTAGTATAAAATCATAAGGGGCATTGTCCATCATTTCGAGAAGTTCGTTGGTTTTATTTATGATCGTCTTTCTCTGCCCCCAGGCAAAAACAGCAGCAAATAATCCTGAGATCTCTATATCTTGTTTTTTTGAGAACTGATGAGGAATGGAAACAGGATCCGATTCTATGAATGAATGCTGGTTGTAGAATCCGGCTTTTTCATCCAGAAAGGCCTTGAGGGAATCATGTACGATCATAGAATGAATCCTGTCTGATCAGGGGTGATAGGTGATCTCGACAGGGAATTGATCATTTATCGCACCCAGACGGTCATATGCAACCTTTGAAACTTTTATTAAGATATTTCTGTTTTCGTCCGTATCAGGTATCTTTCCAATAACCCTGACAAAAACACTTAGATCATTCATTTCATTTTTAATTTGCATAATTGTGCCAATACTTGCATTTCTATGAAGTGCCAGGTATTTATTGGTTGTTTCTGACCCCTCAATTACCTGGGCAATACCATTTTCGGATACTTTTTTATAGCTGCCGGTATTTTCAGTTTTTTGCATTTCAGATGTCCCCACTTCAACAGTTGTAACAACCACCTCATCTCCGGCATCCTCTTCAGTTTCGATATCCTGAACAATAACTACCTGCTCTTCGGCGTCTTTATCAAGGTAACCCACAGTTAATTCCTGTCCTACGCTTAGGCTGTTTGACTCGAGACGGTTCCATTCTCTTAACTCGGATACTGAAACATTATATTTATTGGAAATGGCGAATAATGTTTCACCGGCACTTACAATATGTATCTTTTTACCTTGCGTTTCCATAACCTCCATCTGCCTGCTAAGCTCAGCTGCCTTTTCAGGACCCGGGTAAATACTTAAGCGTTGACCTACCGAAATGGTATTACTTCTGAGATTATTCCATTTTTTTATGTCATTAACGCTTACACCATATTTCTGTCCGATCATGTATAATGATTCCCCGGAAGATACTCTGTGAACTATCTTATCACCTTGACCCGGTGAAGTGCTGACCTGTGTATTCTGCAGTGTATTTTGCTGAACCTGCCCAACATCATTGGCCTTTACATTTCCTTTAGTGGGTATTAATATTTCCTGGCCGATATTGATCCCATTAATTGCATTCGGATTTGCATCAAATATTGATTGTACTTCCACATTATATCTTCTCGCAAGGGCATATAAGGTTTCGCCCTTTTCAACTTTGTGGACTATAAATGCGGACTGGTTAACGGTTCTGATGCCTACAGAATCCATCGGAATGGTCCTGGATATTACAGTAAATGGGATTATAATCATTAAAAGGCTTAGAATCAGTGCTTGTTTTGCGGCAATCATAATGCTTTCTTTTATAAATGGATTGAACAATAAAAATTAGCGTTGCATATTCTATGAAGACAAAATTTCAAAATTTTTATTAAATACCAGCAAAAAAGTGTCCAAAAATTGATTTTATTTTGATAAATACGTTTGATACAGAACCGGATAGTACCCTAATATAGGTAAAATGACTGAAAATTAAAGACTGAGTATATCAAAATATTGATAATATTACCCGAAGGGTATTTTTTATATCAAGTGTTTTATTCGTATTTTTTCATAATATTTTAAAGTGCGAACAAATGTATAAAGTGCAATATTGTTTCATGCTCCTGATATTTCTTTTAGGAAGTTCAATAACAAAAGCTCAGAAAAAGGTAGTAACCATGAAAATCGATGATGTTATTGATCCCAGGATGAACAGGTATACTGAATTGGCCCTGGATTTTGCTGAAGAAGAGGAGGCCGATATTGTAATAATAGAGATGGATACCTATGGAGGGGCAGTGAATGATGCTGATGACATCAGGACCCGGATCATGGAATTCTCCGTGCCGGTATGGGTATTCATAAATAAAGATGCGGCATCAGCTGGCGCTTTGATATCCATAGCCTGTGACAGCATATATATGGCTCCGGGCAGCAGCATCGGAGCGGCTACCGTTGTCGTACAGGATGGTTCAGCGGCACCGGATAAGTATCAATCCTATATGAGATCAATTATGCGATCTACAGCCGAGGCAAACAACCGGGACCCGAATATTGCCGAGGCGATGGTGGATGAGGATATTGAAATTGACAGCATAAGTGAAGCGGGAGAAGTCCTGACCTTTTCTACTTCTGAGGCCATAAAACATGGATTTTGTGAAGCGGAAGTCAATTCAATAGATGAATTACTGGAATTGAATGGTATTACGGATTATTCCGTCTCGGAATTTACCTTATCCTCTTCAGAGAAAATCATCAGGTTTTTCCTGAATCCAATTATCAGCGGGATTCTGATCCTGGTCATCATCGGGGGCATCTATTTTGAGTTGCAAACCCCGGGTGTAGGCTTTCCCTTATTTGCGGCAATAATAGCTGTGATATTATATTTCATCCCCTATTACCTGAATGGCCTGGCAGCAAACTGGGAAATTATCATGTTTGTTGTTGGCATCGCGCTAATTGTCCTGGAGATATTCGTCATCCCGGGATTTGGGATAGCCGGGATCACTGGGTTAATATTTACCCTAAGTTCCCTTATCCTGGTGATGCTCAATAATGACTTCTTCGATTTCTCTTTTGTCAAAGCTTCTGAGATCTTTCAGGCTACCGCCACCATCCTGGCGGGTTTATTTGGAAGCATCATCCTTATGTTTTTCGGAGGCATCAGATTGACCAATTCAAGGTTGTTTAAAAGGATTGCCCTTCAAACGGTTCAGAACCGATCGGAGGGATATACTTCTAGTTTTAAACAGGAGCCCATGGTCGGTAAGACCGGTACGGCCTATACGGTATTGAGACCAAGTGGCAAGGTAATGATTGAAGGATCTTTGTTCGATGCATATACAAGAGGGGATTATATCGAAAAAAATGATAAGATCAAGGTGATCAATGATGAAGGCACCTCCCTTAAGGTCAAAAAACTGGATGAATGAATTTTCTGTATGGATTTTCTGTAATTCCGCTAAAATCCTGTAATAATAAGAATCCTGGCACGTTTTATGCAAAATCATGGTTGATATGGTATGAACCTGTTTGAAAAGTATTTATAATTAAAAAAGCTACCTTTGCAGAAACAAATAATAAGCTATGTTGAAAAAATCATTAATTGTTTTTAATTCACTAATTACATTCTTTTTGATTCTGTGTATCAACACCGCTTCTCTTGCTGAAGAAGGTTATGATATTACAATTCAAATCCACAATATTAAAGATACTGAAGTATACCTGGGCTACCACTTTGGTGATCAGAAATTTGTAAAGGACACCGCCAGGGTGGAAGCAGGGGATATTATTCATTTTACGGGGGATGAACCACTTACTGACGGGATATACTTTATTTACTCGGCATCTGTGTATTTTGAATTAATAGCGAATGAACCCAAATTCAAGCTGGAAACGGATACGATAGATTTTATCCGGCATATGAAGGTAACGGGATCACGTGAAAATGAGATATTTAACAGTTTTCAGCGGTTTATGGCCGATAAGCAGGCCGAGTCTAAAATACTTACCGACCAGATGCAAGCCCTGGACCCCCAGAAAGATGAGGCCAGACTAAATGAATTGCGTACGCAGGTCCTGGCCATCCGGGATGAGATCGGTTCCTATCAATTAAAGCTAAGTAAAGAAAACAAAGGCACCTTTACCTCCCGGCTTCTCCTCGCCATGCAGAAACCAGAGATGCCTGAAATCCCAGCTGAAGAGGCGAATGATCCGGATGCTAAAAACCGGCAGTTCTTTTATTACAAGGATCATTATTTCGATAATTTCGACCTTTCAGATCCAGGATTACTAAAAACCCCCCTTTATCAGCCCAAGCTTGATGATTATGTGGAGAACCTCACCTTCAAGCATCCTGATTCCATAAAAGTATCCTGTGATTATCTTCTTTCAATGAGTGAACCCAGTCAGGAAACTTTCCGATATGTACTGGTTAAACTTACCAATAAATATGAGACCTCTAAGATCATGGGCATGGAGGAGATCTTTGTTTATCTTGCCGAGAACTATTACCTTACAGGGAAGGCATATTGGGCAGATGAAGACCTCATTGAAAAGTTCCGGACCAGGGTAAATGAACTGAAACCAAATCTGATCGGGAGTATCGCTCCTGAGATAGTTCTTGTGGATTCAACTATGAATCAAATTCAGTTGAGCAATATCGACAGCCGGTTTGTGATCCTGTATTTCTTTGATCCGGATTGCAGCCACTGTAAAAAAGTTACCCCGAAATTGTACCGCTTATATAAAGAAATCAAAGTTAAGGATGTAGAAGTCTTAGCAGCTTGTACCGTGACAGATGTTGATAAATGGAAAAAATACATCAGGTCCAATGATCTAACCTGGGTAAATGGTATTGATCCTTATTACAGGAGTAATTTCAGGGCTGATTACGACATAAAGACCACCCCGATGATCTATATTCTGAATAAGGATAAGGAAATTATCGGCAAGCGGCTGGGGGTGAACCAGATAAAAGATTTTATAGATCGCATGATCAAGTTTGAAGACAGCTAATAGCTGTCTTTTTTTTGCCTAAAAAAATATCCCGCCACACGGACGGGATATATCAACCTAACCAACCTAAAACCTACCTCTATCACAGCTATCTTTCAGAGGTATTTTTGATATTATTAATGTAAAAACTGTGCCAGAACAGAAATGTGCCCAAATTGGCTGGAAACGAGGTTTTAATAATTATTTCTGTCCCATATTGGGAAAATTTGATCCATCCTGGAAAAAATTATGGGGTGCAAGTGTATAATGCGAGATTAAATTTTGCCAGATTGAGTTATCTGGTATGAGTGCAGTTTAGCATTGTAAAAGCCAGTTAATAGAGTTGATTCCTCTATCTAATTGAAATCTTTAAATATTTCTTTTAATTGATTATCCAGTTCCGGTAATCTATTTTGGACTACATCCCAGACGATCTCTAAATCAATTCCGAAATAATCATGAATTAATTTATCCCGCATACCCGCAATTTGTCGCCATGGAATATCAGAATACTTGTCTTTAAATGATTTTGGAATTTTCTTACTGGCTTCACCAATAATTTCCAGACTTCTTGAGAATGCCCGAATTAAAGTTTCATTACTTGTAAAATCGACAAACGATAGATCTTTAGAAGTAGAAAGTATGTAAGTCACCTCATCTCTAATATGTTGTAATAACTCATATGCTGATAGAGACATATTCAGTTGTTTTTAGGATATGAGGTTTAATATACTTACTTAAAGATTCTGGGGTAATTAATTCTACCTTTCGGTTAAATAGATCTTCTAGAAAATAGGTAAGGTTAATAAAGTTATTATAGGTTTTTTTTTCTTTGTCAAATTCTACGATTAAATCGATATCACTTTTATCGTTTTGTTTGTTTGAAGCAAATGAACCAAACAGACCAATGGACTTGGCGCCAAATTCCTGGATTTGTTTCCTGTTCTCATGAATCAAATAGGCTATATCATTTTTTGTCTTAACCATTAGGTAAAAATAATAATAAAACGGAGAGTAAGCAATTACGACTAACAATTGACTCCTAAAGTTGTGCGTTACTTTTACTTATCAATTATTGATGGATTAAAAGTCCAATGAAAAATACCCTGGGTTTGCATTACGTAAATCATACCTTGCGGATTAGCATAATTTTATGTTCCATAGGATCAGGTCTTTTTCAAACCGGTTAGTGTTTTACGGTAAATGAGGTGTAGTTCTTCACTGCCCCTTCGGTGGTGCTGACCTTCTCTACCCTTGAAAAAGTAGGACCCTTGTGGCACCATATTAGAAAATGATCCATACTGATCTCATCCGCTTCGGCTTCGATAAACACTGATCCGTCATACATATTTTTCACAAAGCCTTTTATACCCAGTTGCTGCGCTTTATGGACGGCAGAATACCTGAACCCGACACCCTGAACCTTCCCAGAGATGGTGATCTGTACATTTTTTTTCTGAATGGTCATCCCTATGAGGCCCTGACTTCTTCCATTATAGCGACCCCTGAGGAAGTCCCGATCCGGTCGGCTCCCGCTTTGATCAACGCCACGGTTGTTTCAAGGTCCTTTATGCCCCCGGCGGCTTTGATCCCCACACTGGAAGGCAGTGCAGCACGCATGATCTTTATGTTCTCCACTGTAGCACCCTCATGAGCAAAACCTGTCGAGGTCTTTACAAAATCCGCTCCTGCATCTTTACAGATAAGACACCCGGCCTCGATCCCCTCCTTAGTGAGGTAGGCCGTCTCAAGGATCACCTTAAGATATTTTCCAGAATCATGTAATACATCGGCGCATCTGGCAATGTCCTGTTTTACCCAGCTCATCTCTGAATTGTAGGCAGAAAGGTTCCAGACAATATCCACTTCATCGGCACCGTCCCGGATGGCTTCTTCAATCTCAAACACCTTGGTCTCAGTCTTATTATAACCGAATGGGAACCCGGAGACCGTGACCAGTTGCACATCACTTTCACCCAGTCCATTCCTGGCTTTTTTTACCCAGAAAGGTGGAACACAGATCCCTTTGAATTGATATTCCAGCGCTTCCTGAACGATCCGGTCAATATCTCTGTGGGTAGCATTAGCCTTGAGGATGGTATGTTCGATGTACTGATTTATATTCTGCATGTCCTTTGATTTATGGAGTTCTAATTTAAATACATCGTACAATAAACAGAAGATTTTCCGGATTAAAATAGATTCATATCAATAAATTAATAAACCACCTCCCTGGGCTATAATTGGGCATGGTTTGTACGACCCTATAAGGGATCAATCCGGATTGAATTTTTTCGATTATTTAGGGTTAGCTGTAGGGTTATACCCGATTGGATATGATGGACTTGTGATTGTAAAGCTTATATGTCAGCTATTAAGCTACTGTGATCTGACTAATCCAGGATTATGGCCAGGGCCAATTAAAAGTTAGAACAGTATTCTTAATACCCGTTGTATCCAATGAATAATTGGATCAGAATTCAAGATTCCTCGGTGAGCCCAATAAGCAATATGGATTTATCTTCAGAATTCCCCGGTATACTTAGTGCACGATCTGGCACTCTTTGCAGAACTTTTTCTTCCCCGGTTTCCGTTTTTTGGGTTTGTTCTTATGCCCGAAATAGGTTGGATCAGAATACTGAGGCTTTTCAGCTTCCTGGGCCAGTTTCTTGTATTTTTTGGCATTAGCCTGCATCCGATCTTCGTATTCTTCTATCTTCACATCGAATTGCCTGGCATAACTGTTCTTATAGGCTTTTTTAGCCTTTCTTACCTCTTTTTTGGAGGGCTTTGCATTATATTCATACCTGTAATTAAAGGTATCCCCTTTGGTGGTTTGAGATTTGTTTTTGGTCTGAGCCTGTGCCATTACTGATAAGCCCAGAAAGAGCAGAAATAAATAAACAACCTTATGCATACAACCTGTTTTATTATATAACTCACTAAACTACCATCTATTGCCCTGAATTGAAGAAAATTATTTAAGAAATATTCTCTTTAATTCATCACATGATGGGCAAACCGGCTTAACTGATGGTTGATCCGTTATCGGCTTCTCCATCCGGAGTGAGGAATCTCAATACACCTTCCTTATCCTCTGACATTAGTATCATACCCTGGGATTCTGTACCCATCATTTTTCTGGGTTGAAGATTTGCCAGCAAAACTACCTTTTTACCGATGACATCTTCAGGACTATATTGCTCAGCTATGCCACTGAGTACTGTTCTTACACCAACACCTATGTCTACCTGCAGCTTTAATAATTTCTTTGACTTTTCAATCTTTTCAGCCGTAAGGATCTCGCCAACCCGCATATCCAGTTTGGCAAAATCGTCATAAACCATTTCGGATCCTATCGGCGGATAAGTTGATGTTTCCATATTATCGGTTTTTGTATTTTCTAGTTTTTGTATCTGCATTTCGACCACTTCGTCTTCAATTTTTTCGAACAGAAGATAGGGTTTGTTCAGCTGATGACCCTCCGGAAGAATGACTTCCTCTTTTGCATATTCCCATCCTACCGGATCAATGTTCAGCATATCAAATATTTTGGCAGAACTGAATGGAAGAAAAGGTTCACCGAAAGTAGCCAGTTTGGTTACGATCTGTAGCGAGAGGTTAAGGATCGTGCCTACCCTTTCCTCATTTTCTTTTATTAGCTTCCAGGGTTCCGTATCCGCAAGGTATTTGTTTCCTGTTCTGGCCAGTTCGATATATTGGGATAATGCCTCTCGGAATTTGAATTGATCAAGGGATTTTTCAATTTTTTGGGGAATCTTATCAATCTTATCCAATACCTCTAAATCAAAATCAAAAAGCTCCGATCTTTTTGGCACTTTACCTTCATAATACTTCTGTGTGAGGACCAGGGCTCTGTTGACAAAATTTCCTAAAATGGCTACCAGTTCGTTGTTATTCTTCGCCTGGTAGTCCTTCCAGGTAAAATCATTGTCTTTAGCTTCCGGGGCATTGGCACATAAGGTATATCGAAGTACATCCTCCTTGCCCGGCAGTTCTTCCAGGTACTCGTGAAGCCATACCGCCCAGTTTTTTGAAGTGGAAATCTTATTGTTCTCCAGGTTAAGGAATTCATTGGCGGGAACATTGTCCGGCAGAATGTAATCCCCATGTGCCTTCAACATGGCTGGGAATATGATGCAGTGGAACACTATGTTATCTTTCCCAATGAAATGTACAAGTCGGGTATCTTCCGACTTCCAGTACGGCTCCCAGTCCTTATCTTTATCTTTAGCCCATTGTTTGGTGGCTGATATGTAACCAATGGGTGCATCAAACCAGACATAAAGTACTTTTCCTTCTGCTCCCTGCAGGGGAACGGGGACACCCCAGTCCAGGTCACGCGTAACGGCCCTGGGTTGAAGGCCATTGTCAAGCCAGCTTTTACACTGACCGTACACATTGGATTTCCATTCCTTATGATCATTCAGGATCCATTGGGATAACCATTTCTCATCCTGGTCCAGGGGGAGGTACCAGTGTTTTGTTTCCCTCAATACAGGTTTTTCACCACTCAGTGTTGACCGTGGATTGATAAGCTCGGAGGGACTTAAAGAGGATCCGCACTGTTCACATTGATCTCCATAGGCTTCTGCGAAACTGCAATTGGGACATGTTCCGATAATATAACGATCCGCAAGAAATTGCTCACTTTTCTCATCGTAATATTGTTCAGATTCCTTTTCAACAAACTTTCCGTTATCATACATCGTCTGGAAGAATTCTGCCGCCGTTTCATGGTGTACCGGGGAGGAAGTCCGGTCATAGATGTCAAAACTTATACCCAGGTCAGCGAATGCCTTTTTATTGATCTCGTGATATTTATCTACCACTTCCTGTGGGCTTATTCCTTCTTTTTTTGCACGGATGGTGATCGGAACGCCATGTTCGTCTGAGCCGCAAATGTAAAGGATATCCTTTCCTTTGAGTCTGAGATACCGGGCATAAATATCGGCTGGAATATATACCCCCGCAAGATGGCCGATATGAACAGGTCCATTTGCATAGGGCAGGGCAGCAGTTATTGTATGTCTTTTATATGAACTTTTATTACTCATTACCAATGGAGTGAATTTCCGCAAAGATAATCATTCAAGGTGTTCTACTCTAATTATGGGCAGGAAATACCCTGATAGACAGAAAGAAAATTTGGGTTTTTCGACTCACCGAACACTAAAAAAAAGAAATATTTATTCGTTTGAATTTATAATTTTCCTTATCTTTCTGGTTGAGGGAAAGATGTATTTTTTTATCATTATAGGTAAGATAAATATTAGAATATCACAATTAGTGATAAATGACCGTTAGAGGTCAGCATGTATTAGTATATTAGATTAGTTCCGAATGATTGATTTTACTTCTTTCATAGAAGCGAATCAAGGCTCAGCGATTATTACGAATTCAACTGGCCAAATACTGGAAATTAATAAACGTGCTGAAGAATTGTTGGAATGTTCTGCCTCAGAATTGGTAGATAAACGTGCAGAAGATTTATTACCAGTACTTGCATCCTTTTTTGGCCGGATGACAGGCCATGCTCGCCCTGATAAAATGCCTGACCTGGAGGGAGAATATATCTCACCTGCAGGGAAAGAGATCATTTTGTCTATCCAGGTTAATGAACTGAAATTTGATGATCAATCATATTTCTGGTTTAATATAGACAAAGCAGATTCCGAAGAAGACGAAAGGCACATTAGGGATAAGAACTTCTATAAGAAAATACTCAGCCAGTCCCGGGATGTTATCCTGCAACTTGATTCAGGTAACCGGATCATATATGTAAGTCCATCCTGCCTTACTTTAATGGGCTATGAGCCTGCTGAGATCCTGAAACAGCAGGAATTCAGTCATTTTATATACAAAGAGGACAGGAAGCCATTTGATCAGATCTGGAGACAGAGTTTGCGTCACCGCAATAAATTCCTTGTGAACCGGTTCAGGATAACGCATAAGTCAGGGAACCCGGTATGGGTGGAGGTACATGTTGAGCGTGAGTATGATAACCGGGGCCGCCTGGTTCAATCCATAGCGAATTTAAGGAATATATCCGATAGGATGAATTATCAATTAGAATTGGAGAAGATCAGGGACCGCTATCAGCTGGCGGTTGAAGCAGGGCATAATGGGATCTGGGATTATTCATTTAAGGATGAACATCTCTTCGTAGATGGCAGTCTGAAAAGTTTGCTGGGATATGCTCCGGAGGATCAAATCGATGAAAAATTCTTAAGGGAACGCCTGATAGATCCCAAAGACCTGAATGCTTTGAAAAGTGCTATTGACCAATATATCAGGGAAGGGAAATCCTATTTTGAAGAAACTTTCAAGATGATCCATAAAAGCAGGGTTACCTTGTGGGTCCTGGCCAGGGGAAAGATCTTTTATGAAGGGGGTTCACCGGAAAGGATAATTTGTTCGGTTACTGATATTACCGAGAAAATCGACTCCAATGAAAGGCTTCGGAATGCCCTGATCAATTTTAAAGCAATATTCGATGCCTTCCCCGACCAGTTCTTCAGGATCAATAAACTGGGTGATTTTCTGGAAGTTATGGCAGGCGAATCAACTGATCATTTCACCTTTAATGTTAAGAGTTTTGAAGGGAAGAACATAAAAGATGCTTTTCCTTCTGAAGCGTATTTAACCGTGTATGAATGCTTGCAAAGGTCTTTCCAGAATAAAAAAGTCGAGCTATGCGAATATGAGCTTTCGGAAAATGGGCAGACCAATAATTATGAAGCAAGAATTATCGCCATTACGGATAATGAAGCAATAGGTATCGTCAGAAATATAACCGACGCTGTTCGAACCAACCTGGAACTCGTCAGGGCCAGGAAAACTGCGGAAGAAGCATTAAATGCAAAAGAAGATTTCCTTTCCATGATGAGTCATGAGATACGAACACCACTGAATGTCGTAATTGGTATGATCTATCTCTTGTTGGAACAGGATCCCAAACCGGATCAGCTTAAATTAATCAATACCCTGAAGTTTTCTTCTGACAATTTATTAAGGCTAATCAATGACCTCCTTGATTTCTCAAAAATTAAAGCCGGGAAGCTGGTCTTTGAGAATATCGATTTTAACCTCAAGGAGTTTATCTGGAATATTTTCGAAAGCTATAAGCTGCAATTGGACAGCTCCAGAGTGGAACTCACCCTGGATATTGATGATAAGATTCCGGCTTACATAAACGGAGATTATAGCAGGCTGACGCAAATACTCAATAATCTTTTGAGCAACGCGCAGAAGTTCACAGACCAGGGAAAGATCGGTATAGTCTTAAGCCAGCTGAGTAAGAAAAAGGATTCTGTCAGAATAAAATTTGAGATCAGTGATACGGGAATTGGCATCTCTCCCGAAAAACTGGATACGATATTCGAACCCTTTAGCCAGGGTGAAAAGCATATTTCCAGGAGATACGGAGGCACTGGATTGGGGCTGGCTATTGTAAAACAGTTAATAGAACTCCTGGGGGGAAACATATCGGTATCCAGTGAACAGAATAAGGGTTCCAAATTTAAGGTAGAATTGCCCTTTGGGTTGGTTGACCAGGATAAGATTGCCACAAAAGATGAGACCTTTGATACCCTCACCCACCAGATACAGAATCTGAGGATCTTATATGCTGAAGATGTATCATCCAACCAGTTTCTCATGAAAGGCTATGCCGATCTCTGGAAGTTTGAACTTGATATCGCTTCCAATGGGGAAGAAGCCATCAACTTTTTTGCAGAGAATGAATATGATGTGGTGCTCCTGGATCTTCAAATGCCCAAAATGGATGGATTTCAGGCAGCGAAGAGAATCAGGGAGATAGAAGGCCTTACAAATAAAAACATACCGATTTTAGCGGTCACAGGAGATATTTCAGAATTGACTTTAAAAACGCTTTCCAGTTCGGGCATGAATGATTATATCAGCAAGCCCATCAATCCAAAGATCATGATTGAAAAGATCCAGGAAATGTTACGTTTAACCAGCATGCCTGCTGCGATAGACGAACCCGTTGAGCCGGAAGAGGAAAATGATGCAGATCAACTAATTAATTTCTCAGAAGTGGATTATCTGTATGGGGAAGTGCCCACTCAGTATGTTATGCTCATTAACTTGTTGCTGGGAGAATTTTCAACCTACAAGACCAATATGGCCAAATCCCTTAAGGAAGAGAACTTTGATGAGTTCAGGCAGATCAGGCATAGCATGCGATCCAATATGCGATTACTTCAGATGCGCAGGATGGACAGCCTGGTGGACAAGATCAGGGCAGAGTTTGTGAATAATTCATTGCCGCCCGGTGGGGGAGACTACGTTTCGGAAATTGACCGCTGTTTTGATGCTTTGCTTGAACAGTTTGAAGAAAAGTTGAAGGTACTCACTACCTGATCGTACCAGGCGATATATTTACATTTTAGTATCTTCGTCTTTTCTCAAATTTTTCACTTTTTATGCTGCAAATCAGTTTATTAGTGATGTTGCTCAAAGATTCCCAAATGGATAATTCCGAAATCCACATTCGAACGGTATCCGTATACCCGCCTTTGATGTATGGAAACAGATTGTTTAATTTTGGAAAGAATGGTGTTAGTATGGTAAGCGATGATGCCCGATAATATGAATCTTAAACTACTTTTAATTGTATTGATCCTTTTTTGTTGTAAAAGCAATCATTCAAAAGATCAACCAATTAGTCTGGCGGATCACGAAGCTGATCTGACAGATAATGCAACCAGGAATTCCACAAAAGAATTGGTGGAATTTCCTCCCTGTACCGAAAATGAAATTCCTCATTATACAGCGTACAGGACTTCATCAGCACCGAGGATTGATGGAAAACTCGATGAGGAGATCTGGAATGCTGTGATTAAATCAACGCGGTTCAGGGATCTTGTTTCTGGTGCCGAGACCTTATATGATACCAGGGTTGCTGTGGTTTGGGATGAAGAATATCTTTATGTGGGGTATTGGATCGAGGAGCCAAAACTGCAGGCTTCACTGACAGAACGGGATTCAAAGATATACAATGACAATGATGTAGAGTTATTCATTGCGGGAAAGGATGCCTATTACGAATTTGAAATTAATTCCTTCGGTACCATTTACGAAGTTTTTTTTATCTGGGAAGAATCCTATGAAAGCAGCGGATATGATAAGATACCGGAATTTAGCCCTGATCTACAGAGAAAAAAGCGCTTTAACGGTGTGGGTTATAAGCCACATCCGAGGGGCCCCCGCATCGGATATTGGACCTGGGACTTCCCCGGGTTAAAAAGTGCTGTTCACTGTGAGGGTACCCTCAATAATGACGAGGACCGGGATAAAGGTTGGACCGTAGAACTAGCCCTGCCATGGTCAGGTATGAAGGCTTTGGCTTTGGGTGATAATCGAAGTCTTCCTCCAAAGGATCAGGATACCTGGCGCATGGATTTTTCCCGCTTTAATCAATATAAGGAGGACCCACCCGCCAAGGATTCCGGAGGTTGGGCCTGGAGCCCACATGGCGTCTGGGATTCACATGTGCCGGAATGTTTTACCTACATTCATTTTTCTTCTCAATATGTAGACATTTCGAAATGAATAAACCCTAACCTTAAATCCCTCGATATTTTTTAATGGCAAACTGGATTGTGGATATTACCTGCTCTTCAAGCCTTAGATTGCAGGTATTTTGATATTTTATGATTTTTTCTATCTTGTAGGAATATGCCATATCAAAAGCACCGCTTAGCAGCCATCATGTTTTCCAACATAGTTGGATATACGTCATTATTAAATGATGATGAAAAGAATGCTTTTGAGAAGCTACGGAAGAATCAACAGATTCATAAACGGCTTATTAAAAAATTCAGGGGACGCTGGCTTAAAGAAATGGGAGATGGAATATTGATCAGCTTTCATTCCAATATAGAAGCAGTCCTGTGTGCTTTATCCCTTCAGAAGGCCTCAGAAGAGATTGGTATTTCTTTACGGATCGGGATCCACCAGGGGGACGTTATTTTTGAGAACAGTGATGTACTGGGGGATGGGGTCAATATCGCTGCCAGAATCCAAAGTGTCACAGGCGGCAAAGATATTTTAATCTCTGAGAAAGTATATAGTGACATAAAAAACAAAAAAGGCCTTGAGGTAGAGTTCCTGGGAGAATATGACCTGAAAGGCTTATCAACATCTACTGGTGTCTATAAAGTTACTTCTCAGGATAGAAGCTTAATAGACTATTCCATAGATACAGGTGAATTGGTTAATCCGTTTAATATTAGCAGGAGACACATAATCATTGGTATCCTGATCATCGCTTTGATATCATATCTGTTGTATAATTTTTTACTAAAAGATACAGGGGAATCATCGGATATCAAGAAAGGTTTAATTGTTCTACCCTTTGTCAATTATACTGGTTCTGACACTACTTCATACTTTGT
>CBDUBA010000013.1:0-64350 GCA_965365275.1 uncultured Cyclobacteriaceae bacterium | reverse complement strand
CTTTTTTAGATATAATGAACCTATACAAAGGCATATTAAGTCGATATGAAATCTGACCCGGAATTCGCTGTCAATTATTAAAAAACCTTAATTCCAGCACTTAATTATAAAACTCTAGCTCACTATAAAAGAAGTCTAGCTGAACCATGAAGAGTGATTTGACTTCTTAAAAATCAAGACTATAGAAAAGTGGCCTAATCAATTAAAAATAGGATCGCGTGGCATTAACAAAATGCAGCTTGACTATTAATAATTGGATGTTACGAATGCACCGATCCTTTTACCATATCTAAAGAGTTATTTAACATAGGCTATGAATTGCCCTGAAAAATGAGAGGATAATAAAGACGATTCCCGATATTCGTATTGCCAGATAAAATGAATTTCACCAATTTACTCAAAATTAACCCGGACACTTAATCTCGTGGTTAATGTCATGATCTGTAATCCCTGAGTATGATAAAAACGCCCGATAATATATTTTATCTTTCCTGAGAGGTTCTCTTCAGTAGTTGTTTCTCCCTCCCATTCAGTCTGGTTAAAACTGTGTGTGAACTTTATGGCATTGGTTCCTGGTTCCAGCGCTGTTCTGAAATAAACCTGATTGGTGTATATCACATT
Source organism: uncultured Cyclobacteriaceae bacterium (assembly GCA_965365275.1). Taxonomy (GTDB): domain Bacteria; phylum Bacteroidota; class Bacteroidia; order Cytophagales; family Cyclobacteriaceae; genus JAGTVG01. The sequence continues at coordinate 63,729 of CBDUBA010000013.1, read as the reverse complement.
GGAACCAGGACTGGTGTCGGTATCGGCCAGCCCATCTGCAATTTTGAGATCACCAGCATCTAGCTGATCATCATTTGATAAATATATATCGAAAAGAAATTGGGGAAATCCTTTCGTGGTCACCCCATAGGTAACCACAAAATTATCATTTATATCTGCCGAAGGATTAACATCCAGTGATTCCAGGTTAAAAGTGTTCTCTGTTTCCATATCACAATCCGTGCAGCAGGAAGATAAAAAGGCCAGGTACGTGCTGGTTATAATTATACCGAAATAAATTAATAGCTTTTTCATCATAATATAATTGTATATAAGTATAACTGAAAAAGTAACCTAATATTATTGTACAATTACAAGATAATAGTTCTTTTTACCCTTCTGTACCAGGAGGTATTTGTCGTTTAGAAGTCTATATTCTGCTTTAGCATCCGGATTGCTAACTTTTTCCTTGTTGATGCTTACTCCTCCACCCTTGATCATGCGACGGGCCTCGCCTTTTGAACTAAATATAATGCCATTAGTAGATGCAGACAATAATGAAGTTACATCGCCGGTACTTTCAAACTCATTTTTGCTGATCAACGTCTGAGGAACTCCATCAAATACAGACAACAAGGTTTTTTCATCGATTTCGTTTAATTGCTCAGTCGTAGACTTTCCAAAAAGTATATTTGATGCCTTTAATGCTGTATCCAATTCTTCCTTGCTGTGAATCCGGATTGTTAGATCTTCAGCCAGTGTTTTTTGTAAAATTCGAAGATGTGGTGCTTCCTTGTGTTCCTTTTCGAGGGCTTCAATATGATCTTTTTCCAGCAAAGTAAATATCCGTATATAGTTACTGGCATCTTCATCCGAGCTGTTCAGCCAATACTGGTAGAACTTATAGGGTGTGGTCCTTTCCGGGTCGAGCCAAACATTGCCTCCTTCGGACTTGCCGAATTTTGATCCATCTGCTTTTTTGACCAACGGGGCGGTCAATGCAAATGCCTCACCTCCATCTTTTCTTCTAATCAGTTCGGTGCCTGTGACGATATTGCCCCATTGATCACTGCCTCCCATTTGAAGTTTCAGCCCCCTGTTCTTGTAAAGCCAGTAAAAATCGTATCCCTGGATAAGTTGATAGGTGAATTCAGTAAAGGACATACCGGTTTCGAGTCTTTTTTTAACTGACTCCTTAGCCATCATATAATTTACGGAAATATGTTTTCCCACATCGCGAATAAAGTGAAGGATGTTAAAATCCTTGAACCAGTCATAGTTATTGACTATCTCGGCTGAAGATTCTCCGCAATCAAAATCCAGGAACTTTTCGAGCTGCATTCTTTGCCCCTCAATATTGGCCTGTATCTGCTCAACGGATAACAGCTGCCTCTCAGAAGATTTTCCTGATGGGTCACCCACCATCCCTGTAGCACCCCCTACAAGTGCTATGGGCTTATGGCCGGCTCTTTGAAAATGTACGAGAAGCATTACCGGAACCAGGCTCCCTATATGCAATGAATCAGCTGTTGGATCAAAGCCAATATAGCCAAGGGTTCTTTCTTTTTTTAATTGCTCATCTGTTCCCGGCATAATATCATGGATTAGGCCACGCCAGGCAAGTTCTTCTACAAAATCAATCATTATGTTCAATTCTTACAAAACGCAAAGATAAATGAATGAACCTAAATAATTGAATAATGGATGGAATGATTATCTCACGGCCCGATCAATCGCCCTGATGATTTTTCCGGCTGCTTCTTTCATCTGGTCTTCTGTAATGATCAATGGAGGTGCCAGTCTGATACTATTCGCAGTGGATAAAAACCAAAAAGTGATTATTCCTTCATTTAGACATTCTCTAACGATATTCTCTACTATCCCTGCACTTTCAAACTCTACTGCCATCATAAGACCAATCCGCCGAATTTCCATAATGGCCTCATGCTTTAGGAGTGATTCCAATAACCTCCCTTTTTCTTCTACGGCAGGAATGATCTTTTCTTCCTGGAGTACCTCAATAGTCGCCCTTGCGGCAGCACAATTAACAGGATGCCCGCCGAAGGTAGTGATATGGCCCAATTTCGGGTGATGAGAAAGCACATTCATTACTTCCCTTTTTGCAATGAATGCACCTATTGGCATCCCGCCTCCCATAGCCTTGGCAACGGTTAATACATCGGGTATTATACCGAAGTGTTCAAAGGCAAACCATTTCCCTGTTCTGCCAAATCCGGTTTGTACTTCATCCAGGATCAGTAAGGTCCCAGTTTCGTCACATCTGGACCTCAAGGCCTTCATATAACTTTTAGATGGGATCCTGACCCCTGCATCACCCTGTATCGGCTCAATGATCACAGCAGCTGTGTTTTCCGTAATCTTATCCAGATCCGATAATTCATTGAATTGAATAAACCGGATCCCCGGGATCAATGGTCTGAAGGCATATTTTTTGTTCTCATTACCGGTAATACTTAATGATCCTAATGTATTCCCATGATATGAGTTGTAACAGGAAATGATCTCAGACCTTCCTGTATATCTTTTCGCAAGTTTAATCGCGCCTTCATTGGCTTCGGTGCCGGAATTCACCAGATAGGAGCAATTTAGCTCAGGAGGGAGGATTTCTGTAAGTTTTCCAGCCAGTTGTGATTGAGCGTCTTGTATAAACTCCCCATAGGCCATCACATGCATATGTTTTTTTAATTGACCATGAATGGCATCAATAACCCGGGGATGCGAATGCCCAATATTATTAACGGAAATCCCTGATATCATATCTATAAAGGCATTTCCATCTTTATCATATATGTAAATTCCATCAGCACTACCCACTTCAAGTCCTATGGGATATTCCGTAGTCTGGGCCAGGTGATTGTAAAAGGTTCTTTTATTATCAGAAGTATTTTTGTGCATTATCTACTGAAAAGAGTTTTTTAAGATTGGATTTTTATTTCTCACTATCTATCAAAAAAGATTCACTTTAATATTTGAAGTCTTATTTCCCATTTTCAAATGAAAAGTATCCTGAAGATCAGTTAAGTACGAGATCAATGGTCCTTCCGGATTGAATGGTAAATGTTTTTATCTTTGAAAATTTGCTGCCCAGTGCATTTTTACTTCGGAATACCAGTTTATAGTTTCCGGGTTGCAATGTAATCGATGTTTCCAACTGATTATCGGGTAAATTGTAAACCCATTCTGAAGCACCATTATCACGTAGTAAATATAGGCTACCTATTCCTGTAAAACTACTTTTAATATTCAATATACCCGGAGCTGGGATATCAAAGGTGTTTAATTCACGAGGGTTGATTGAAACGTCTATGAGCTCGATCATAGGTAAAGTGGTAATTCGTATATCATAATTGCCCACCAGGAAATCATGCGCCTCTTCTACACTCAAGGATTTAAGGATCTGGTCATTGCCGTTTTTGTATACCAGCACCTTTACATCTTTTTTGTATTCTGAGTGGTTTCTCTGGTTTACCCGTAAAGTCCCCTGTGGACATTTTACTCTTATCACATTATGCTGGCCTGGGATTATTTCAGGATCAACTTCAATAACTGGTGGGAGTGTATTTACTTTTATATCGTAGGAGACCACAGCATCAATTTCTACACTGTCGGGATTTCCATTCCTGTCAAGATAATGGATGAAATCATAAGCCGCATTACCTGTAAAGTCATTAACAAAAGTGATGTTCACATCAGATATTGTTGGTCTATTCTGATGATCCAGCAATTCAATACTTACAGTTGTTTTCTCCAGTGTCTGATCGATTGATTTTTTTAATGCTGACCTGAAGCCTGCAATATTCTCTGCATCAAAATATTGGCCCATACATCCAAATTGCTCGTCGAAGCTTTTCTCCATGCCAATTCCAATAATAAATGGCCTGAGAAAAATATTCTGCTTTTGTAATTCGAGTGATACCTTGCAGGGATCGCCATCACAGGATTCTATCCCGTCTGTAATTATTATGATAATGTTCCTGGCGTTATCATCCTCAGGAAAATCACTTGCAGCCTGCTCCAGGGAATAGGCCAATGGTGTAGTACCCTGTGGATTTACCTGGTTCAATTTCTGAATTAGTTGGGTATGATTATCCCTGCCAAATGGAACTTCAAGTCTACTATCATCACATCTCTGGTACTTCCTATGATATTGATGACCATATACTCTTAAGGCTAGTTCAAGATCAGGATCATTGCGCAACGAATCCACAAACTGGGCAAGGAATCTTTTGGCAACATTGATCTTTAAAGTTGGCCCCCATTCAGCCAGCATACTGCCTGATCCATCCAGAAGAAACAAAATGCGTGTTTTATCCGGGGGTTTTTGCTCATATTCCTGGGCATTAACAAAGGAGCATATTCCTATCAATACCATTATGGCACCGATTTTTCCAATGAACTTTCGGAATGTAATATGGTTTGGCATAGTTTAAAACATTAATATTCCGAAACAACATCGTTATATACTCCTATAACGATTTAATTATAGATTGATCTTCACGGATTTATCCGAGGATCTGAGCGGTATGATCTTTGGTCTTCACTTTTTCTATGATTTTCTCGATCACTCCATTTTCATCTATAATAAAGGTTACCCTTGCAGTTCCCATATATTTTCTCCCGTACATTGATTTCTCAACCCATGTTCCATAGGACTCATGAACACTTTTATCAACATCAGCCATCAATCTAAAAGGTAAATCATACTTATCAATAAATTTCTGATGTGATTTTTCTGAGTCCGAACTTACCCCTAAGATTTCGTATCCTTTTGAGGTAAATTGCGAATAATTATCTCTCAGATTACATGATTCAGCAGTACAACCAGGTGTATTGTCTTTGGGATAGAAATACAGAACAAGTTTCTTGCCTTTAAAATCTGATAATTTTACCGGGTTGCCATCCTGGTCAGTTGATTTGAAATCCGGGGCCTTATCTCCTTCCTTTAGTTTCATAAGATTATATTTTTTTATTCAATCTGTACTTGGTATTCGTTAATATTACCAACATTATCTTCTACTGTTAATTTAAACGCTCCAGATAAAGGATTGTTCAGATCTAAAGTTTCAGACCAGATAAATCTTCGTTTCGGATCATAATGCATCAATATCCATTCATCATTCAATGTAGCATTGAATTCCTTAATCCCTGCTAGGTCATCATCGATTTTAAAACTTACCTTTTTCCTGTCTACCTGAACAGGTTTGATGGTGGGATTTATTGTGTCTTCAAGAACGGTATAGGAACCGAGATATTTTGTTGAAATAGTTATCTTATTTTCATCCCATTTATTCCCCTGGAACACAAAGTGATTGTAATCAACAGTACTGTATAAACCATACTTTTCAGAGGTGCTATAATCCAATTTAGGTTTGAAAGTTATTCGAATAGGATTTGCCAAAGGTATTGTGTTGTTCCCTATGGTAAATATTTCAATGTTCTTATCGGGAAGAATGCTATATTCAGCTTCCACGTATAAGGTATCATACAATGATCTTCTATTAGAATGAATATCAAAGAACTTGTTATAGAAATTAAAATCCACCGTAGAAGGTATCATAACCTCGTAATTCAGATCTTTCGAAATGTCACATACATTTAAAGAATCTGGTAGTCCGAGATTCATATCCCAGATATATACGGCATGGTTCTCTGATTGGTAGGATGGAATTATTTCATATATCATTCTGTTTGAATATAATAGACAATGATTGGCAGTACCTGATGATATGGGTGCTGTTATCTTTAAATATCGTTCATACAGTTTAGTGATTATTTTATCCGGGGACCGATCTGATATTTTGTCAACCTGTGTTTCAGGCGGATTACCTTCCAAAGTGAAAGAAAAAACGGAACTATTTCCATGCACATCCCTCAGGAATACTTTTATATCATGCGAGGCTTCATCATTTATGATGATGAAGCCATCATTTATTACCACAGGATAGAATTGTAGTTTATTTCCATCGTCCAGGTACATTTTCTGAAATGTACCGTTCTTATGTCTTCGGGCTTCATAATCATAATAATTAACTACATGGCGGGTGTCGCTGAAGCTGAAGGAATCGATCTGCACGGAAAAGATCTTTTCATCATCCATCTCAACAGAAATATAAGGAATACCATTCCTGTTAAGGGCTCCATTCAACTTATCGTAGGCTTTGATTTGCAGGCCAATTTTTCCGTTCACCTTTATGGGTTCATCATAATAATAATTTTTGCCATTCTTTTTAACTTTATATTCCATCCTTCCAAATTCATTGTTTATCCTGGAATGAATATCCATGGTTTTCAAAGCAAATTCATAGACAATAGGAGGGATATTATCTTTAATTTCGCTGAAGTTTTTCTTCAAGGGATTTTTTGGACGCTGGTTTTCATCCCTGATCTCAAAGTGGAGATGAGGCCCCTGGGAAGATCCGGTATTGCCAGATAAACCAATCAAATCCCCTTTTTTTATCTGGAATGTGCTTTTATCCGGGAACAGATCAACCTGGAAGGATTCCTTTTCATACTGCTGTTCCCTTACATATTTGCCAATATCTTCCCTGAATCTCAATAAATGCCCATAAACTGACGTCTCGCCGTTGTTATGCAAAAGGTATAATGCATGGCCATATCCTCCCGCGGAGACTTTTATTCTGCTCACGTGGCCGTCCATGGTAGCATAAACCGGCAAGCCTGATCTCCCACTCGTTTTTATGTCCATCCCGGCATGAAAATGGGTTGCACGGATCTCACCCATAGTCCCGGAAAGATAATTATTTTCGTTTGGACGTATCGGGAAAAAATAGTCTTCAGTATTCTTTGATTCCTGGCTGAACAAATTAATACTAAGAAGAAATAAAGTGATATTGTATATTACATTACTTGATTTCAACATTCAATAGCTTTTTATCCTCTATATACCCCTCAAGTATGTTGCCAATCTTTATTGGTCCAACTCCTTTTGGTGTTCCAGTGAATATCAGATCACCACTTCTGAGGGTAATAAATTTTGATATATAAGAAATAATTTGGTTGAAACTAAACAACATAAGCGATGAGTTTCCTTTTTGTTTTACCTCACCATCGACTAATAATGAAAAATTTATATTATTTATATCTTTAAATTCATTTAGCGGAAGAAATTCAGAAACAGGGGCAGAGCCGTCAAAGCCTTTTGCAAGCGCCCAGGGTAAACCCTTGTTTTTCGCTTTAGTCTGAAGATCCCTCGCTGTAAGATCTATACCCAGGCCTATACCATCATAGTATGTATGCGCGAATTTCTCATGTATATTTTTACCCATCTTACATAACCTGAGTACTAATTCAACCTCATAATGGATATCAGTAGAAAAATCCGGAAAATAAAACGGTTGATTGTTCCTGACCAGTGCTGTATCCGGTTTTGTAAATATGACTGGTTCATCAGGCTTTTCATTATTCAACTCTTTAATGTGTTCTACATAGTTCCGGCCGATCGCTAATATTTTCATTCAACTATAAATTTTTTATACTTAAATAAGCAAATAATAAAATCTGCTGAAAAATCGCATTACGTTTTCTAAAAAATTAAGAAAACTTCTAAAAGACATAACGATGAAAAATCTCGGGTATGCTTTTTCTTACGATTTTTGTGCAAAAATAGGCTTATTGGATTGACTCACAATGTATTATTGGAATTTTTTCCTGATTCGTAAGAAATCACCCTGATTTTTATCAAAATTTAACTGTAATCGAACAAACCTGCTCGATTATGAACATTAAAAAATTACAAATACTGCCCTCAGTAGCAATAATCCCAATTTTTTTTATTGGCATGTAAATTGGACAAAAAAAGTAAACAGATAAATTATGGATAATAAGGAAAGATATCAACAACTTCTATTAGATGTAAAATACTCCAATAAGATCGTAATTACCTTACTGGTCCTTTCCGCTTTTGGGATTCTAGTAGGAATATCAGGATTTATTTTCAACATTATTTACATCTATATACCGGGATTTTCACCTATATTCATGTTCATCACCTCCGTGGTATTGATGCTCGTTTCCTATTTTATTTATCGAAATACAAAAAATCTGTTAGAATCAATTAGAAGTGTTAAAGCTTAGCAGGTAGATTTTTCAGGCCAGAACCATTTCCTTTTCAAATTCAACGTAAAAGGTTGAACCTTGTCCTGGCTTCGTTTCACACCATACTTTACCATTCATAGCCTCAACGTATTTTTTTACTATGGATAGGCCAAGACCATTGCTGGATTCGCCATTTGTTGGTTTGGGCGATAATTTAGTATTTTCATGAAACAGCATCTTCAGTTCTTTCTTATTAAATCCAGGCCCTTCATCTGTCACCGAAATCTGACAATAATCGTTATTTTCCCGTGAGCTAATTCTTACAATGGTATTCATCGATGAGAACTTCAACGCATTGGATATCAGGTTTTCCAGGATTTGTGTGAAGTAGTCCCTGTCGGCGCGAATAAATGATTCTTCAGTTTCATTAAGTATAGTAATGTTTTTCTTTTCTGCTTTTCTGGAAAACAATTCAGTCAGATATTTGACTATCAGTCTTACATTGACAGCTTCATATTCGAGATTTAATTGTTCTGAATCAATTGCTTTTACATCCAGGATCTTATTGATCATTTCCTGCATGCGTCGGAGGGATCGCCTGATCAAACTAATGTTATGCTGCTCCTCATTTGTGCCCTGGTTAAATTTCTTATATATTATTTCAGATAAGGTGAGTGCACTTGTCAGGGGATTTTTAAGGTCATGGGCTACGATTCGAATCAGCCGGTTCTTCTCTTCATTTAAATCTTTTAATTTATCATTTTGCTTCTCAATGTATCTGTTTTTTGCAGAGATTTTACTTTTTGATTTTCGTATATTAAAATATCCTATAACCGCTGAAATTAACAGGATAAATATGATGATAGAACTCAACAGGTATACCATTTTCTGAACTTCTCCCTTTTGCAATTGCAGATCGCTTAATTTCTTTTCCTGCTCAAGTGCATATATCTGTTGCTCATTGGTTATTTGATAAAGTTGTTGATTTTTTAATTCAGCTTCCTGGCGGCTACTTTCTGCCTGAAGATTCAATATCTTTCTTTCTCTTAATTCTGCCTCTATCTGCTGTTGGAGAAGTATATTCTCATTGGTTACTTGTTCGTTTTTTAATAGCTCATTTTTAAGAGCCAGATCATTTAAGGACCTTTCCTTGATCAGGAGTTCAATATCCCGCTTTTGTTTTTCTATCTCAAGATGTAATAATTCGTCAGATAAGGTATCCAGCTCCTTTTGGAGCATAGCCTGCTCCAGGTTCTGAAAAGCTATGCGGTTGGTATTCTCCTTATACTGGTCAATCAAATCATCGATCTGCTTTGTCCTGATGTCTTTAAGGCTGTCAGAATATTTTATATATTGAGCCTGGGCCTGATAAGCCGGCTTGAATTTATCCAATTCCATATAGGACTCGGAAATCAATTCATAGGATTGCATTAGCTGGGAATAATTTTTATCCTCAATGAAATAGGGAACGGCCAGCTCACAATTTTCAATAGCTGACTTATATTCTTTAAGATTGTGATAAATTTTTGCAGTTGATAACTTAGCATCTGCAACTTTGCCATACTGACCTAATGCATAAAAGATGGAACCGGCTGTGTCATAATATGATAGGGCCCGATCATAGTTTTCTTTTACATCAAGATTACCGAATGTTGTAAACACATCACCAAGGATCAGTAAACTTTCAGCCTTCAGTGTCCTTGCCCTGTCGGTCAATTCTTTTTTATTCTGGCTATGATATAAGTTGCTGAAAAATTTATGATATGTAAATAATTTTGCAAAATCCTGCTGTTGCTTATAGATCTTCAGGAATTCAAGTAAGACTGACAGTTGCCCGTCAACATCGTTATATTTCTTTTTTACATCCAAGATCTGGGATTGTAAAAAGACTGCAGACTGATAGTTTTTTACCACCAGATAATTATCGGAGATTTTTTGCATTAAGTCCAGGGCTTTATGCATGTCGTGTCGTGAATACAAGGGTAAAAGTCTCTCCTGGTATAGAATCGCATTTTTATAATCATTTGATTCAAGGTATAATGCTATTATAATATTCAGTAATTCTATCTGCTTGTATTCATTTTTTAATTTATCCTCTACTTTCAAGGCTTCGATGTATTTTTCTATCGATTTACTTATCCAGCCATTTTCGTGATATATAGCTCCCAGTTCCTGGTAAATTACCGATCTATATTCAATTTCATCTGAATACCTAAGCTTCTGGATGGCCACCAGGTAATTCTTCAGTGCCAGGTCCGTTCTGTTATTTATCCGGTATGTTTTTCCAATTATATAATAAGCTTGTGATAACAGTGACCCGGGAATCTGATTTACATCATACTTTGTGATCATTTCTGCATGCAAAATGGCAGAATCCAGTTGATTGGAATTCAGGGCATGATGCGCTTCTCTAAGATGAAATTGAACAAAATGTAATCTTTGAATCGAATCAGAAGAAAGTGTTGAATCGATCTTAAGTTTCAGGTATTGATCATCGATAGGGTCTAAAACTGGATCTCCATAGCATTTATAATTAACACTAAGGTACAGCGTTGTGGCATACAGTAAAAAAGTGAGTATTCGCATGTTTTGACCCGTTGTTAGATAAAAATCTAACTAAAATTTTAATTTTCGAAATCTTTTGCGGCAATTAACAACCCCAGCTTCACAAAATACCACATATTGGGGGATGCTCAATCGTAATATCAAAAATTAAAAGAATATAATATTTGCCCTTACAGTAATAATACTACATTATTCTCACTTAGGTTACAGATATTATTCTATAGATCGTTAACGATTTTTAGAAGGTCTATAAAAAAGATCAGCGGCAGCCGTCCACTATAGAATACTTAATCTATGAATAAATGGAGAAAATCAGGGACCTTAATAGCATCTATTTGAAACTATCTACTGTTTTGTAGGCATCGATCAGGGCTTGCTCACCTTCGGCCCCGGGCTTTGAGTTGCCATGTTCCATTCCCATGATTCCCTTGAATCCTTTGCTGTCTATATGCTTAAAGACATTAAGATAGTTTATCTCGCCTGTTGTGGGTTCTTTTCTGCCTGGATTATCACCAATCTGGAAATAAGCGATCTCGTCCCATGCATGATCTATATTCGGTATCAGGTTCCCTTCGGTTATCTGCTGATGATAAAGATCATCCAGAATTTTGCAGGAAGGACTGCCAACCGCCCGGCATACCTCGTATGCCTGAGGAATTCTTTCCAGAAACAAACCGGGATGATTATAAAAATTCAATGGTTCAAGAACCATAATAAGATTATTTGGTTCGAGAATTTCGGAAGCCATTTTCAATGAATCAACTACATTCGAAGTCTGGTATTCAATTTTAAGTCTTAAATCAACGTGCCCTGGTACTACCGTCATCCAGGTCGCATTCACCCTTTTTGCTACTTCTACTGATTCAGCTATTTCTTTAAGAAATTCAGATCTCATATCTTTATTGCCACTGGTGAGGTTGGGTTCCCGCCAGTATATAGAATGGGCAACGAAAACACCCATTTTCATATTTAATCGGGCCATTTCTGCAGCTATCTTTTCCTGTGTGTCCTTTGTTCGGTTCTTCATACCGTTATCTTCCATCGCCGTAAAACCAACATCTGCCATAAACTTGATCTGGTCTATCAGGTCATCCCCGGCCATGTTTTTGAACATACCGAAATGAGGGGCATAATTTAAATTGAACTGGTACTTTTCAAATAATTTAAATTTTTTACCGGGGATTGTTTTAGATATAACGGGCACACCGATTGTGGATGCAGCTAGTGCTGTGCTACCAGCAGTAACTGATTTTTTTAGAAAATTCCTTCTTTTCATTTTTATTTTTTTTAGTACAAATTCGTCTTACACATCACATAGAATTATGGCCTCTCTTAAGGATTCTATAGGATCCCTTAAAGGAATAAATTCCTGGGCTACATATCCTGAATACCCGGTTTTAACAATGGCCTTCATAATTGCCTCGTAATTCAATTCCTGAGAGGAATCAATTTCATTCCTGCCAGGTACGCCGCCGGTATGATAATGTCCGATATAAGAAGAATATTTTTGTATGTTACTGATAATATTCCCTTCCATTATTTGCATATGGTAGACATCATAAAGTATTTTAAAATGCTCATTATCAAGCTTTTTACATAGCTCTACAGACCATTCAGTATGGTCGCACTGATAATCCGGATGATCCACCAGGCTGTTCAGCAACTCAATTACAATATTCACATTATATTTTTCAGCCAAAGGCATTATTTGTTTTAATCCCAAGTGACAATTATCTATTCCTTTTGCATCCGAAAGCCCATCTCGATTACCAGAGAAGCAGATGATATTCTTGAAACCGGCATCCGCAACAACAGGAATCAAATCCCGGTATATCTCAAATAGGTCATCATGATTCTCTATCCGGTTGAAACATTTTTCTATCCCATAGGTATCCGGTAATCCATAAACCATGCCACAATCCAGTTCATGTTTATGTAATGTTTCAAAATCATCCGGACCCAGCAGATCGATGGATTTTATTCCCAATTTTTTGGCTTCGGTACAAAGTGTATCCAGACTCAAGCTGTCATAACACCATCTGCATACAGAGTGATTTATATTTCCCTTTAAGTTTAAAAAGTCTTCCATAAGGTTCTATGGTATAAATTTTGTATTGGATAACTAAAAAGTAATTTTACATACAAATATGATAAAAATATGCTTTTTATTTAATTTATGAATCTTCTTATTAAAATCATCATCATATTAATTTTATTGCCTGGAAAAATCTCTTCTCAGATTGATGAAAAACTCCAACGCTATGAATTTTCTCATAAAAGTATGGGGACTATTTTCCGGATAATCTGCTATACAGATCAGAGAGATGTTGCCATCCAGAAAAGTGTTGAAGCTTTTAACAGGATTGATGAATTAAATTTTATCATGAGTGATTATTTGCCGGATAGTGAATTGAACCGGTTATCAAGAAGTTCCGGGAGTGGTGAATTTATACAGGTTAGCCCGGACTTACTGAAAGTAATAATAACGGCACAAGGGTGGGCCATTAAAACAAATGGGATATTTGACATTACTATTGGGCCATATAGTCAACTATGGAGGAGGGCCGGCCGAAAGGAAAGGTTACCCACACCTGAACAGATCACGGACGCATCTCAACGTGTTGGATTTAAATATATCCATATAGATCCTGATAATGGAAAAGTAATGCTTGCCAAAGAAGGAATGCAACTTGATCTTGGTGGGATCGCGAAGGGATTTGCAGTGGATGCGGTATATAACATATTCAATGATGCCGGTATAAACCAACTGCTAGTAGACGGCGGCGGGGATATCCGGACAGGTGAAGCGCCTCCCGGTAAAAAGGGTTGGAAATTGGTACTTGAAAATTTACAGAATGATAATCAAGTGATTTATGCTACAAATACATCCATTGCTACATCAGGTGACCTATACCGTTATGTACTGTTAGATTCTGTAAAATATGGTCATATTATCGATCCAAGAACCGGTTATGGGCTTACAGTACCCAGAACTGTTACAATTCAGGCTTCGAATTGTATGGAAGCTGATGTTATTGCGTCAACCATAAGCATTTTGGGTGCAAAAGATGGATCACGTTTTCTATTAGATATGCCCGATGTAAAAGCAATTATTGTAGAAGAGGAGGGAGGTAAATTAAGACGTCACGAAATTGGGGAACCAAACTTCCTTAAGTAAAAAAAAGCACCAGTGCAGAGCACTGATGCTTTTAATTTTATAGTACTGAATTTTTTATATTACCTTGGTAACTCCAGGTACAGGAACAGCATAGAATCCATCCTTGTCCGGCATAACCGGAGGATTAGCATTCCAGCTGAATGTATCAGGTACAAGTTTAATATCTGAGTTCAATGCATCATCCCAATGGATTTCAACACCGGAATATGTTGCCATACGTCCCATTATGGCTGTCATTGTGCTTTCTGCACCAAACTTGAGGTCATTAATCTCACCTCCCGACACTATGGATGCAAATAACTCATCATGTTCCTGCTGATATGGGTTTGGATCATCAGTATTACGATGCTTCCAAATAACATTACCCTTAAGATCATACATTGTCCCGCTACTGTCAACTTTTCCCTTGGTGCCTATGATCTCTTCTGCTACTTTATTGAAGCAACCCCTGATATGACGGCACTGACTATTCATAACTGTACCATCTTCATATTTGAATTCAACATAATGGTGATCAAATATTTCACCATATTCTTTGGCTGTTCGAACTTCTCTTCCACCCATTCCCTGAGCAATCACAGGATGTCCGCCAACTGCCCAGTTAGATACATCCAGGTTATGAATATGCTGCTCAACAATATGGTCTCCACATAACCAGTTGAAGTAATACCAGTTTCTCATTTGATACTCCATCTCAGTCCAGCCATCCTGCTTTGGGTGAACCCAAACACCGCCACCGTTCCAGTAAACTTGAGTGGAGGTTATTTGTCCTATTTCACCACCATGGACCCGCTTCATAATTTCTCTGTAGACAGTTTGGTAATGCCTTTGAAGGCCAACTACTACATTTAATTTCTTTGCTTTGGCTACTTCTGCTAATTCAAGGACCTTACGGATCCCTGGCGCATCTGTTGCAAGTGGTTTTTCACAGAAAATATGCTTGTCAGCATTGATTGCATATTCGAGATGTTCAGGTCTGAAGCCTGGAGGGGCTGTTAGAATAACAACATCAGCCATGTCAATAGCGGGCTTATAGGCATCAAAGCCAACATATTTATCCTTATCCTTTACATTTACCCTCTTCTTGTCTTCAATTTTTTTGGAAATGTTTTCATAACTGCTGTCAAGCCTGTCCTTGAAGGCATCAGCCATGGCTACGAGTTCTACATTTTCCTTGACACTGAGTGCCTGAACGGCTGCTCCAGTGCCTCTGCCGCCACAGCCTACAACGGCTATTTTTAATGTATCATTGGCTGCAGATTTTGCTCGTGATTTTAAAGGCATTCCCCCCAGCATAACGCCTCCGGCAACTGTAGCGGAACCTTTCACGAAATTTCGTCGGTTTACAGAAAGTTTTTCGTTCATAATATTATCTATTTGAGTTAAAAAAGTCTTTTAGTCTTCATCAAGGTTAAAACTCCAGAAAGCGTCCATTTCTTCCTGGGTCATTTTTTTGAAAGATCGTACAATTCTAAAACCGACAAATGGAGAATCTGTATTCCACCAGAAACTTTTCGGGATCTGGGGATCTCTTTGTTTCCATTTATCTGGATTAGAAGGTATTCTGGATGCACATCGGAGTTTATCCTTATCATCATCATAACTTCCCCCTCTAACAGTCCTTGGATCCAGTGCCTGAGGCTTTGACCAGGGATTTACCAGGTCTTCGCCTTCCCATTGGGCGTAGATATCAGCAAAATAGTGATCCAGGGTCCACTCGGCAACATTTCCCAACATATCATATAATCCCCAGGCATTCGGTTTTTTCTCGCCTACCTTATGATAATTGTACTGACTGTTTTCATAACTCCATCCATAATCATCCAGTTCAGCGATATCATCTCCAAAGAAGTAGGATGTTTCTGAGCCGGCCCTACAGGCATATTCCCACTCAGCCTCAGTTGGCAGGCGGTATAGGTAACCCGTTTTTGTAGATAACCATTTACAAAACATTAAAGCGCCAAACTGTGTCATACTTCCTGCCGGATAGCCATATTTCCCCATACCGAAGGATGGATCTTCATAGGGCGGACTGGGGCGCATAATGGCATCCGCTTCATTATCCTTCAGGAGATCATCCTCTATAAGAATAGAGTCTTTGACAATGTTTTCAACATACATAAACAGTTCATACTGATCCCAGGTGATCTCAAATTTACTCATCCAGAATCCATCAACTTGCACTTCTTTTTGTGGTCCTTCATCTGTATCCCTGCCTGGTTCTGTTTCAGGACTCCCGATTTTAAATTTTCCTGCAGGAATGGGAACCATTTCGATGGATATGTTAGAGCCAGGTATTGCTTGCTCAAAGGCTTTATGTTCATCGCCACTATCTTCCTGTGCTTTTATATTTGAATCGTACGTTATTAACATTAAAGTCACGAATAACAGGATAGATTTAGTAATAATACTAAATAATTGTCTCATTGTAAATAGGATTTTCACTTCTTAATTTTCACTCAATAATAAATCAAAGTCAATAACAACATCTTTCCCGGTTTTGATCTGGCCGAACATGGCTGATGGAGGTTCTATCTCAAATTCAACCATATCAATAGGGTAAGCACCTAGAAATTTTAATTGACCATTGGTTAATTTTTGACCTTCCAGATCAATTGTGATTTCCTTCGTATACCCGGCCAGGGTCAGATCGCCGGTAACTTTTAAAAGAAATTTTTCTGCTGATTTATCAATAATACTTTCAATATTATCACTTTTTACCTCAAAGATCATTTCGGGATGATCCTCGGATTTAAGCGCATTATATGTTTTATTGTCCATCGTTGAACCCCGCGGACTTTCAATACTTAAGACTGGAATAACCATCTTAATTTGCTCAACTATACTACCAGATTTTGGAAGTTTTTTGTCCTTTATTTCGTTTTTAAATACAAAATCTCCACCGATCTCATTCACTTTACTCGTCCAGTCATGAAGTGTTGATGTACCAGTGATCGTCATTGTACTTCCTTCATCAACTTTATAGCTAACCTGAGTGAACGAAAAGGAGATAAGAAGGAAATTAAATAGAAAAAACAGTACTAATTTTTTCATCTGATTATTTTTTTTCAATGATCCTATGAAACCAGTTAGCGGTAAATAATCATGATCATATATCCTAAGAATACATTTTATATTCCTGAGAATAAAATGATTTTCTGCTTATCAGCTACACAGGAAAATAAATTTTTAAAAAAATTAAGCAAATATCGCGCCCAAATATAGTTGAAAACACAGACTAAAACCATATTAAGCCTTAAAAGTGTCTTTACTACAATTATAACAAAGATACAATTTTTAAATCTAATGATTAAACTTTCCGGATAACCATCCCAAAAACCTGAATATGATTGAAAGAACATAAAGAAGCAGGCTTGCAAGACTTATGTTATAAAGATCTTTATACCAATGATCAAAGAAAATTCCATAAATAACGATTCCCAGTAAAACCAATGTGGGAGATCCAATTAGATAAACTGCTTCGTTCCTTAAGAAATTCTTAATTTTTGCCCACATACTTAGTGTCTTTTCAAATATGTAAATTACAATTTTTTCAGTTTTAAAAAGCTATTTCAATTACATTAAATTCATCCCGATGGGAAAGATTTCATAAATCAAAATCACAAAAACGGCCTCGGATAAATGAATAGAAATTGTCTGCAATAAAAAATTATATGAGCAATTTTTTATGTAAATTGATGTATTAAAGAAAAAAATATGGAATACATAGGATATGTTTTTCTCGTTATTGTGGCGCTTATCTGGATTATAGCTTTATTTATCGGCCTCATTGCTGCTTTTCCATACGGACTAATAGGTTTGATCGCTATAATTGGTCTTGGATTCCTGTTTGCCAAGGTTATAAAGGATCGGCTGGAAAATAAAGAAGACGACCACTATTCTGACAATGTTGAACAATAATTTTTTTTAAAATGTTAATTACAACTCAAGACAATTTTAGGGATCATGAAATAAGGGAAACCCTTGGATTGGTAAAGGGGAATACCATTAGAGCCAGACATGTTGGTAAAGACATTTTAGCCGGATTAAGAACAATTGTTGGTGGTGAGATTACAGAATATACCAAGATGTTGGCTGAATCAAGGGAGCAGGCACTCGATCGTATGATTGCCAATGCCGAGAAAATGGGTGCAGATGGAATAGTTTGCGTCCGTTTTACAACTTCAGCTGTTATGGCTGCTTCAGCGGAATTGCTGGCATATGGTACTGCTGTTAAACTGGTTAGCAAGTAAAAAAGATCTGCATTTTATCTTTAGAATCAAAGGGGTAATTTAAAGAATAAATATATTTTTGGCCTTTTAATTAATTAAGAAAGAAAATGGGCCGGAAATATATTCTGATAATCTTAGTCTCTATCGTTGTATCCTTCGCTGCTTATTTGCTCTGGCCTCTGGCTTCTGATGAATTCATAATCAACTGGGATCAGCAACAGATTGATGCTAAAAAGAATTTTCTGTTATATAAACCAGTAGGGCAGGATTTGACCCATCGTCCAAATATCATCCTTATCATTGTGGATGATTTGGGAAAAACTGATATCACGCTTTATGGAGAGGGCAAAGTAAGAACCCCTCATATTGATCAGTTAGGAGCAGAAGGAGTAATATTTGAACAGGCCTATGTAACTTCACCTGTTTGCAGTCCCTCGCGAGCAGCTATTATGACTGGCAGGTATCCGCAAAGGTTCGGTTTTACCTATCAGATGCATGAGTTCTATGTTGCAAACCGACTTGAATACTTCGGGTTTAAATACCTTGTCGATTCCTACCCATGGCTTCCAAGAGATCTTGAAAATGTTCCTGATGTCAAAATGGCCCGGAAACAGGGATTGCCGCCATCAGAAATTACCCTGTCAGAATTATTAAAAAAGGAAGGGTATAAAACTGCTTTAGTTGGGAAATGGCATTTAGGAGTACATGAACAAAATGAACCGTGTAATTTCGGATTCGACTATCAATACGGTTTTTATGCATCTCATTCCCTGTATGCTCCTGAAGAGGACCCTGAGATCGTCAATATGAAAATCAAGAAGGATTTTTCAGACAATTATATTTGGAAAGGCCAGAGGCAAGGTCCTCATGCTATATACAGAAATTGTAAGGAAATTGATGAGCAAGAATATTTAACTGATGCCATCACCCGGGAGTGCAAGGATTTCATTAAGGCAAACATTGATACAAGTTTTTTTCTGATAGCCTCTTATAATGCACCACATACTCCCCTGCAGGCACCTCTGGAATATGTAGAAAAATTCAGACATGTTAAAGATCCTGTAAAAAGGATCTATTACGCGATGATCCAGAGCCTCGATGATGCCATTGGTGACTTGCATGCTTATTTAAAAGAAATGGATATTGATGAAAATACATTGATATTTTTTGTTAGTGATAATGGAGGTGCAACTTATACACATACAACCGATAATTTTCCTTTGAAAGGTGGAAAGATCACTGACTTTGAGGGAGGACTGAATGTGCCCATGATCATGAAATGGGGTAGTAATATTCCAGTTGGCTCACGTTATAAGTACCCGGTTTCATCCATGGATATCTTTGGAACTATTTCCTCTGTACTTCAACTGGATCTTCCCCAGGATAGAACTTATGATGGTGTTGATCTTCTCCCATATTTGTATAACGAAAATACCATCAATTTACCGCATGACAATTTATACTGGGGAAGGGGCAATTCAAAAGCGATTAGAACCAAAGATTGGAAAATGGTATGGAATGATGAATACAATGAAAGATCCCTGTTTTATCTTGGAGAAAATAATTTAGAACAGAATAACATAATATCAGCAAATACTCAGATTGCCGACAGTCTGGAAGAGACCTATGAGAACTGGGTCAGAGAATTATCAAAACCACTTTGGCCTCCGCTGGTGCATTTTGTATATAAAGATGAAGGAGGAACCTATCATTTCGATAACTGAAAATTGCATTTGATGAATTGCTTGTTACAGGTTCTCCATCTCAGGCTCAAGATAGTTATTCAATATATTTGAGACGATCAGGTTATTATATGTCAATGTCCAGGATTTATCCAACTCCCCGAACTCTGTAGCCCTGGAAAGCAGGACACTAACTTCATTTTCGAACCAGAAGTAACTGGCTATTGATTCAGTCTCATTACCATTGGAGTCAATGACATATTCGATTGATGGTTTATCCTTAAACTTGGAATTTAATTCCTTAATAATTTTTTCTGTTTCGTTATCATTTATATTCAACCACCGGATTTCTTCAATGTATAATGAACCGATAACCTTGAAATAAATGTTTTCATTATCTATGTGTATGGCTTCTTCAGTTAAAATAGTGCCGAACTGATCTTCAGAAACAACTTGAATATCTTCCCTGAGGATTTCATCTCCAATACCATATCCACCTAATTTATAATCCGGAAATATTATATTCTGTGTTTCAGGTAATATTTTGTCTTCATCCTTTAAAATATAAACATGGCTGGAGGAGGTTTCGGATATCAGTATAAGGAAAGATTTACCGATAATTGTTTTTATATCATATTCAAAAGTATCTTTCTTAAATCCTATGTTTGTTATATAAAAATCCTCTATTCCATCAACTATTTTCATCTCCATCTGCAGAGGTTCTAATTTCTCTATCACCATTTTTGAATTCTGGATGAGAACCGGAATTAAAGTGTCACCCACCAATTGATTATCCAGTGTATCCAGTGATTTTTTTGAATGAAAAAATCCCTTTTCGATAATGGTATTTGTTGGAGT
The DNA here is from genome assembly GCA_965365275.1 of uncultured Cyclobacteriaceae bacterium. GTDB lineage: Bacteria > Bacteroidota > Bacteroidia > Cytophagales > Cyclobacteriaceae > JAGTVG01. The sequence continues at coordinate 43,159 of CBDUBA010000013.1, read as the reverse complement.
GCCCCATGAATAAGATCCCGGATCAGAAGTTGTATGATCAGCAAGCTCAGGTTTACATTGAACTAAAACCAATATTACCAGGAGTTTAAGTAATCTAAAGTGCATTTTACCCATTTTCATTAAGAATTATAAAGATGCAATAAATAACGAAATATTAACAGATTTTAATATGTCTGAAAATCAATTTTTACCATTAATTAATACTTTTTCCCGGATAGTCTTAAATATTACCGTTTGTAAATATTTTTAAAGATTTTCGATTCAATTTGAAACCAGATCCAATTATAAAGGTCTAACAAAATAGAGGATAAATTTTTTAATTATGATCAGGAACTACATCAAAATTACCTTCCGGAATATTTCTAGACAAAAGTTCTATGCAATCATAAATATAACCGGGCTTACTATCGGGCTGGCTACAAGCTTGTTGATTGTATTGTACATAGTTGATGAATTCAGCTATGACAGGTTTCATGCAGATATTAATGAAATGTACAGGGTCGACCTGAAAGCCCGCCTATCAGAACAATATATGGAGATAGCATATACTTCTGCTCCAATTTCAAATGCATTTGTTGAAGAGATCCCTGAAATCTATGAAGGATGCCGGATAGCATTTGAGCATGATATAAATATCGGTTATCAGGAAGATGCTTATACTGAGAAGAAAGTCTTGCTGGCCGATTCAAATTTTTTCGACTTCTTTAGTTTTAAACTACTGCATGGTGACATTAGAAATGTACTCAGGCAGCCGAATAGTATTGTATTGACTCTGAAATCTGCAAATAAAATCTTTGGCTATCCTGATAAGACAGAATCACCACCTTTAGGAAAGATCGTAAAATATGGCAACGAAGGTCGCGCATGCATTATTACAGGAATTGCAGAAGATCCACCACATAACTCACATTTCCAGTTCAATATGATTTTATCTATGGAATCCTGGGAATTGAGTAAAAAGCCGGATTGGACCAATAATATATTGCTGAATTATGTGAAACTTGACAACAGGGCGGATTGGAAACAGGTAGAGGCTAAGTTTCCGGGTATGGTGCGTAAGTATATTGCACCTATTGTGAAAGCATATATGGGAATAGATTTTGATGATTTTCTCAAAAATGGAGGTTTGTATGAGTATGTTCTGGAGCCTGTCAAAAGAATACATCTTCACTCGACAGTTGATGATACCATAGAACAAAGGGGAAGTATAAATACCATCTATATTCTATCTGCAATTGTATTATTTATCCTCACAATAGCCTGTATTAATTTCATGAACCTTTCGACTGCACGGTTTTCTGACAGGGCAAAGGAAGTAGGAGTGAGAAAATCTCTTGGTGCATCCCGGGGTAGGTTAATATTACAGTTTCTGAATGAATCAATATTATTTACATTAATATCTATGCTTCTGGCAATGCTGATCCTAAATCTGGTCTTACCCTTATTTAATACTGTTTCTGGAAAAGTGCTGACAATTTCATCATTGCTGAGTTGGGAATATATCCTTGCACTGATCTTTATGGTATTTTTGGTCGGGTTTTTAGCAGGAAGTTATCCCTCGATCTATTTAACATCATTCAAGCCTACCGAAGTTCTAAGAGGAAAGATTAAGGCCGGATTGAAAAGCGGTGGTGTCAGAAGTGGACTTGTTGTTTTTCAGTTTTCTATATCTATTATCCTGATTATTAGCACATTACTGATTTATAAACAATTAAATCTACTTGAAACAAGAGATCTTGGATTTGAAAAGGAAAATATTCTTTTGGTAAGAAACTTGGATGCACTGGGAAAAAATAAAAATTCCTTTAAGGAAGAGGTAAAAAAAATATCAGGTGTTGTAAATGCAAGTATATCTACAGCGGCGCCTCCGCGTATAATATATTCTTCTCTTTTTGAACCATTGGATGGAACAGGGAGTGAATTGGGAATGACTTACTGTTATGCAGATCATGACTTTTTGAAAACAATGAATATGAAGATCGTTTCAGGAAGATATTTTTCGAAAGATATACCTGCCGATTCAAATGCTGTGATCATTAATGAAGCGGCTGCAAGAAAAATAGGTTGGGATGAGGCAGTAGGAGAAAAAATTGATACAAAATATGATATTGAACAACAGGATCTCAAAGAGATTATTGGTGTTGTTAAAGACTTTAATTTTCAAACACTTAGAAAGGATATTTCTCCCCTGATCATATTCCCGGGATCTGCAGGTAATTTGATGTTAGTTAGATTATCACCAGACAACTACACGGAAAAAATCTCTCAAATAGAACAGATCTGGAATACTATTCAAGGAGGAACTACTTTTGACTATTCATTTATTGATGCGGAATTCGATGCCCTGTACCGTAAAGACCAGCAACTTGGTAAAATCATATTCATATTTACCATCCTGGCGATAATCGTAGCCTGTCTTGGATTATTGGGATTGGCTACATTTACCGCCGAACAACGGTCTAAAGAGATCGGGATCCGGAAATCTCTTGGTGCATCTTCATCAGGCATAGTCGGAATGTTATCGATGGAATATTTAAAACTTATTGGATTAGCATTCTTGATTGCGATCCCTGTATCCTATACAATTATTAGCTGGTGGTTGAATAATTTTGCATTCAAAATTAATATTGGTGTTGTGAGTTTCATCATTGGAGGATTGCTAGCCGTCATTATTGCACTTTTATCAGTTTCTTTCCAGTCAGTAAAAGCGGCGAACAGTAATCCGGTAGATTCACTGAAGTATGAATAAACTTTAATGATAGCTTGGAAGAAAGCAGGGGAACAGGTTCTCCTGATTTTTATTGTATCGTGACTTTTTCACCCAGTGTGGATTCGTAAAAATGGTGTAGATCGAACATTTCCTGTGCCCCGATTTTCTGTCCTGTTTGTGCTATTATATAAATTATTAGTATAAGGGCGCCGCACACAGGTAACACCCACCATAATGGTGCTTCCATACCTAAACTCAGCTGGGATAAAACTACCATGCCAGCAAATAGTATAATTACACCCAAAGCCGAATAGGCAAAGAAAAACATAGCCCAAAGTGATGGATTTGGCCCGTAAAGTCCCCGAATAAGTGTTCCATCGTCTTTCTCTTCCAATGTAATATTTAATTGAGGTGACCAGAAATGACGATCATCCTGAAGAATCCTTAAGGTAATTTGATTTGGAAGATAGGTAACCGCATAGGGATTATTATTCTTTACCAAACCTTTTTCCACTCTGTCCTTTATTTCATCAAAACTGGCTTTTACATGTTGCCTGAAGCGAGGTCTTATCCGAAAACTTGACATTTTAAACTTTAATTTATCGGGCAATATAAAAAAAATCCGGTGATCTTGATGTGTGCAAATAAAAAAATCCCGTTTTTACGGGATTTTTGCTGTTACTTATGTTAGAAAGTATTATAGATAGGCAATGATAAGTGAGATTAAAACTATAATTCCTACTATAATTAAAATTGTAGTTATTGTGGATGTTTTTTTCTTTCTGGCCTCCTCCGTATCAATGTGACTGGCTATCTTTTCTTCCTGCTCAATATCTTTAATTAAAGAATTCAAATATTTTATTCTTGACCTGAAAAAAGGATAGTATGCAACAAATGAAAATATGAAAGAAATCATGAGGAATGAAATTAGAACAAATCCATCTTCAAGATCTTCCACAGGACGTATTGCTTCATACTTTATACCATGATATACCAGACTTCCCAGAATGTAAAAGAGGAAGATGCTTAGCGAAAGAGACAAAGGGTATCTTACGAGATTGTTTCGAAAGAATCGAATGTCCCTTTCCAACTGATTCCGGATAGTACCTCTAAATTCCTGCAAATCATTTAAACCTTCGATCATTAATCTTTCCTGTTTAATACCAAATGTTCCGATAATGATGCATATCAAGGCCGTTACCATGACAAAAAGATTTGACAGGTTAAAGGCAGCGATAACTATAAACCCAAAGATCAATGCCACCTTAAAGATAGCATCTGCTTTTAGGAGTTTTTTCTGATTGGTTGAGAACTCACTCGATGATTTGTTTAGTAATGTTTCCATTTTTTCCTTATTTAGTTGTTGTTGATTGGTCAAAACATTCCCTGCTTTTTCCCAAAGATTAAATATTTCCTGCTCCTTATTTTTAGAGTTGTTGTTCATATTCGAAGATCTTTTTGAGTTTGTCCTTAATTCGACTGATCCTAACACCAATATTGTTTTTTTTCATTCCCAATATACTTTCCATTTCCTTGTAGCTCTTTTGCTCAAGATAAAGCAGTGCAATTGCTTTATCGATCGGACCCAGCTGGTCGATGGCCATATACAAACTAATAGTAATATCATTTTTAGCTATCCCAAATTGCATGGCCCGGGTTTCAATTAATGTATCCACAGTATACTTTTCCTTCATTTTCTTCCTTTTATGCAAGAGGGCAGTATTTAAAGCTACTTTGTACATCCAGGTACTAAATGCGGCTTTTTCAAGAAAACCTGGAAATGATTTCCAGAGTTGGAGCATGATTTCCTGCAAAAGATCTTTTCTGTCTTCTTTGTCATATGTATATATGGAAAGGATCTTATGTATTATTCCCTGATGCATTTCAACCAAGTTTAAAAACTTCTCTTTCATTTTATTTTGTTGATCCATAAAGGTTAGTTACACTATGTGCCCAAAAAATTACATGAGGATAAATTTTTTTCCTGATAATTTAAAAAGTACAAATAATGCCTCACAAGTTCAAGGTATTTACTAAATTGAAATAGAATTCAAAAGATAATAATATGAAAAGGAGAACCTTCATTTCAACCCTCGGGGCTACAGTAGGAAGTACCGTCCCTGCATTTTCTATTGTATCAAGACATGTGCTGGGGGGTAAAAACTTTGTTGCTCCAAGTGACAAGCTTAATGTAGCCGCTATTGGGGCAGGAGGTAAAGCAGAGCAGAATCTTAATCTGACCTTTAGAAAAGGTGAGGCTAATATAGTCTCATTATGTGACGTAGATGACCGTATGGCTAAAAGATCACGGGAGAAATGGCCAGATGCTTCATACTACAGGGATTTCAGAACCATGCTGGACAAAGAAGACAAAAACATTGATGCAGTGATCGTGAGCAGTCCTGACCATATGCATGCGGTACATGCCCTGAGGGCGATGAAAATGGGGAAGCATGTTTATGTAGAAAAACCACTTACCCACGACATTCAGGAAGCGCGTTTGTTGACTGAAGCTGCCAGGAAATATAAAGTGGTCACTCAAATGGGGAACCAGGGGAGCAGTGGTGATGATACTCGGTATGTTGAAAAATGGATACAGGATGGCGTTATAGGAGATGTTGACAGGGTTCATGTCTGGACCAACAGGCCAGTGTGGCCTCAGGGAATACCAACACCTCAGGATTCACACAATATACCCGAGGAGGTAGACTGGGATCTCTGGCTGGGAACGGCACCGGAAAGGCCATTTAATCCCATATATATCCCGGCCAACTGGAGGGGTTGGGTAGATTTTGGAACTGGTGCCCTTGGCGATATGGGCTGTCATTTTATCGATGTACCATTCAGGGCCCTGAAACTTGGCTATCCGGTTTCAGTGCAGTGCAGTGTGGGTTCGGTTTGGGAAGGATTTTTTGAGGAGGCGATATATACCGACAGTTATCCTCCTTCCTCAAAGATCCACATTCAGTTCCCGATGCGGGATGGGATGCCCCCAGTTGAATTAATATGGTATGACGGTGGTATAAAACCAAGGAGGCCTGATGAACTGAAACCGGATGAGCCAATGGCTGATTGGGATGGAGGTATAATCTTTGAAGGATCAAAAGGTAAACTAATGGCTGGATTGTTTGGTATGAGGGCTACTTTATTGCCAACTTCCAGGATGAAAGATATAAAATTACCAGAACCGGATCAGCCCCTCGTGACAGACGGTACAGAAGGTCATCAGCAACAATGGGTCGAGGCATGCAAAAAAGGATACGGAAGTTATACAAGTTCAAATTTTGATAATGCTGGCCCCCTCACTGAAACTGTTATAATGGGTAATCTCGCCGTTCTGAGTTATAATTATCAGGAAGGGGAAGATTTCCCGGGAAGGAAATTGTTGCTGTGGGATGGCCCGAATATGAAAATTACAAATTTTGAAAAAGCCAATGATTTTGTAAAAAGGACTTACCGGGGCGCCTGGGATTTTATGATATAGACTGAATTACAAAGCATACATTTCCTCTATCAATGGAGTGAAGTTCTTCAAAATCATTTCTCTCCTGATCTTTAATGTGGGGGTAAGTTCACCCAATTGCATATTGAAATCCTGAGCTAGCAGCCTGAATTTTTTGACTTTCTCGAAGTTTGCCAGACTTTTTTGTAGTTTTTCAATCTTTTCGTCATAAAATTCAATGATACCGCTCTTTTTGATCAGCTCCTCTAAATCGTGGTATTTCAGGTTCATTGAATGTGCATATTCCTTCAAGGCTTCAAAATTGGGCACCAGCAGGGCTGTAACATAAGGTTTGTCATCACCGATTAAAATCGCATTTTCAATGAAATTATCATTGGTGAGGAGTGATTCAACCGGTTGTGGAGCGACGTATTTACCACCGGAAGTTTTCATAAGATCTTTTATCCTGTCGGTAATGGTGAGTATCCCGGCCTCACTGAGGCTACCTGCATCACCGGTTTTTAGCCAACCATCCTGCATAACCTTCGCTGTTTCCTCCGGTTTTTTATAATAGCCTTTCATTACAGTTTCACCGCGCACCCAAATCTCGTCATCCGGGCCGATTTTAACTTCGACCTCTGGCATGGGTAATCCCACAGTCCCGAATTCATAACCCGAATCGGGAAATACCGTAACCGTGGCCGTGGTTTCGGTAAGACCATAACCTATCAAAATGGGCATTCCTATTGAATGGAAAAAACTTGTAATTTCCGCAGATAAAGGGGCGCCGGCGCAAGGCATAAATTTCAACCTGCCACCAAAGGCTTTACGGATCTTTTTTAAAACAATCGTGTCCAGAACTTTGTGTTTAATCGCCAATAGTAACGGTATTTCAGTACCGGTTCTCTTATGTTCAGCAACTTTTTTACCTGCACTGTATGCTGCATTGAATAGCGCTTTCTTTAAATTTGATGAACTCTCAATTTTTGCTAAAATCGTGTGATAAGCTTTCTGATATAGCCTGGGTACCGAACACATCATCGTAGGCCTGACCTCTTTTAACGTTTCAATGATCTGTTTCGGGTCCGACAGATAAGATACACCAACACCTTTGTAGAGGGCATATAGTGACCATGCTCTCTCAAATATGTGGCTAAGTGGTAAAAATGCCAGCGAATGGTTATTCTGATCAATTTTTAGTCTTAAATCATGAATTTTTGCCGTTACATTGAAATTCTTGTGCGTTAGCATAACTCCTTTAGGGACGCCTGTCGTTCCGGAAGTATATATTATGGTTGCCAGGTCATCTTCTGATATGCTTTCAGATACTTCCTTTATGCTTTCCAGGGATATGTCATTGCCCAATTTCAGAAAGTCACCAAAATATATGGCCGCAGATGATTCTATTTTTACCCTCTTGTCAAATACAATGATTTTTTCAAGTATGCTATCATCCCGAGAATATATTTCCAGGGCTTTCAGGTATTGTTCTTCCTCCCCGACAAATAGAATCCGGACTTCAGCCTCATCAATGATATATTTAGCCTGTTCACTTGTATTGGTAGCATAGATGGGTACAGAGACAGCATTTAAACACATAATCCCCAGATCAGAAATTGTCCATTCCGGCATGTTTTGTGAATATATGGCCACATTATCTCCCCTTTTTACACCTAAATGCTTCAAAGCAGCTGAAGTCTTACGTGTCATATCAGCAAACTTCTTCCATGACAAACTGGTCCAGTCAGGTGATCCCAAAGGCTTATAGCGTAAAGCCTCTCCGTCATATCTGCTTTCTGCAAAATCTACAATAGCACTAAGAAAATTCATCCCTATTCGTCATTTTTAAGTAAAAGAGATGCAAAATAAGCAAATTATCATATTTGAAAAGGCAGATCTAAAAAATATTGATATCTGAAACCAGCTTAAATACTGAACGGTAATAAATCTCCATTAAATTTTATGCAATTTTCAGTTTTGCCTTACATTAGTAGAAAAAAAAATATACATCCCATTTTTGTTTCAGGAAAATTGTGCTCTTTTAAAAATTATTCTAACAAGAAACCGTAGTAAATCATATATTCAACTAGTTTGACAGCATAATAATACCTTAAAATAATAGATTATGCCATTACCAAGTTTTACCGGAACTCTGGGTATAAAAAGAGCAGCACATTTATTAAGACGGGCGGCATTTGGAGGATCAAAGGCTGATATTGATGCTTTTGCATCTCAAACAGCGCTGGCAGCTGTGAGCAGTCTGTTTGGTAATTCTTTACCTGATCCGGTCCTTCCTATCGATCCACTTACCAACGCCGAATGGATCACCAATGGTGCATCAAATTCCGGAAGTGAAGATTCAGAGTTGCAGGAATATTTTAAAGGCTGGGTTATTGGCCAGATGTTAGGATCAGGTCAGGCTTTAAATGTTAAGCTTTCTTATCAGGTACGGGAGAAAATCGTGTTGTTTATGCATACCCATTTTACAACTAAACAGTCTGTAGTGGGCAACAGCAGATCCCTGTATTTTCAGAATCAACTTTTCAGAATTTATGCTTTGGATAGGGATCTGGATGTTGAATTTAACTTTAAAAACCTGACCAAGAAGATATGCCTCGACAATGCGATGCTTAAATTTCTTGACGGAAGATTGAATGTAAAGGGAAATCCAAACGAGAATTTTGCCAGGGAATTAATGGAATTGTATACTATCGGCCGTGGTCTGGAAGGTACTTTGCCGGATGCTACTGAGCCGGGGGATTACTTTAACTTTAAAGAAGAGGATGTTCAGTCGGCTGCGAGGATCCTGTCCGGATTCGACATTGATGAAGATTTTATAACTATTGATCAGGAAACAGCTCTGCCTAGAGGGAGGGCCAGGGGTGGAATTAATGCTACCCAGCACGATACTGGTTCCAAACAATTTAGCGACAGGCTTGATAATGCAGTGATTAGTCCTGATCCGGTTCTTGTTGCTGATCCGGCTGTGACTAATGAGGAAGTTGCCATTGATGAGATCAGTCAACTGATCGAATTGTTATATTCAAAAGATGAGACTGCAAGGCATGTATGTAGAAAGATATACCGGTTTTTTGTCTATCATGATATAACAACCGAAATAGAAAATAATATAATTGGTGAAATGGCTGATACATTTATTTCCAGCGGATATAAAATCCAGACTGTAATTGAAGAGTTATTGGCCAGTCAGCATTTTTATGATGCGAATGCAGGAGTGGACGACAATAATTTTGGCGGGATAATAAAGTCACCCTTGGATTTGATCCTGGAGACTAATCAGTTCTTTGAGTTATCACTGCCTGATTACCAGGGGGATATTACAAACTTCTATGAGGTAACATCAGATCTTTTAAGAAGTATGGATTACCAGGGCCTTGATTTCTATGAACCATTCGAGGTGGCGGGTTATTCTGCTTATCATCAGTACCCGGTATATAACAGGAACTGGATCTCCACCAACTACCTGACAAGAAGATATGATTTTGTGAGACAGTTTCTGGATGGGATGGATATGATGGTTTCGATAAACTCATTTGACTTGCTTCAGTTTATCAGAGATAATTTTCCTAACAATGTTGCAGAAAATGCCGAAACCTTGATCATTGCATTGGTGGAATACTTATTGCCAGTATCGGATAATCTGACATTCAGCGATAATGATGACAGCGCCGAAGTAACTAATGAAAGATTGCGATATTTCAGATACGCTTTCCTGTTCGATCCGCAAATAGATGCTGATCCTTTAACAGCCTGGACTTTCAGGTGGAATAATCCGGTCGACAATGAAGTGGTAAGGAATCAGTTGAAAAACCTTATGAATTCCATGTTGCAATCACCAGAATACCAGTTAATGTAAAGCATATGAAAAGAAGAGATTTTATAAAGAAATTCCCTCTTGTAGCAGGTATGCCTTTCGCTATTGGTGGTGTGCCTGTCAAACTGTATGCTGAGCAGAACACCTATACAAGGATGGCGGCAGGGAGCACCAATGATAATGTATTGATCATACTTCAGCTGCATGGCGGGAACGATGGTTTAAATACCCTGATCCCGATCGAACAATATGATCAATATTATAGTCGAAGGGCCAATATTGCCATCCCGGCAAATAATAGTGTGAGAAAAATCATTCCGCTCGATAATACTTTGCCTACACCAGACCAGGTCGGCTTGCATCCTGACATGAATGCGGTAAAGGATTTATATGACCAGGGCCGGGTAAAGATCATCCAGGGCGTATCTTATAAAAATAATAATGGATCTCATTTCAGGGGAAGGGATATCTGGTTTATGGGGGGAGGATTCAATGATTACTATTCATCCGGTTGGGTAGGAAGATATCTTCAGAATGAATATGCCCCTCAGCAATACCCGGATGATTTTCCAAATGCCTCCATGCTTGATCCTCTTGCCATCGAACTTGGCAGTGATGTTTCCCTGATTTTTCATCAGGAAGGCAATATACCAACATCTATCTCTCTTGGAAGCGATCCGGTGGCTTTTGCTAATCTGGTCGATCAGCTGAATGGCTTTGACGATGAGGGGATCGATCCGAGAGGGAAACCTCCAGTTTCACTTGACAATTCTCCATATGGAAAGGAATTGAATTGGATCCTGAACCTTGAAGATAAATCGGAAGATTACGCGCAAAGGTTGCTGGAGGTTTATGAAAATGCCAATACAACAAGTATCACCTATCCTGAAACATATCCATTCAATGCGCCTACCGGAAACCTTAGAAACACTTTATCTCCCCAGTTGCAATTGATTGCGAGGTTATTGGATGGAGGGGGACCGGGTTTAGGCGTAAAAACAAAGGTTTTTCTGGTAAAATTAGGTGGTTTTGATACCCATGCAACCCAGGTGGAATCTTACGACCCGACCATGGGTGTACATGCCTCCAAATTATATCATATTTCTTCAGCGATGAAAGCTTTCCAGGAAGATTTGAGGGCCAGGGGAATTGAAGACCGGGTATTGACTGTAACTACTTCCGAGTTCGGCAGGAGGATATCATCGAATGGTAGTTTTGGTACTGATCATGGAACCGGAGCACCCTTATTTATATTCGGACAGGGGGTTATTCCGGGCGTTATCGGTACGAATCCTGATCTGTCACCGGAAAATGGAAATGTTCCTATGCAATATGATTATAGACAGGTTTATGCAAATATTCTGCTTGACTGGATGGGTGTGGAAAAACAAACCATAACCAATGATGTATTCTTTGGAAATTTCATAGATGGTCCTAAAGAAGATGGGGGGGTATATGAAAAGCTTCCAATAGCAGGTGACGGGGTAACGGGTTTTGAAGATTTCGTGGCCAATAAATATTTTGTTGATTCGCTTTATCCCAATCCGGCTGTTGATGAAACTGTTTTGTCCTTTCACATTAACGCCGAACTTCAGGTATTCATAACAATAATGGATTCAAAAGGGCGTATAATGAAGAAAATTGTCCAAAATGGTCTTCAGGCAGGGGCCCACAGAATTAAGATGAATGTTAATGATCTTAAAACTGGATTATATATCTGTGAGTTCCAGGCAGGAATTTATAAAGAGACTAAAAAACTCATTATCAGGAAATAGTATGAACTCACGAACAATCTGGTTATTAATATTTTGCTTGCTGTTCCTGATGATAGAACCTGATAATACATTTGCACAGAAGAGGAATAACAAAAGGAAATATTATTCAGGGAAGGAATCTTCCTTTCTGAACCAGCAGTGGTATCTGGGATTATTGATCGGCGGTAACGTAACCGAATCCGTACCAGGTACCAGATATTCTACTTTCAGTCCAATTGATGCAAGTCCGCAATCTCTCGATAAGAATTATGAAAAATTCAATAAGATAGGCGTGCAGGCGGGTCTTGATTTTACCTATTTATATAAGATGCTAATTGTAAGCTTACAACCCAATTTCAGACGGGAATCATTTGCCTACAGCAATCAATATATGTGGGTTGATGAGACAAATAGTGATAATACGCTCGAATTGAACTACTATCAGGAACATAAATTGGATTTTATCGAGATCCCATTGATCGTGAAAGTTTCTTTTCTCCAAGGCAGTATAAAACCTTTTATCGGAGTTGGCGGGTACTATGGATGGCTGGTTAATGCTAATAAATCTATTACAGTAGATGGTGTAGACAGGGCTTCCGGAAGTGACTATCCCTTCAATAAAGAGTCATTATCAGTTGGTGCGTCTGATCTTTTTGTAAATTATAATGCTGGAGTCGTAGGTAGTATTGGGGTTAATTATGATCCTGGTAATATCAGGTTGACTTTCGAAATACAATACCGTTATGGATTAACAAATATTACAAATACAGCTAATCGCTTTACAGATAACCGTCTTGCCGGTATCGGGGATGCCCTGGATGATTTATCATTAAATAACCTGGCTATAAACTTTGGTGTTATGTTTCCTTTGAGGTTCTTGAGCAATGAATTTTCCTCAACTGAATAATATGGGAATTATGGAAAAGATTAAATGTCAAATTCCTCATATGAGGATCGGGCACTGGTCCTTTACTAGGATCTGGATCTTGCTGTTTCTCTGGTTTTTAACAGGCTGTCATGAGCCAAATGATACGGAGCCATCAGTAAATTTCCTGAAGATATATGATGATGCCCGTTTTAATGCATCGTACATTCCTATTGATATCATTCAGACTAGTGATGAAGGATATCTGATTTTAAGCGGTACCCGTTTGGAATCATCCGATTTTATTGGTGTTTATGTGGTTAAAGTTGATAATGATGGAAATTTTGTAAATCATATTACATTTCCTGAAACGGTTGTCCATCCGGTTGCTGACTGGTTATTATTGGATGATACGTATTATTTCTTTGCTATGAATGCAACTAATCTAAGTGTTGAGCTATATGGTGTAAGCCAGGGGGGTAATTTAATTGATCCGGTTCCAGTGAACCTGACTTATCCTCTGCATGCGAGCTTGGATGGAAATAGTTTCTTGCTTTTGAGTTTTGATAATAACAGTAAATCCTCCGTGCTCTCCCTCGTATCTGCCGATGGAGGTATACAGAATAGCCGAGCCTTTAACATCGGACCCGGAGATGATATTGAGGAACCGATCATTGATCATTTTACAAGAACCGGGAGACAATACCCATTTCTTACAGGGAGATCAGGAGATGGTTTATATTACTTCAACGGTTTTTATAATTATACTTTTTCGCTGGTGTATACTGACCTGAATGCTGATGATCCAATTGGGGTAGTTCAAGGTCAGAGGGAAGAAGGTGGATTTAGTGCGTTATTACCACTCTCGTCCAATGTATATTCTGCGTCCAGATTCAATTTTGGGGACAATTATACCTTGCCTATGACTACGATCAGTTCAACTGGAATAAGTTCTATTACTGACCTGGGAGGTAATCCTTCTCTGGAATGGATACCTGATGCAGGTGTTGATATTGTAAGAATGACGATCGGAAATATTGAAGTGATTGTATTTGCGAGTACCACTAAGAATAGCCAGATTATGCTATCCTTGTATGCAGCAAGCGATGGCACCTGGTTAGGGACGGATTATTTGGGATATTCGACTCCCTATAGATTTGTCAGTCTTTCACCAACCCTTGATAATGGATTGGCTGTACTGGGAGCTACTGCTGTGGCCGGTCGGTTTGAGAGGATCTGCATGTTTAAACTTTCTGAAGAAAATCTAGTCAGCATCATGGGAAATTAATCCAAAATTGCTAAATTATATTTCGATTTTTTAATGTAATGCAAAGCAAGCTATGGAACTTAAAAAATTCAGAAACCGTTATGATCTTGAATTAATACCAGCCTCTCATGAAGGGATCATTCTAGGCACCCTGGTATGGGATCCTATATTTGGGAAACCTGCGTTTGAACACCGGGGGATGCCGGATCATATTTTTAATGCATTTCTTGACGCCGAAATTATTAGCAAAGAAGAATGGCAGAAGGCTCTGGAAGCTGCAAAAAATGAGGAGTTGAAAGAGGCTAATCTTGCCATAGCATCAGTAGATATTAATGTTGACCTGGTTGCTTCTATCGATCAACCCTTGATTGGAGAACTGGGATCGGCATTAACGTTAAAAAGTCTGAAAAAGTTTTCATTCGGAGAGCTTAAAGTAAGACTCATGTCCCCATTGCTCAGGGTACAGATCGATAATTATCTTGAAAAGTTGAAATCCGGGAACTGGAAATACTATGATGGCAAGATCAGACGTGTATTTATGATCACAGAATTGTATTATGGTTCTGTAAAGATCGTAATTGATAAGGATATGGCCAGTGATTTTACCCTGGCATTAAAAAAGACGGGCATGAAAATAAGTAAGGAACTGGAACTTGGTACCGCCATTGAATACTCGTTTAAACATAAAAATGTTCCTTTTGCGATGAAACTTGAAATGATCAAGGGATTTGCCAGCTGATTGAAAGCATTTTCCTCTTATTAATGCTTATAATATCACTTATATAACTAAACCACAATTACCTTTTATAACCCATGAAATATTAAGAAAAGTATTCTAAAAATCTTAAATTTGTTTAACCAGGCATTGAAAGAAAAATTAGATCGCACTACAGTATGGATATGTGGCGGAAAGTAATCAGTAGACTCTTCATTATAAATTTCACCATTGTCTTTTTCTTACTGGTATCCTGTGAGAAAGAGCCTGTCAATCAGCCTGTTATAGAAAAACAGACCATCACCATTTTTTACACTAATGATGAACATGGCTGGATGGAACCTTTCAATGATCTGGCAGGTGGCGCATCAGGTATGTTGGGGCGCTGGAAATCAAGTGAAGGATATGATGATTCTGATGCTTTTCTGGTACTTAGTGGTGGTGATATGTGGACAGGCCCTGCTTTATCAACCTGGTTCCAAGGGGAATCGATGGTAGATGTCATGAATACCATGGGCTACGATGCCGCCGCCCTCGGGAATCATGAATTTGATTTTTCTGTTAGTGCACTGGTTGACAATGCTTCGAAAATGAATTATCCCATTTTATCAGCAAATATTATAGAAAAGGGAAGCGGGAATATTCCATCCTTTGTTAAGCCATATGAAATGATCAATGCTGGTGAAACTGATATTGGAATTATTGGATTATCATCCTTGAGTACACCAAACTCTGCATTTCCTGAATTTGTTGAACAGTATGAATTTATTCCCTATGAAGAAGCGATAAATACCTATGCACCAGTACTTCAGGATAGGGGAGCGGAGATAATTATAATCATTGGGCATATATGTGAACAGGAGATGATAGATCTTATACCCGTCGCAAAAAATTATGATATTTCAGTGATTGGAGGAGGACATTGTCATCAGATTGTCAGCCGGCAGATTGAGGGGATCGCTTTGATACAGGCTGGGGCATATATGGCGGCATATGCAAAAGTTGAGTTGGATTACTTCCCCGAAACTAAAAAAGTTAATCTAGTAAGTAATGAGTTCATAATCAATGAAGAAGGTTTTTCTGATCAATCAATTGAATCGATCATTGAGGATTGGAGGTCAATGTCCGATTCCGAATTGAATTTGAAAATCGGCTATTGTGAAGAAACTATACAACAGGAATCTGTAGAAATGGGAAATATGGTCGTAGATTCATGGTTTTATACATTTCCCGATGCAGATGTATCTATTACAAATGCGGGAGGTATACGGCAGGATATAAAAGCGGGGGATATTACCGTTGAAACCATTGTTGGTTTACTACCTTTTGAAAATACCCTCTATACATTAGATCTGACCGGGGCAGAACTATTGGATTGTTCACGCAATTATTTAATAGGGGGTATGACGACCACCGATGGTAACTTTTTGTCTGACGGAACACCAATACATAATGATAGTGTCTACCAGGTATTAACAACCGACTATTTATACTCCATTTCTTCAAACCGCATGAGTGAATATGATCCGGATCCTGAATATACATCGGTAAATTACAGACAACCATTGATCGACTGGCTTAAAACCATTAATTCAAGTGCTATGGATCCCCTGGAAAATTATCTGGATTATGTTAACAGGAAGTAGCTATCAGTTAGTTCACTCGAATTATTATGTAGTGTCCCGACTCTTTTAAATAGAATTTCTGTCAATCTTTATTATCCAAGACATCTGAAAATAATTTCATTAATTGTATATTGGATTTTATTGTCAGCAAACAGTATTCAACAACTAAAAGAAATGAATAAAAGGGATGTTTTAGCGTGCCGTGATAAAACGCATTCATACTTGTCGCAGAATTTGCTTCCATTCTGGCTTGAGAGAATGGAAGATCCAGTGCACGGAGGATTCATTACCCATTTTGATGAGTTTGGAGTAGATACAGGAGAGGATATCAAATCACTTATTTCTCAGACACGCTCTATATATACGTTAGCCTCTGCACACAGAGCAGGCTATGGAGGAGGCAGGTGCGCCGATATGGCCAAGTCAGGTATAGAGTTTCTTCTCGATAAAATGTGGGATAGTGAGTATGGAGGTTTTTATTGGTTGACGGATCGCTCAGGGAAAGTCCTTAAGAATGACAAGGTTTTATACGGCCAAAGCTTTGCTATATATTGCTTAAGCGAGTATGCAATTATTTCGAATGATTCAATGGTCCGGGAGTTTGCTGAAAAGACTTTTGACCTGATACAGAACCATTGCTATGAATCACAATATGGGGGTTATCTGGAAATGTTTGATAGATCATGGGAACTTGCAGGTCCCGGAAGCGCAGGGGGGGACAGAAAAACCCTGGATGTACATATGCATTTGATGGAAGCATTTACCTGCCTATACGAGTGTAGTCAAAAGGATTATCATAAAGGCAAACTGGTTGAAATAATTGATATATTGATCAATAAGGTCCTTCATCCTCAATATAAAACGGGAATACCGCAATTCAGCCCGGAATGGAAGCAGGCACCTCAGATAAAATTTGATATTATCTGGGGCTGGGATAGATATACCGATGGGGAGCAAAAGGCAAATCCTTCAGATAACACATGTTATGGGCACAATGCTGAATTCGCCTGGCTGCTTATACATGCCCTTAAGATATTGAGGTTTGATGTTTCTGATTTTCATGATGTATTAATAAGAATTTTTGAACATACTGTTAATCATGGAATCGATCGAAAATATGGAGGTGTGTTCGTCGAGGGACCGCATAAAGGAGGAGTGTATGATACTGAAAAGGAATTCTGGCAACAAGCTGAGGTTTTGATAGGAATGCTTGATGCCTATATTCTAACTGAAGATCCTAAATACTGGCACGCATATAAAAATGTGTTTGATTTTACCTTTAATAAGGTTATTAACCATAAGGTTGGGGAATGGTGGCCTCTGTTGTCCAGGGAAGGGGAACCAGTTTGGCGACATATGGGTCATGCATGGAAAACCAATTACCATACCGTTCGGGCCATGATCCAAAGTATTAACAGGTTAAACGAGATAATTGAAAAAATAAACTAGAGTCATTTATGGGCCCGGAGCTTATAAAAGACATACTATTAAAAATTCGAAATGCAAGAATTGCTGTTTATGGTGACTTTTGCCTGGATGCTTATTTAATTATGGATCCTGGGGGATCGGAGACTTCAGTGGAGACAGGAATTAAAGCCGAAGCAGTATTAAGGCATTATTATTCCCCGGGAGGTGCTGCTAATATTGCAGCCAACCTGGCCGCACTGAAACCTGCCGAAATTTTTTCCATTGGTGTTCTTGGGAAAGACATTTATGCTCGTGAATTAAAACTTCAACTTGATGCAATGGGCATCATTACCTCGCACTTGATCTCCCAGGAAAGGGAATTTGATACCTATGTTTTTTTAAAGCGGATCATAAACGATGAAGAGGGGCCCAGGATTGATTTTGGGACCAATAACAAAAGAAATGCAGAAACTGATGATCAATTGCTTGCGGCAATAGAATATGCACTTGCAAATTTTGATGTCCTTATTTTTAATCAACAGGTGCCGGGAAGCATAAACAGTAACAAATTTATAGAAAAGGTTAATTTGTTGTTCCGGAAATACGATAGTACAACGGTACTACTTGATTCAAGGCATTATAATGACCGATTTAAACATGTCAGCAGAAAAATAAATGAAACGGAATTGGCTTTCCTGTCGGGTAAGGTATATGATCCCACTAATCTATTTTCATTAAATGAAGTAGTAGAAATGGCAGGTAATGTTTACATGGGTGAACCAATTTTTATAACATGTGGTGAGAAAGGAATTATCAGTATCGATTCAAATGGAACATACCACACTCCGGGCATTCAATTATTAAATAATCTTGATACAGTGGGTGCAGGTGACACAACCCTTAGTGCGTTGGCTTGTTGCCTGGCCACGGGATTGACCACGGAGGCATCTGCATATTTTGCAAATCTTGCTGCAGCTGTTACGGTCCAGAAGCTGTTTACCACAGGAACGGCTGATGGAGATGAAATTCTGGAGATCAGTAAAGATCCGGACTTTATTTTCAATCCTGATCTGGCTGGGGATCAATCTAAAGCATACTATTTGCCGGGTACAAATATTGAGTTATGTAACCCGGAAATTGAAGGTCGTACAAAAGGAATTAAACATATAGTTTTTGACCATGATGGTACCTTAAGCTTGATCAGGAAGGGATGGGAAATAAGCATGAAGAAATTAATGATCCAGGCAATAAGTGGTAACAGGAAATTAGATAGGAGGGTATCAGAAAAGATAATGAGGAGGGTATCTGAATATATAGAATTATCCACGGGTATTCAGACCATTCAACAAATGGAAAAACTGGTTGATCTGGTTAAGGAGTTTAATCTCGTCCCAGAATCTGATATTAATGACAAATTCGGTTATAAATCATTATATCTTAAAGAATTGATGAAATCCGTGAACGAAAGGTTACAAGATATAGAAAAAGGTAGAATCAATAAAGAACAATATCAGGTCAAGGGAGCTGAGAATATCCTCAGAACATTAAAGCAAAATGGTATTCAATTATATCTCGCCAGTGGGACCGATGAGAAAAATGTGATAAATGAAGCCGGGATCTTGGGATATGCCAATTATTTTGAGGGTAAAATATTTGGCTCTGTGGACGATATTAAAAAATTTTCGAAAAAAATGGTAATAGAATCAATCATCAAAGATAACAACTTAAAGGAATTTGAATTTGCAGTTATCGGGGATGGGCCAGTTGAGATTAGAGAAGGGAAAAAGAAATCAGGGATTGCGGTTGGTGTTGCCTCAGATGAGAGAAATGGATGTGGATTAAATCCTGATAAGCGCACAAAACTTATTAAAGCCGGTGCAGATATCATAATTCCTGATTTTTCGGAATATCGGGCCTTGCTGTCTTTTTTATTTCCTCAATGATAATTATGATTAATGAGAATTGATTTAACACTTTTAGACTGGGTTGTTGTAGCCATTTTGTTAGTGGGAAGCCTATCCCTGGGATTATATATAGCTTATCGCTCAAAAGCTGGACGAAACAGCGCCAATTTTTTTCTAGGTGGTCGAAAGATCCCATGGCCTATAGTAGGTGCCTCATTGTTCGCAACCAATATTGGAGCCGAACATCTGGTTGGATTATCGGGTGATGCTTACAGATATGGATTAAGTGCAGGATCCGTAGAGCTTACCACAGCAATAACACTGGGATTTGGCTGTGCTATTCTATTCCCTTATTATTTGAAGAATAAGATTTATACTATCCCTGAGTTTCTGGAATTAAGATATAACCGGTTAGCACGATTATTCTTTTCCGGATTGATGCTTGTCATAAGTATAATGACCAAGATGGCTTTTACACTTTATGCGGGAGCCCTGGTGCTGAATAGCATATTGGGTTGGGAGGTGATGTCCACGGTGATATTGATAGGCAGTATTACCGCTGTATTCACTATAATCGGGGGCTTTACAGCAGTGGCATATACAGACTCCATACAGGCCTTTTTAATGATATTTGGTTGTAGTATCATGTTGTATTTGGGATTAGAAAAAGTGGGAGGCTGGGAGGTGCTGGTTGAAAAAGTTCCTGAGTCTATGCATATTGGAAAACCCTATGATGATCCGGTCTATCCTTTCTGGGGCATACTTGCGACAGCATTTTACGCAGGAGTGTTTTACTGGGGCGTTGACCAGGTTAATGTTCAGAGAGTATTAGCAGCACAGGATTTGAAGCATGCCCGCTGGGGAGCAATGTTCGCCACATTTCTAAAACTCCTGCCGATTTTTATATTTGCTGTTCCCGGTTTGATCGCTCTGGCCTTATTCCCGGGGATGGATGATACACAAAGCAAGCAGACTTTTGTGGTGCTACTTAACAATCTCTTACCTTCCGGTTTGAGAGGTGTTGTATTGGCTGCCTTACTGGCTGCATTGATTTCATCTATTATTGCGGTTATGAATTCGGTTTCCACGCTGACTGTACGTGATTTTATTTTAGAGTTTCGACCTGGATCTTCGGAGCGATACCAGGTTATGGCAGGGCGTGTTGTAATTATTATTGCTACTCTGTTGGGCCTCGCCGCTACCTGGTTGATTTATCGATCTGAGGAAGGATTATATAAGTACCTGCAAACTATTACAGCGTATCTTGTATTTCCGGTATTCCCGGCTATAATTTTTGGTATTATAAGTAAGAAAGTCACCTTAAAAGGCGCTTATTTTTCAGTTCTGGCAGGTGTCATCCTTGCCACTATCTTCATCATTGATCAATTAATAGGTCCGGAAACAGGAAGGCAGATCTTTCCCTTTTTGCATTATAAATTAACTTTGAATTTTGGATACAGGGGATTATGGGGGACCTTGCTTATCATTGCAGTTTTATTTGGCGTGTCCTATTTCACACCCCAAACAAATTATGCCAAGCTTGAAAAAACAACCATCAACTGGGAAGATAAGATCAAACCGATAAAAAAATTAAATGACTGGCGTTTGATCTGGTTATTGCTAGCTATGATGACTGTTTTAATTTATTTCTGGTTGTGGTGATCATTTAATGTAGTTTTGTGTTGATTCGACTGATCTGGTAAGATCTTTAAGTTGTTTATAATTTTTATACCAATTGATAATTATGGAAGAAAAAAAACTCGTTGGCGTTGATCTAGGTGGAACAAATGTCAGGGCCGCGCATATAAGTTCAGGGGGAATAGAAAAAATGAATATCGAGGCTGTGAAATCAAAGGGGTCTGTTGAGGAAGTGCTTGAACAGATTTATGGATTGATTGACCAGTTAGGCATTGAGGGAATCGAGGGTATAGGTTTAGGTGTACCCGGTCCGGTAGATCAGGATAAAGGAATTGTATATGAATTGATAAATATTCCTGCCTGGAAGAAAGTCAAGGTTAAGGATAAATTTGAAGAAAGGTATGGGATTCCGGTTAAAGTACAAAATGATGCCAACTGCTTTGCTGTTGCAGAAAAATTCTATGGAAAGGGCCGTGGATCCCAATCATTTATTGGCTTGATCGTGGGAACTGGTATGGCAGGTGGAATTATCATAAACGGGCAGTTATATACAGGACCAAACAGCATGGCCGGAGAATTTGGTATGATGAAATACCTGGATAAATTTTATGAATATTATAGTTGCGGACAGTTTTTTAATAATATCCATGGCATTTCAGGAAAAGAAGCTTATAAAAGAGCCATTTCCGGAGATAAGCAGGCGATTGATATGTGGAAAGAATTTGGGTATCACCTGGGTGCCGCGATAGAGGCCATCCTTTATGCTTACGATCCGGAGAAAATTATACTTGGGGGGTCTGTGGGTCAATCCCTTTCACTCTATGAAAACTATATATGGGCAGCTCTTGATAATTTTGCCTTTAAAAATTCACTGAAGAACTTAAAGATAGAAGCATCCGAATTGGATAATCCCGGTTTATTAGGTGCTGCAGCGCTTCATCACCTATAAATATAGGAGAATTGGTGTCTGGCTGACTGCCAGGTAGTAATTGCCGGTGGGATGGGCAAAGGCGCCATTAACTCCCTCTCATCTTCAGGTATGGAAATTATAATTACAGATGAAAAACAATCGAGAGATGCTGTTTTGAAGTATCTAAACGGTGAACTCAGAAACCTGAATTAAGGATGTGATCATTCAGTAAGGGAATAAATTTAATACTTGATTATTAATCCGCAATCCGGATTTTAAACACATTGGCCATCTCGTTAATCTTTTCATTAGGAAGAATAACCTTGAGACCATTCTCTTCCAGGTGCCAGGTTATCTTTTCTTCACAACCAATTAAAGTAACGTTTTCAATGGTAAGGTCCTGATCTTTAAATGCAGTTAACACAATTTCTGATTTCTGATCAGGCCAGCCTAAGAGAGTGGCATAAATGAATTCTCCCTTCGTAG
This sequence comes from uncultured Cyclobacteriaceae bacterium, assembly GCA_965365275.1. Lineage (GTDB taxonomy): Bacteria > Bacteroidota > Bacteroidia > Cytophagales > Cyclobacteriaceae > JAGTVG01. The sequence continues at coordinate 20,601 of CBDUBA010000013.1, read as the reverse complement.
TATATCTTACATCATCTGATGAATAAACAATCTTGAGAAATTCCTTATGCTGGCTAAAATGTCCTTCTGGTTCTTTGGTAGGTCCCTCACCATAGGTATACCATGGCCGGGTTTCATATATGGCCTCACCATATGTATCCAGCCAATCCCCTATTCCCAATAAGACCTCTTTTTGGTTATCTGGGATTATCCCATCGGATCTTGGTGATATATTTAGCATAAGCACACCATTTTTGCTTACAATATCGATCAAAATATGAAGAACATCCTTCGTTTCTTTTATTCTCAATCCTTCGGTATAGGACCAGCTTCCTTTACTAATGGTTTCATCCGTCATCCAGCTTTGTTCATCTATACGGTTCATTCTGGATTTTTCAAGATCATTTAAGCTAACTGACAGGGGTAAATCTTCCTGTTTGCGGATAATTACCACTTCCTGGTCATTTTTAGCAGCTTCATTCAGATAATAAGCGCAAAATTCGAGGCGTTTACTTTCTGGAATCTGATCAAGCCAGGAATCAAACCATATTATATCAGGATGGTATTTATCAATCACCTCTTTCAGCTTGCCTAACCATATCTCCTTAAGCCATTTTTCTTCTTCTACATTGCCGTACAATAGATTCAGCTCGGGATCATTAAAGGTGGGTGGCATGCCGTCAAATAAAGGATAGTGACTGAGCTGAAATTCTTTTTCCTCTGGCTTGTTGGAATACCGTTGTAGATTTCTGGCATGGTGAAAAGTAGTAACAAGTTTCATATCCCTTTTTCTTATTGCCTTTGACAATTCACCCAATATATCTTTTTTAGGACCTTTACCCATAGAGTTCCAGGGAGTAACTTCAGAATCCCACATCGAAAATCCATCATGATGTTCAGCTACCGGGCCGGCAAATCTGGCGCCTGACGATTTGAAAAGATCTGCCCATTCTTCGGCATTAAAATGTTCGGCTTTAAAAAGCGGAACAAAATCATGATAACCGAATTTTGACGGTTCTCCATATTTTTTGACATGATAATGATTGATCAGTCCGGGGAAATGCATGTTCCTGGGATACCACTCACTACCATATGCCGGGACAGTATAAACACCCCAGTGAAAATATATTCCAAATTTAGCATCCTGGAACCATTGAGGTTCCTGATTATGATTAGCCAGGGATTCCCAGTTGGCTGTATACTCCGGAGGATTGGCTTTTTCACTTTCTCTATGCCTACAATTAAATAACAGGAGAATGAATATGAGGAAAATCACAGTTCTGGGATATGTCATAATATCGATGCTTAATTGTATTTATGTCCGGAAAGTTAATTTATAAAATAGAAAATTTACAATCAAAGTATCGTATTTATCTGTTATAAGGGGTAAATAAAGAGCCCCTCTCCCCATCTGCATGGAACAGAAATGGGAGGGACTCTGATACATAATACAATTTTACGGATTGATCAACATTCAGATCTTAAAAATGTGATCATTCATGTGGAATAATAATTATACACAGCTGTGCGCCTATCCGGATATCTCGATATCCTGCGCAAAGTTTTCGTTTTTCTCCTCAGAAGAAAAAATAATATCCTCAATCAATTCTTTTTCCTTAGAAATAGCTTTTCTCTTAATTATGGTATATTCTGGGACATTGATCTCTTTAAACCAGTCACTCCACCGGTCCATAACTCGGTCCCATTCCAGATCCTTGTCTCGGGGTGCCGCCTCTACGATCACCACATGCAGATCAGGAAACTGAGTATTTACAGGCTGCAGTTTATTTGGATTATTACCTACAATGGGATATCCATCTGTTAAAATAAACAGGTAATTATTAGTAAGCGTATCTGATACATAATCATACCGGAGATCTTCATAGAAATATTTCCAGATGTCAGCTCCATAGTAATCCTCGGGATCAGCGCTGAACATTGCCATATTATATAATGTATCTAGATTAGCCATATATTGTGTTCGTCTTTCATCTTCCTTAGATTTCCGGTACACAATTTTAATGTTATCCATATTGATATATAAACGGTCTTCGAATATTTCTGTGGGCAGATCTGCACCTTTTTGCGGAGCAATAACCACTTTGATCTCATCTCTTGATTTTATATAAAGATTTTCTTTTACATTCTTTTCGAACAAATCATAGATATGATGAATAATCTCCTTATCTCGGCTTAATTGATCTGGCTGGATAATGAGCCTGTCAGATAGATCTAGGAGAACGATGAAATTATTTTTAACACGCAACTGCGCTATCTCTTTCGGACCCGGAGGTGTACATCTTAGCAGATTTAATAATATCAAACATGTTGATAGTATCAATATATAATCTCTTGTTTTCATAAGAATAAAATTATTTGTCTCCCAAATTAAGCTTTCCTGCTGATGACTTTTACGATGCCAGGCCTGATACCATGCTTCTCCTCAAATTCTTTTTTTTCCTGGAGGCAAAGATCCTTTACAACCTTCATGCTCGAAGGAGATAAATAGGATATCCAGCCAGTGGAGAATTGGTCAATGTATTTTTGAAGATTTCCATACATGACTGTACTGATGTCTTCTCTCAGTTGATGAATTTTCTCGCTTATATTTATATTTGAAGTCTTTTTCTCCTCAAGATTTAGAACATCTCTTTTCAAATGTTTAATAATCTTTCTCATATTTCTCGGGATTTGTCCTTTATCCCACTCCCTTAACAGAGAATCAAGCAGGATACTCCAAATGATGTACACCAGAAATCCAAGGAAGAGAATAATATAAAATGTTGAACTCAAACCCCAGCTAACCGTACTTAAACCCATCATCTCTTTTGCCATTTCGGTATTATTATGAATGATCATGGCCAGAAGGAAATCAACTGTGAAAGTAACGGCAATCAGCAGACCCATAAATATGTATTTAACCTTATGGCTCATATCGAGTATAACATGAAAGGCCCATCCAAATGCATAAAAAATAAATGGCACCAGAAATAACAGAAAATTATATGAAATGGCTTCGTTTAATTCATAAGGTCCGGGCATAATACTTCCTGTTCCTATACCTTGCGCAATTCTGTCGGCAATTGCTTCGAAGTCCGTATAAAGTGCTTTATAGGCTGCCGAAACATAGAAAAAAAACAGGTAGCCTGTAAGCATAACCAGTATAAACAGGTTGATGCTGAATTTAAACGGGCTGAAAGTTGAATTTTTAGCCAATTCCGGATCTTCACTGTTCTTTTCCTTTAGGTCGAGAAGTTTTTGATTGTACTCCTCAATTTTCTTTTTCTTTTCCTGGATCTCTTTTTCAAATTTCTTGTTTGATTTTTCAATTTCCTGTTCCTTCTTTTCCAATACAGAGATTTCCCGCCTTTTTTCAATTTTTTCATCTTCAGATACCCCATTATAATCTTCTGTTACAAGGTCTCCGTTCATAATCCTTTTCAGGTATGAAAGATAAATTTTTGGATCACCTTTAACATTTCCTGATTTTTCATAGCCAAAATCAGACAGGTTTACCCTTTCTACCATGTAAGTGACTTCCTGGTTTCGGTTTTGTTTAGTGCGTTCTTTTAGTTCTTCCATAATTTATAGGATTAGCCCCAAATGAAACACTATTTTGTCATCTTATTAGGTGCTTAATGATGGTTTTGTTACGGATGTAAGATCAGTGCATTTTTACACAAAAATGGAGTATGATAATAAATCAGATAGTTCAATAATACCATGTTTTTGTAGGATCTAGCTTATTTTTAAATTGATGAAACATGAAAACCGCTATGTCAAAATGATCAGATATTCACAGCACCCGAACAGCTTTATACAGCAGATGAACAGATTTTCCTAATCATATTTCGGATTCTGACAGTATATGAAAAAATTCTCCTAGAAAAAGATCAAATAATAAATCACAAGAAAAGATTCTTATGGAAATAGATCAGATTCTAACAGCACACGAACGGATCTACCAGGGGACAAGTGAAATCTTGAAGCAATAAGAAATAACGCATGAATAGTTTTTTAATATTTAGACGGATCTGATTCAATGTGTGAATTGGACATAACTTTCCTTCCTAAGCGGAATTGAACAGAAAAATTGTGCTATAAAATTTAAAAAAATGACGGATCTACATTTGCTTGCAAGCTTCGATCACGCTTTTGTTGACTCTTTTCAATTCCATAAGTTTTATAACAGCTTCTTTTTCCTTCTGAGCAAAATCTTCCAGGAATTCGATCATTTCTGCAATGGTCAGATTATAAAACTTCTTAGGTTGGTGGATATACTTGATTCCCTTCTTCAATAAATACTCTTGTGCTTTCATACCTCCACAATTTTCATTCTAATAATATAGACGTTTAATATACCCAATTGTTGCTCAAAATTTTAACAAAATGCTGCTTTTTTTGATAAATATTAAAAGATATGTAAAAATATTAAGAATAAATTGTGCAAATTTTATAGCTTATTTATTTTGGATATTTTGGTGATCTTTAATAAGTCCAAAATGTTCAGATAAAAATATAATAACCCTGATTCGAATAAAATTTTAAGTGAAGGGATCTGGTTTTTCGAAATACTTTCATAGGGAATACCACAGAAAAAATATTCCATCAATTAGGGCGTCTGTAAAAGTAATAACCCTGCTTATTTTGAAGGTAAACTGAAATAACTGTGATTTTATTAATTTGAGGTTTGACGATTTCTTTATTCGAGTTTACAATTATAGGTTCTTAGATAAGGGAGAGCCTACTAAAAAATGAAAATCACTGTTAATAAGCTATTCCATTATATGATGAATTTCCCGGTGAGGTTTTTTTATTTTATTTTTTTAATTTGGCTTCCGGTTTGAGCAAATTATTTTTAATTCCCAAACATCTAAATCTTTTAAAAGCTTTTTAACATGAGAAACATCTATCGACTTATTTTGATATTAATCAACATTCAATTGTTCTTAGGATGCAGCCAAAAGGAAGGCACAAATGAACAAACTGAGGAAATCTCTAAATTTCAGGTCATTTTTGATACCGATACTAATAATGAATTGGATGACCAGCATGCGCTAGCCTATTTGTTATTTAACGGCAATAATTTTGATGTAAAAGGTGTTACAGTCAATACTACGCGTGGTGGTGGAAACATAGATAAACATTATGAGGAAGCAGCACGTGTGATCGCATTGTGTGGTCTGAAAGGTAAGGTGCCATTATATAAGGGTGCCGATAAATCATTTGAAGAAATCAAACCTACCCTTGGAGAAAATAATTTTGATGGGCACCTGGCTGTAAATTTCATCATTGATCAGGCTAGACAGACACAAGGTGAAAAGCTGATAGTCTTAGCTGTCGGCAAGCTTACCAATATCGCGCTTGCAGTGGAAAAGGATCCTTCAATTACTGATAAAATAAGGCTTGTATGGCTGGGTTCCAACTATCCTGATGCTGGTGAATATAACCTTGAAAATGATATTCCTTCTATGAATTACCTGCTGAAAAAAGAAATTGATTTTGAAATGGTAACTGTTCGATATGGGAAACCATCAGGGACCTATATTGTGAAAATGTTAGAGGGAGAGGCACAAAAGACAATGCCGGGATTAGGTCCAACAATAGATGAACCTGTAACAGGACGCCATGGCGATACGTTCAATAATTTCGGAGACTATTCGGTTAGCCTATTTGAGAATTGTGAATTTTATGGTGATCCTCCTGGACGTTCCTTATTTGATATGGCAGCCGTTGCCATTGTGAAAAATCCAGAATGGGCAGAGGCTTCTAAGATTCCCTGCCCGATAATGATTGATGAGGTTTGGGTAGAACAACCCGATAATGAGAGGAAAATAGTAGTATGGGAAAATTTTGATAAGGTTAAAATCATGGATGATTTTTACGCTACATTAAAAGATTACGTCCTGGTGAAGTGAGATTTCAGGATTTTCCGAAATCCCGCTAAAAAGAAGATCCTTATACTATGCATAAGTTTCACAATGAAAAACAAGGGCTTTTCTTGCTGAAAATCAACCAGAAAAGCCCTTTATTTGTAGCGAGGACGGGAGTTGAACCCGTGACCTCAGGGTTATGAATCCTGCGCTCTAACCAACTGAGCTACCTCGCCTTTTTACCTAAAAGAATCCAAAAAGATATTATCTTCCAGTACCCTTTGTAATTAGTGAAAGCATAAGAAATCTTGAACATCTTTTACCTTCAGAATATCGAACTTTTATGCTGAAGGCATTCAAATAAAACCTTCAGATTTTAATTCGGACTGCAAACATACGCATATCCCATTTTTTCAACAATGAAAATATATATTTAATACTTTATTCCATTACGGTTTATAAGATCACTTTTGGGTTTAATATCTCCGGGACTTATTGAGATAAAAAATGCAACCTAAAAAGCATTAGTCTGTGATAATGTGTATATACTAGTAAAAAACGATGATTTTACATGTATTCACGATGTGGGACTTGTTAAAGACGAAGGAAATATTCTAATTTTTTGTTTGTTAATAAAATTGTTCTATATTGATCTCAATTCTAATATTTTGATTTATGGGTGGTACAAAGACAATACTTGAATATGAGATAAATGCCTCCAAAAGAATGCTCTATCCTTATATTTCCACAGCGAGTGGATTGGCCCAATGGTTTGCTGATGACGTATCAATTGATGAAGATAAAAATTTTCACATTGTTTGGGATGGTGAAGATCACGTAGCCAGAATGGCAGCTCATAGAACAAACAGCTTTGTGAAATTCGAATATTTAAATGATCTCATCGAAGATGAACATGCTTATACTGAAATTCGCCTAGAGCAAAACGAATTAACTCAGACCGTTTTTTTAAGAGTAATCGATTATTCTGATATCGAAGATGAAGAGGAAGTTCATGAATTGTGGGATAATATTATTCATGATTTAAAGGAAATTGTCGGCGGATAGCTTAATTTTGTGTAAATTTCCTGTTTGACAGATATGTGGGGGATAATATGAAAAAGCTTGACAAGCTAGTATTTAAATCATTTATCGGACCTTTCTTTCTTACTTTCTGCGTAGTTGTATTTATTTTTCTGCTTCAGTTTTTATTAAGACATTTTGAAGATATCGTAGGAAAGGGATTGGGATGGAGTGTCTATGTGCAACTATTGGGATATTTCAGTATCAATATGACACCGGTTTCCTTCCCACTTGCCGTGTTGCTCTCCTCTCTGATGACATATGGTAACCTGGGAGAACATTCTGAATTGACGGCTTTAAAGGGTGCCGGCATTTCCCTTACAAGGACATTAGTCCCCATGTTTTTCTTTTCTATACTCCTAACTGTACTGGCCTTCCTCTCAAACAACTATGTTGTGCCTAAGGCCAATTTGAAAGCATACAGTCTTTTATATGACATAAAGCATAAATCCCCCGCATTGAATATTAAAGAGGGTGTATTTTATAATAACATACCAGGCTACCAGATAAAAGTCAATAAGAAATTCAGTGATGGAAAGTCTCTTAAAGATGTCATCATCTATAATCACTCGAAACGGACTGGAAATACAGAGGTAACGCTGGCAGATTCCGGACAGATGTATACTATCAGAAATGACAGATACCTTGTAATGGAACTATTTAATGGGCACCATTATTCAGAACAGGAATTAAAAACTACGAAAAGAAATATAAGTGACCGGCACAAACCTTCTCCTTATGCAAGGAATAAATTTGAGCACAGTAAATTCGTCTTTAGTATGGCATCATTCGACCTTAAGCGTACAAAGGAAGAACTTTTTGCAGGGAACAGGCTTATGAAAGATGTTGAGAAACTTAAAAAGGATGTTGATTCTCTTGAAAAAGATATAAAATATGCAAAGTACGAGGCCTTTAAAAACCTGAAGGCAAAGTTTAATTATCATCTTGATGATCTCCAAGAACCCGAAGAATTAAATCCTGAAAATTATGACAGGGTGCCTTTGTCGGATAGCTTGAGAAAATCCACGGAGTTAAGAAGAGCCCAGAATTCAAAAAACACGACAAGTTTTGCCAAGAGTGTGAATGTTGATCAACTCAAAGATACGACTAAATTGGCGCAATCAAAGGAATCCGGAACAGATACAAAATCAGGTTCTCGAAGTGCTAATGCGCAACTATATTCCAGGTCAGCTGGAGATGTGTCAAAATCTAATAATACAAGGCTATTGAAGACTAAGAAACTTGATAAACCCAAAAACACCTTTTCTATTTTAAAAGATGGGCCTGACAGTTTACTAAATGGTGATTTTTCAAATACAAGATATATGGTCTCTGCCGTTACCAATGCGCGATTTGTCAAAAATCACGTTATGGTAACAACCAGCAAGCTTGAGGTTAAAAAAGTTGAGATGTTAAGGTTTAAAATTCAGCGCTATAAGATCTATGCACAGGCATTTTCCTGTTTAATCATGTTTCTGATCGGTGCGCCTCTAGGCTCAATAATAAAACGGGGAGGTTTTGGATTTCCCGTGATAGTATCTATCGGATTTTTTATCGTTTATTATGTTTTTATGAGTATAGGGGAAAAATGGGCCAAAGAGGAAATGGTGACACCCTTTTTTGGTGTTTGGCTAGCTAATTTTGTATTACTGCCTTTTGGTTTGTTTTTCCTGAGACAGGCAAGGCTTGACGCCCGGGTATTTGAGACAGACTTCTACAGTGTAATTATCGATCAGCTGAAATCGAAGATCCTGAATAAGTTCAAAAATCCAAAGCGCTTTGTTTTGTTTAACCGGTAATTTAATCTACCTTTGCAAAATTATTTTAAAACATAATTAACTAGTCATGTATTTAACCAAGGAAACAAAACAAGAGATCTTTGAGAATCATGGTCGGTTAAAGGAAAAAACTGACACGGGTTCGCCCGAATCTCAAATTGCTTTATTTACTTTCAGGATCAATCATTTGACCCAACATCTTAAAATGAATAAGAAAGATTATTCAACAAGGATGGGATTGCTCAAACTGGTTGGTAAGAGAAGGAGGTTGTTGAACTATCTTCAGAAGAGAGATATAGAAAGATACCGTAAGATAATATCTGAATTGAAATTAAGAAAATAAGAAAAAGCGGGGATTTATTTAATTCCCCTTTTTTTATTATTCCAACCCTAAGAAATAAGATCTAATAATAATTAAATAATTTTATGCTTCCACAAATTTTTGAAAAATCAATCAAATTAGACGATGGCAGAGAAATTACCATAGAAACCGGTAGACTGGCACGACAAGCCAACGGTTCTGCTGTTGTAAAAATGGGAAACACCATGCTATTAGCTACTGTAGTGTCTAATAAAGAAGGCAGGGAAGGTGCTGATTTCCTTCCTTTATCAGTAGATTATCAGGAAAAATTCGCTTCCGCAGGAAGAATCCCCGGAGGGTTCCTGAAACGTGAAGGTCGGTTATCTGATCATGAAATTCTGGTCAGCCGGCTGGTAGACCGCGCTATACGACCAATTTTCCCGGATGATTATCATGCTGAAACGCAGGTAAACATATTTTTAATATCGGCTGACGAAGATGTTTTGCCGGATTCATTGGCTGCGCTGGCTGCTTCTACTGCTTTAAGTGTATCAGATATTCCCTTCCATGGGCCAATATCAGAAGCGCGTGTTGTTAGAGTGGATGGTAAACTCATGGTTAATCCCAGTATGAAAGATGCCGGGGATGCGGATATCGACATGATTGTTGCTGCCACGATTGATAATATCCTGATGGTAGAAGGGGAAATGAATGAGGTCAGCGAAGCTGAAATGGTTGAGGCAATTAATTTTGCTCATAAGGCCATAAAAGAACAATGTAAGGTTCAGAAAGAACTTGAAGCAATGGTTGGAAAAACCGAAAAGCGGACCTATGATCATGAAACCAATGATGAGGATCTGAAGAAGGAACTTCACGGTCTTTTTTATGATAAAGTATATGATATCGCTAAATCAGAGATCAATGTAAAATCTGAACGTGGTGATGCTTTTCAGGCACTTATAGATGAATACGAAGAAGGATTGCCTGAAGATCATGAAGTTGATCTGGATATGGTGAAAAGATATTTCCATGATATTGAGAAGGAAGCCGTCCGTGCCATGATGCTCAAAGAAAATAAACGACTCGACGGCAGAAAATTTGATGAGATCAGGGATATCTGGTCACAGGTTGATTTTCTTCCATCTGCTCATGGATCAGCAATATTTACCAGGGGAGAAACTCAATCCCTGACAACAGTAACGCTGGGTACTAAGCTGGATGAACAAATGGTCGACGGTGCTTTGATTGCCGGATCCAATAAGTTCTTTCTGCATTATAATTTTCCTGGATTTTCGACTGGAGAAGTCAGGCCGAACAGAGGCCCCGGAAGAAGAGAGGTTGGCCATGGAAACCTGGCCCTCAGGGCATTGAAAAAAATGATCCCAGGAGAGGAAGAGAATCCATATACGATTCGAATTGTTTCTGATATTCTGGAATCAAATGGGTCATCATCAATGGCTACTGTATGCGCAGGGACCCTTGCATTGATGGACTCAGGAATAAAGATAAAGGAACCGGTATCAGGTATCGCCATGGGATTGATTTCTGATCCTGAATCAGGGAAATATGCTATTCTTTCTGATATATTGGGTGATGAAGACCATCTCGGAGATATGGATTTCAAAGTTACTGGTACTAAGAATGGAATTACTGCCTGTCAGATGGACATCAAAATTGAAGGTCTTTCTTATGAACTTCTTACTGAAGCTCTGGACCAGGCTAAAAAAGGTAGAGAGCATATTCTTAACGAAATGCTTAAGACAATAAGCGCCCCAAGAGCGGAATTTAAACCAAATGCACCGAGATACAGTATTCTCACCATTCCAAAAGATATGATTGGCGCATTGATTGGCCCGGGAGGAAAGGTAGTTCAGGAGATCCAGGCAGAAACAGCCACGACCATTGTCATTGAAGAAGTGAAGGAAGGTGGAAAAGTAAGCATTTTTGCAACGGCCAAAGAGAATATGGAGAAGGCTGTTCAATGGGTAAAAAGTATTGTGGCTGTTCCTGAGGTTGGAGAAGTATACGATGGCGTTGTTAAATCAATAATGTCATTTGGAGCAATAATAGAATTTATGCCGGGTAAGGAAGGATTGCTGCATATTTCTGAAATAAAATGGGAACGTGTTGAATCCATGGACGGAATACTTGAAATTGGTGAAGAGGTAAAGATCAAGCTAATTGACGTAGATAAGAAAACTGGGAAATACCGGTTATCCAGAAAAGCACTACTAAAAAGACCTGAAAAAAAAGAGGCCAGAAAGTAAGTAATCTTAATAATTATTGAAATCTTTTTGTGTATAATTGCCCTAATGTAATTGTTTTGGGAACTTAATAATTATGTTTATCTGTTAAATTAACGGATGATTATAAAGGCGATTGCATGAGACAACTAAAGATCAGTAAGCAGATTACCAACAGAGAAAGCCAGTCTCTTGATAAATATTTACAAGAGATCGGAAAAGTTGATCTGTTAACACCCGATGAAGAGGTTGAGCTCGCAAAAAGAATAAAAGAAGGAGATCAGATGGCTTTGGAAAGACTTACCAAAGCAAATCTCAGATTTGTGGTTTCTGTTGCCAAACAGTATCAGAATCAGGGCCTGTCTCTAGGGGATTTAATAAATGAAGGCAACTTGGGACTGATAAAAGCTGCACAACGATTTGATGAAACCCGCGGTTTTAAATTTATTTCCTATGCTGTCTGGTGGATAAGGCAATCGATCCTGCAGGCCCTTGCAGAACAATCAAGAATTGTCAGACTTCCACTCAATAGAGTCGGATCCTTAAATAAGATCTCAAAAACCTTCAGTGAACTGGAGCAAAAATATGAGCGTGAACCATCACCTGACGAATTGGCAGATGTGCTGGATGTTACTTCCTCTGAAGTAGTTGATACAATGAAAATATCCGGACGTCATGTTTCTATGGATGCTCCATTTGTCCAGGGAGAAGAAAATAGCCTGCTCGATGTACTTGAAAATGATACTGATCCAACACCTGATCAGGGATTGATCAATGATTCTCTACGAAGAGAGGTGCAGCGGGCACTTTCTACGCTTACTCAACGGGAAGCTGATGTTATAGCCTTGTATTTCGGACTGAATGGAGAACATGCCATGACATTGGAGGAAATAGGGGAGAAATTTAATCTAACACGTGAAAGGGTTCGGCAAATTAAGGAAAAAGCAATCAGGCGCCTTCGCCATACTTCCCGTAGTAAGACTTTAAAACCTTATCTGGGTTAAAATACAGGTTACACACAACAATTCACTGTCAATTTCGTAACAAATACTGACACATATGAACAAGGCATCATATTTGATGCCTTTTTTTTGTCTGGATTTTGATATATATGATATGTCAACCTGACAAATTTTCGTAAATTGTTTAATATTGAAAAAATTTTAAAAATGGCAAATCAAGAAATTGATGTATTAATATTAGGTTCTGGACCTGCAGGGTATACAGCAGCTATTTATGCTGCCAGAGCGGGCCTTAAACCTGTGGTTTATATGGGGGGGCAACCTGGGGGGCAGCTGACCATAACTACTGATGTCGAGAACTTCCCAGGTTATCCTGATGGTGTTCAGGGCCCACAGATGATGATGGATCTTCAGGGACAGGCTGAACGCTTTGGTACTGAGGTAAAATATGGATTAGCTACTTCGGTAGACTTTTCCTCATATCCATTTAAGGTAACTATTGATGAGTCCGAAGAGATTACAGCAAAAAGTGTAGTTATTGCGACTGGTGCTTCTGCAAGATGGTTAGGACTTCCTTCGGAAGAGAGATTGAATGGAAAAGGTGTTTCAGCCTGTGCTGTGTGTGACGGGTTTTTCTTCAAAGGACAGGATGTAGCTGTGGTCGGAGGTGGTGATTCAGCAGCCGAGGAAGCAAGTTATCTAAGTAAAATCTGCAATAAGGTTTATATGATCGTGAGAAGGGATGAGATGCGGGCATCAAAAATTATGCAGCAGCGGGTTCAGAATGCACCAAATATTGAAGTGTTATGGAATTCGGTTACCGATGAAATTTTAGGAGAAAATGAAGTTGAGGCAGTTCGGGTATTAAACAAAGTGACCGGGGAGAAAAGGGATGTTCCGATAAGCGGCTTTTTTGTAGCAATAGGTCATACACCCAATACTGATATATTTAAGGATTATCTTGATATTGATGAACAAGGATATATAAAAACACAGGCAGGATCTGCCAAAACAAATATTCCTGGAATATTTGCGGCAGGGGATGTACAGGATAAGATCTACCGGCAGGCTATTACTGCAGCAGGATCTGGTTGTATGGCAGCCCTTGATGCTGAAAAATTCCTGGCTGAGAAAGAGTTAGAAACAGCATAGTGATAAAAAGAGTACTGATCGTCATAATTATATTTTGGGCAGGCAATTCATTGGAGTTGTCTGCTCAAAATTACAACTATGAGTTTGATTCCACTTTCCTGGCAAACTACGGTCAACCTGGGTCTGTAAATACCTTTCAACCAGTTGGATCAAAGAGGATTTATACCCCTTCAACGAAGGAGAATGCTCCTAATTTGTCTTTCAACGGTAGCCCAAATTATACAAGTCTTATCTATCCTCAACCCTATAAAAATTTTAAGCTGGATCTACTGATGGAAAAAGATCCATTGCCGCCATATTATAGTGTGGAGGGGTTATATAAAATCGATTGTGTTTACATTAACGGCTTTGATTATTACAAACTTTGGGAATCCAACAAGCTGAATCCTTATGGTTTCAATGGAGAACATTATCAGGATTCTGTGAAACTCATATTATATAATGAGAATGATTTAGGGAACTGGCATTCTCCATTGGATAAATCCATTGTAACATCGGATTTCGGCCTTCGCAGGGCTGTATGGCATTACGGTATTGATTTCAGGGTCAGGACGGGAAATCCTGTTTATGCAGCTTTTGATGGTGTGGTTCGAATTACAGGATATGAAAGGCGTGGATTTGGACGATTTATTGTTATCCGACACAAGAATGGACTTGAAACACTATATGCTCATCTATCGAAAACCTTAGTTAAATTGGGAGAGGAAGTACGTGCCGGAGATGTTATAGGTAAAGGAGGTAATTCAGGCAGATCCACTGCCCCGCACCTTCATTTTGAATTGAGATATTCTGGCAATGCGATTGATCCCAATCAGATTTTTGATTTTAAGGAAAACAAAATAATTTCTTCAAAATATATCATTAACCATAGCACTTTTGCCTACCTTGAGGAAGCAAACAAGATAAGGTATCATGTGATCAGAAGTGGAGATACATTGAGCGGATTGAGCTACCGTTATGGCGTTTCTGTCAGCAAAATGTGCAGCTTGAATGGTATAAGTAGAAATTCTATCCTCAGAATAGGCCAGAGGGTCAGGATCAACTAGGGGATAGAATAATTTTAATTGGATCTGTTTATTATTTTTAATCATATTCAGAAATATATAATTTTAAAATGAAACTCGATATTCTGGCATTTGCTGCACATCCTGATGATATAGAACTTTCCTGCAGCGGAACCCTTGCGCTTCAGCAATCGTTAGGTCAAAGTATTGGGGTTATTGATCTGACTCAGGGTGAATTAGGTACCAGGGGATCTGTTGAGCTACGGGAGGAGGAGGCCGCGAAGGCTTCAGAGATATTAAAGCTGAGTATAAGGGAAAATCTGCAAATGCCTGACGGTTTTTTTGATATCTCAAAGAAAAACATACTGGAAATTGCTAAAAGCATTCGTAAATACAGACCGGAAATTGTATTGGCAAATGCCATTACAGACCGTCATCCAGATCATAGACGTGCAGCCGAACTTGTTCGGGAATCGTGCTTTTACAGTGGATTAGAGAAAATTCGATTATCTGACGGCGAGGATTTAAGTCCCTGGAGACCTAAGGTTATTTATCATTATATACAGAGTTATTCTATAAAACCTGATATTATTGTTGATATATCGGCGTTCTGGGATAAAAAAGCAGAATCAATCCGGGCATTTAAATCACAATTTTATGATCCTGATAGCGATGAGCCTGAAACATATATTTCCAAACCGGGATTTTTAGAGTTTCTTGAAAGTAGAGCCCGAGTCTGGGGGCATGCAATAGGCGTAAAATATGGAGAAGGATTTACTGTCCAAAGAGAACCCGGAGTACGTGATCTGAAGGATTTAATTTAGAAATCTAATCAGACTTCAGGTACCAGGGATTTTCCCGGTCATAATTTCTTAATTCAAGCAATCCTTCGATTACATTATTTGCACCGGATCCATTTAAACCAATCTGTTTTATCATCCAATGGTAGGCTTCAATTACTGGTACATTCCTGTACTTTGTGTCTCTGGCATAGTGGATAAATTTAAGTGTACTTAGGCCATTCATCCATTGAAAAAAGCGGTATCTGAATGTTTTCAGCGATGTTGATTCAGTTTGAATTCGTTTAATTTTACCAGTCCAGTCAGATAAGCCGATAAATTTCTTCATGCATGGACCAAATTCTCTATAATAGCCTTCCAATTCGGAGTTTTTCGAATTGAATAAATAATCAATTCCGGAAAATAAATGAAATAGCTCATTATAGATCTCAGGATTATAAGTTTTAAAAACTTTTTCACCTGACTTTGACCAATTCATCATTGCCTTCCCTGTACCAAAAGGTACACGATTTGATTCACGGCCTGAAGGTATGATCCTTGTAGTATTGATTTCTCCAAAATCGCCCAGAGGTATTATTTTTTGAAGAAAGTAAAAGTCCTCGCCGGCCTTTCTGCGGTTCATTCCCCCCTGTTTTACGTATACTGAACCTCGAACAGCTAGGCATGAACCAACAGTATGGAAAGCATATGGGAATTTTGAATATCTTAATGCATGTACCATATACCGGAGATGTAATTCATAGGAAGCTATACCTATGTTTTTTTTATCCTCCGTATCTGGTTTTAGGGGATGCTCGAAGTAAATGTTAGCTCCATTTGCCTCGGGATGAGTTTTAAAATACGTTTCTATTTCAAGTAGATAATTTGGATCACATGTCGTGTCAGCATCTAGGCCAACCACAATACCTTCCATATTCCCTGATCTCAATAGTCTCCTTATGGCTTCATCCATTACAATTTTCCTGGCCAAGCCAACACCAGCATGTCTGACTGGAAGATCCCGAACCCATATGACATGGAATTTTTTATGTCTTTCATTATGGGTTTGTAACCAGCGATTAACCTCTTCATAACTGCTTTTATTCTGTTTGATCACCTCCAGTGGCGAGCCAGCAGGATGATTAATTAATATGAGGATCTCAACTGGTAATTTTGTCGGTTTGCACTGGTATATTGATTCCAGGGTGGTGAGAATATCTGGTTCATTGAAACAAGGGATGGTTACAATGAGGCCCAGGTTATCTTGTACCGGTTCATTCTCAAGATATTCTCGCTGCTGAGCATATCTTGTAAGATATAGTTCATATTGTTTCCTAATCAGGGTGCTATTCGGGCTTTTTCCCATTTCCCGGAATCAATATATGTGTATTTTACTCTGTCATGCAAGCGATTTGGTCTGCCTTGCCAGAAGCTGATTGAGTACGGCTTAAGGCTATAACCGCCCCAGTGTGGAGGCCTTGGAACAGGTTTTCCCATAAATCTGGCAGCATATTTTGCAAATTCCAACTTGATGAAGTTTCTTGATTGGATCGGCTCACTCTGGGGGCTGGCCCATGCACCAACCTGGCTTTTATAAGGTCGGGTCTTGAAATATTCATCAGAAATATCAGGAGAAACTTTATGGGCAGTTCCAAGAATATTTACCTGTCTCTCCAACTCCGGCCAGAAAAAGTTCATGGCACATTTCGAATTATTTTCCAGGTCTTTACTTTTCTGACTGCGGTAATTTGTATAAAAAACAAATTCCTCATTTATGACATCCTTTAGAAGCAACATGCGGGTAGAAGGCTGTCCATCCAGATCCACGGTAGCAAGACACATACCAGTTGCTTCGGGAACCTCGGCTTTAATTGCTTCATTAAGCCATATCTGGAACTGTTTTACTGGATTATCGTGAAGAAGTTCTGGTTTTAGTTTCTTTTTCGAAAATTCCCTCCTTATATCTCCTATCTTGATCTCAACCATTTGTTGGCAGCATTATTTTTAATTGTTTTAAAACAAAAACCAACCTTTTATGGATTTAGGTTGTCTTTATTGGTACAATATTATAAGTTTAATTTTAAATATTTGGAATTCCCTATTAATATAATATGATTTGTACCGGATAACAATTCATGTTTGTTAATAGATTTAATTACAATCACGCATTGTAATTTGAATACTGGGACACTAGCGTAATTTATGGATTATTTCAATTATCAACAGATATTAACCCCAAAAAAAGGTTGTTTTCTGGTATCTGAACCATTTTTGCCTGATCCAAATTTCGAACGAACGGTCATTATACTGTGTGAACATAATGAGGAAGGTAGTATTGGATTTATTTTGAATAAACCTTCAATATTAAAATTCGATGAAGCTGTAGAGGACACACATAATTTTAACGCGCCACTTTATATTGGTGGACCGGTCCAGCAGGACACACTTCATTTTATTCATCGTTCGAAAAACCTATTGGAAGGCAGTATACAGATCGGAGAAAATATTTATTGGGGGGGTAATTATGAACAGTTGATTGCCATAATAAATAGTGGAGAGATTAATAAGGACAATTTTAAATTCTTTCTAGGTTATTCAGGCTGGGCACCTGGGCAGCTGGAGGAGGAATTAAAACAGAAATCCTGGATCATTTATGAGCATGCTACCGAGAAAAGCGTTTTTGACATTAACTCTAAAATGCTATGGAAGGAAATTCTCAAAGGTATGGGTGGAAAATTTAAAGTTTTTGCCAACTATCCCGTTGATCCCAGGATGAATTAAGTTTTTGACATATTTATGAATAATTGCCAATTTCGCACAATATTATAATTTAACATGACCGATACTGAAAAAGGAAGAGAGCTTCCTAAGGAGGGAATGGATATGAATAATGAAAATTTATTTGAGGTGAAAGAGAAAAAGGAAAGTTCTTTAGCTGCAGATCAAGAATCTGTTACAAAAAATCAAAATCCAGATAATTCCATCAATGGTTCTTCTATTGAAGAAAGTGGTTCATCTGAAATAAATGAACCTCATGAATCCAACCAAAATGATGAATCAAGGGATATCCCTGCCTCAAAGATCCCTGATGAAGAGAAAAAGAAAGAAAAAGAAGATCCATCAATAGCTCCCCAAGCTGACGTCGAGGAAGAAAATAAAGAAGCCCCTAAATCTGAATCCATTACATCCGAAAACGAGACTCATGAAATGGAATCTGAGTCAACCAAGGAAGAATCAGAAGCCGAAACGATACCACCACTTGCTGAAGAGGGCGAATCTCAAGCAGGGGGGAAAGAGGCTCCTGATGTTACCGCAAGCCCCCATGATGAAGAAAAAGAATCACCTATTGCTACGAATGATTCATCTGATGCGGTAGATAAGGAACAGATTGATGCAAAATCCAGTACATCTAACCAGGACAAGGATGATGAATCGAAAGACTCAAAAGAATCTCAGGAAGAACTTGCTGGGAAGTCACCTAAATCCGCAAAATCACCTGAGACCGAAGAAAAAGAAGCAGTTGAGGATGAACTTGTAAAAGAAGAAACTCATCAGGAAGAAGTGATAGAAGAAGATAAGGATTATAGTGTTCTAAAAAAAGATGAATTAATAAATGAATTTGAGGAACTGCTCAAAATAGATGATATAAAACTGGCAGAGAAAAAAATTAAGGAGCTAAAGCCATTTTATCAACAAATTGTAGAATCCGAGAAAAAGGAAGCATTACAGAAATTCCTGGATGATGGTGGCGTGGAGATTGACTTTAAATATGTTGGAGACGCCCTTGATTCCCGATATGCAAATCTAAATGATAAGTACAAAGGACGACGAAATGCATATTATTCTGAGCTGGAGAAGAATAAAGAGGATAACCTGGCTCGTAAGCAGGAAATACTAGAAAAACTCAGGGCAATAGTTGATGGGGAAGAAACAAATGCCAGTATCAGTGCACTCAAGAATATTACTAATGAATGGCGTTCCATTGGACCGGTTCCTTCCGCCTATGCAAAATCAATGTGGGCCACATATAATATCCTGATCGATCGTTTTTACGACAATCGGAGTATTTACTTTGAACTCAAGGAGCTGGATAGAAAGAAAAACCTTGAATCTAAAATCGAACTTTGCGAAAAGGCCGAACAACTTTTGGAATATGAAGTTATCAGGGATGCTGTTAAGGAATTAAATGAACTTCACGAGGAATTCAAACATATTGGTCCTGTTCCAAAGGAAATGCAGGAAGTGGTTTGGCAAAGGTTCAAATCTGCATCAGATGCTGTATATAACCGAAGAAAAGATTATGTAAGTGGCCTGAAGAAAGAATTACATGAAAATCTTGAATCGAAAAAGCAGTTGGTTGAAGAAGTAACTAAATACGATGATTTTGATTCAGATAAAATTTCTGAATGGAATGAAAAAACTAAGGAAATTCTGGATTTGCAGAAAAAATGGGAATCTATTGGCGGACTCCCCAGGGAACAAGCAAAGGATATAAATAAGCATTTCTGGTCGAGTTTTAAATCTTTCTTTAATAATAAGAATAAGTTTTTCAAAAAACTTGAGAGTCAACGGGATGATAACCTATTGAAAAAAGAAGAGCTTGTAAAACAGGCCGAAAAATTACAGGACAGCAATGATTGGGAGAAAACGGCCGAACAATTGAAGGAACTTCAAAGGGAATGGAAAGATATTGGCCCGGTTCCTGAAAAAAACAGGAATGAAGTTTATAAAAAGTTCAAAAAAGCATGCGATACATTCTTTAATAAAAGGCGGGAGCATTCTAAGGAGGTCGAAAGTGAATATAAGGTCAATCTAAAGAAAAAGGAAGAGATCTGTGCTGAGATAGAAAAAATGGTGGAGGATAAGGACAAGAATATAGAGCGTTTCAAGGAGCTACAATTGAATTTTAATGGAATTGGCTTTGTACCAAGAAATACTATAAAAAGGATCCAAAAGAGATTTAATCACACCACTGAAATATTCTTAGATAGTTTTGATTTAACAGATTCAGAAAAGAGTGAACTACGCTTTGCTGCGGAGGTTGATAAACTTAAGGCAAGCCCTAATGCCGATAAAAGGATACATCGCAAAGAGGTTGAAGTTAAACGCCTGATCAGCAAAATAGAGAATGATATTGCATTATGGAAAAACAATATTGAGTTTTTTGCCAAATCGAAAAATGCGGACAAAGTGAGAGAAGAATTTAATGGAAAAATAGCGCAAGCAACAGCCCAACTTCAAGAATTGCGTGAAGAATTGAAAGTTTTAAATAAAATTTAAAAAATTACACATCTATCTTTTCAAAAGATCATTAAAGAGATTACTTTTGCGATCGTTTTAGATTTATTCTAAAATATGATTGGTGAGAAAAGCCTCCGTAGCTCAGTTGGTCAGAGCAGTTGATTTGTAATCATCAGGTCGTTGGTTCGAATCCGACCGGGGGCTCTTGA